>JAPLNP010000475.1 GCA_026401055.1 Planctomycetia bacterium
CCTCGGCGACGCCGCTCTATCGCTTGGGGGAAAGGGGGTTTTATGCCCTCACCCGTCCGCTCTCACCCCCAGGACGCCTTCACTCCCCTTCCGATCCCCCTACGGACCTTACCCGAGTGCTTCATGAATAATCCGGGCTAGTTACGACGGACTACGAACTGCGTTTGGCTCAAAAAAAACAACTGCGTGGCCCGCCACGCAGTTGTTTCTCTGTTTTGTGTTTCTAGCGACGCTTCGCTGGTCCCGCTCAAGGCACCTGGAGCGTCATCCACCTATTTATCCTCGTCTTCCCATTCTTCCTCTTCCTCTTCCTCTTCCTCGTCGTCATCCTCATCGTCGTCATCCCAATCGTCGTCATCCCAGTCGTCATCATCGTCATCCCATTCATCTTCCTCCTCCTCTTCTTCTTCCTCCTCCTCTTCCTCCTCATCCTCGTCGTCTACTTCTTCCCATTCGTCATCTTCAAGATCATCTTCCTCTTCCTCTTCCTCTTCCTCTTCCTCTTCGTCGTCCTCTTCGTCGTCCTCTTCGTCGTCCTCTTCGTCGTCGTCCTCTTCGTCGTCGTCCTCGAACTCTTCGTCCTCTTCGTCCTCGAATTCATCGTCGTCTTCCGGCGCAACCGCGACGAGTGGCTCGCCGATCACCATGGCAAAGTCATGCTCCACGAGGTTGTCGGCTGCGTCGGGGGATGGGGCTACTCGCTTCACTTTTCACTCCTCTACCGTTTAACGGGACACGAATGGGTTGTTTCGCTTTATCCTAATCCGAACCGTCTTGGGGTCGGTTCGGGGAACTCGCCCGTGTCTCGGGTCCACTAAGTTCTATCGCCGGGTCGCGATCCGAACCGTCTTTGTATCGGTTCGGGGAACTCGCCGCTATATGGGGATCGGGGATATTCGGCTGGATATCATCGTTGTCGTGGCTTGGGACGCTCTCGTCAAGACCGTCCGCGCGCGTGGCCTCGGGAAGGTCGAACCATTCGTGTCTGGGCAGTTCTTCAAGGTTTCGCAGGCCGAAGACCTGAAGGAAACGTCTCGTGGTGCCGTACAAAAACGGCCGACCGAGTTCCTCGCTACGACCGGCGATCCTGACCAGGTCCCGCTCCATCAGTTGCCGGAGGATTTCGCCGCATTGCACGCCGCGGATCGCCTCGATCGTAACCCGCAAAACCGGTTGCCGATAGGCCACCACCGCCAGCGTTTCCAACGCTGGCGCCGACAATCGCACCTCAACGGGCGAACGGTGCAAACGCCGCAACCACGGGGCAAACTGGGGCCGGGTCATCAACTGATATCCCCCGGCCACCTGCACCACGCGGAAGGCACAACCCTCCCTATCATAGAACCGATTCAGGCCACGCACCAGTGTACGCGCTTTGGTCCCGTCCGCCAAGTCGGCAAGTTGGGCCAACTTCCTGCTTGTTAGGGGTCCTCGGGCAAGAAATAGGACCGCCTCGAGCCGCGCAACCGGCGATTCCCGGACCGTCTCTCCTCCGCCAACCGCCTCCACGTCGTCTCGCCAGCCGGACGGCCCGAGCCTCGCCGGACGCCGCCCCGGCGTTGGGCACCACGGGCCGGGCAAACGGTAGCGCAATGCGGCGCTGCCGAGCCGGGTGGCGGGACACAATAGACCTCGGGTTGCATCGCTTGCCAAGGGGCACCCCTCGCACGGAGGGTCAACGTCCGGCTTTCCAGACCTCCACCTCCGCCAGAACCTTGCTCATCGCCCGCAAGGGATCGCCGTCGGTGGCCTCGAAGTGCCGAGTCAGATGAGGGCTCTCGTCCAGAGCCATCTCACATTGGAAGCGGAACAACGGTTGTTGACTCCCCCACGACTCCAGCCGGTAGTACGTCGCTCCCATGCCGCGGAGTCGCTCCTGAATCCCCAGGAACGCCCCCGCCGTGGACGGCGCTGCCGGCAAGACATTGGCGCCGGCGGCCGAACGCCCGGGAACCACCGGAGCCCCAGCCTGGGTCGAATCGCCCGGAGAGGGAGTCACCGGCACGAGGGCCGCCGGCTGGGC
Organism: Planctomycetia bacterium; assembly: GCA_026401055.1. GTDB lineage: Bacteria > Planctomycetota > Planctomycetia > Pirellulales > Thermoguttaceae > JAPLNP01. Next base: position 2,024 of record JAPLNP010000475.1, read on the forward strand.
AGGGACGGAACGACCGGCGTCGCCCACGCCGCCCGGCGACGACCCTCCGGACGGATAGCCCGAGGGATTGCTTCGCCACGGCGGCGGCGCCACGATGCGATCGCCGACCGGAGCATTGTACCCGACCGGAACCATCCCGCCCGCGCGATTAGCCAGGGCTCCCGGTTGCGGGACAGGATAGGTACTCGGGCCGGGATTGAGCGGTCCGGCGGGCGTGGTACCTGGTTGCGGGTAGGTCGCCGGACGGCCATCGGGGAGGTTCACCCGGGGACTGTCCAACGGCGGTGACGCGGCGGTCATGCCCGTGGCGGCATCGTTCGCCGCGAACGCCGGCGCCTCGTCGAGCGACTGGTTCGCGGCCGTGTCCCGGTTGACGGGACGATCCAACAGCGTCCTGGCCATTTGCGGAAGCGAGGTCCCAAACAGGGCCAGCAGTGGAACGACGACCAAACAAGTCAGCATTACGACTGCCCGGCATAACACCGTGGTCGAACTCTGCATGCTTCTGGGTGCCTCCTTTCACCACAACCACGAGCGGTCCCTCCGCCCGAGGGCCACGAAAGCCCCTGCCCTTGCCGCGTCAGGACGGCGGCATGTTGGGCCGCATCATACCGATCGGCGGCGATCGACGGCAATGGCAATCTCAGGCTCATGCGGGGTTCGTTTGTGGCACCGCCGCCCCGGCGGTGATAGCCGAGTCAACCGAGCCCCAGCCGAGGGCGGCTGGGCCACATTCCGCATTCCACATCCCACATTCCACCCTACAGGGGCCAGAGCAGCAGCAGGAGCGTTCCGCCGACGATCGGGATTGCGAAAAGCCAGAGGATTTGGAGGAACAGGCGACGATTGCCCATCACGCCCACAATGCCCGCCTTGAAAACAAGATTCGCCAGCCCCGCCGCCACGATCACGCGCCAGCCTTCGGCCAACAGCAGGGGGTCGCCGTCGCGTGCCAGTCGGGCGGTCGACAGGGTGATGGCGTCCATGTCGGTCAAGATGTAGCCGCCGAGGCTCATGCCGACGATCAACACGACCATCAGCCAGGTTTCAAAGGGGTTGAAGACCTCCAGCGGGCCGAAGACCCGATTGGGCAGCACGGGCAGGATGATGCAGGTGATCAGGACGAACCGCATGACCGCCTTGAGGTCCTCGTCGCGGAGTTTTTTGGCGAAGGCGTGCATTTCGCGGGCTTGTACTGCAAAGAGGATGGCCACGCCGCCGCCGATGGCGATGGCCATGGGCGCAACGACCAACAGCGCGCCGACGGCGTACATCAACACCGCGGCAATGTCGGTCGTCGTCCCTCGCAGCGAGTCTTCCTGGTGGAAACGGCCGAACCGGGCGACCACGAGAATTCCGACGACGCCCAGCAGTCACCTTGCGACGAAGGAAGTGTAGCACGGGGAGCGGCCCTCGGGATCGCCTCACACTACCTTCGGGGGTGGTCGGCGGCGGGAGGTTTGCCGGATTTTGCCGCCGGAGTTAGACTTAGAAGATCATGGCCAAGCGATCTTCCAGCAAAAGGCGGCGTTCGGGCAAACGAGCCGCGCCGCCGATCGGCCAGATTGCGCGAAAGTCGCTCCAGAAGGTTCCCGTCGCGGCGGTGATCTGGGGCGCGGTGCTGCTGGTTTACCTGGCGGTCTTGTACTGGCAGGTGCCCGACGCGGTATCGGCGTGGTTGCAGCGTCCGCTGGGCCTGATTTCGGCGGTGTTGGCCACCGTCGTCTACGCCTGCGCCACGCGACCGGCCGATCCGCAGGACGACTTGGTCACCCGGGTACGACGTGGCCAGCATCTCGACTTTGGAAAGCAGTTGCGGGAGGAGCGTAGGGGGCACCACGGCCGCGCGGTGAACCTGCCCTTGCTGGGGGAGACGACCCTTCGGGCGATCGGCGGCGCGATCGTTTTCGTGGTTGTCGCGGCGTGGTGGTTCACGCCTCTGGCGCCGGTGGCGGTGGCCGAGCGGGCGATTGGCGATCTCTCGGAGCCGTTGACGCGGGAGATTACGTCGCTCGTGCTGGTGTGTCCGGACGGCCGGTTGCCGATTGCCCAGCCTCCGGTCCGGCCACCCGAAGCGCGACGGCTGGCCAAGCTGATCCCGGACAGTGCCGACTCGTACACCTTGGCACTGAAGGCGATTGCCGAGGGGCGTTACGATGAGGCTCAATACCTCCTGGCCAAGGCCATGGCCGAGGGCGAGGGTGCCCCGATCCTGATCCAGGTCGCGCGTGCCCAGGCGGAACTGTACGCCGATCGGCCCGCCGAGGCGGCCGTCTGGTACGGCAATGCCCTGGGGGCCAAGCCGAATGACCCCGGCCTGCTGTGTCAGACGGCGGCAGCGTGGATTCACGCGGGCAGTCCGGCCAAGGCCCAGGCATTGCTCGCTCAGGCGTTGCGGCTGGCGCGCGACGGCGGCGAGGGGGCGAAGCTGGACCTGGCCGTTTGTCTGCATCTGCAGGCGGCGTTGTACCAACTTACCGGTGTTCGGCTCGACCGGGCCGAGGAGTACAACAAGCAGGCCCAGAAGCTCTTTGCCGAGCAATTGGGCGAAGGCGACCCGAGAGAGGCCGCCAGCCTCAACAACCAGTCGGTCCTCTTCGCCTTGCGTGGCAGTTTTCCGGGCGCGCGGAGCCTCAACAATTGGGCGACGGACATCTGGCGTCGCCACGACGAGAAAGGCCCCGGCGTGGCCGTGGGGCTCGCGAACCGGGCGATGCGCCAGTATCTCCAGGGTCAATACGTCGAAGCCCGCCAAACGTGCGACGCGGCGCTGGTGATTCGTCGTAATACCGCCGACGTCCGCGGCGCGGTCGTCGCCATGAGCGAGACGAGCAGCGCGACGGTGGCACTGGCGCTGGGCGCGTACGCCGAGACCACGCCGGCCGAGATGAAGTCGCTGGTGACCGCGCTGGAGACGACGCTCGGCGCCCGGCATCCGAGCGTGGCCGTGGCGATGAACACGGTGGGCGAGAGCTACAAGGCCGAGTCGCTCTACGCCTTGGCCCAGACGTATCACGCCCAGGCCGTGGAGATCCTCCGCGAGTCCTTGGGGCCGCGGCATGCGTACCTGGTGCCGACGCTGGCGGCGCTGGCCGAGGCCCGGCTCCTGCTGGGGCGTTACGACGACGCGGAGAAGAACTGCCTCGAGGCGTTGGGGATTGCGGAGAAGTCCTTGGCGACGGACGATCCCAACGTAGCTCGGTGTCTTGAGCTTCAGGCGCGCGTGCGGCTGGCGCAAGGCAAGCCCGACGAGGCCCGGCCGCTGCTGGAGAAGGCGCTGGCCATGGAGGTGGCGTCGCTGGGCGAGGCGCATCCCCGCGTGGCCGAGACGCTGGGGTATCTCGGCTCGATCGAGCCCGATCGGCGGACGTCGCGGACGGGCATCGAGCGGTACGAGAAAGCGATCGCGATCGACGAGGCCGCGTTCGGCGAGCAGTGTCGCGACCACCCGAGCGTCGCCAGGCTGCTGGTGGGCTTGGCCCGGTTGCACGTGCAACGGGGCCAGTACGCCGACGCGGAACCGCATCTGAGAAGGGCCATGGAAATCGGCAACGCCACGCTGGTTCCCTTCCACCCGGCACTCGCCGAAACGCTCGAGGCCGAAGCCGAGGTCCTCCGCCATCTCGACCCTCCCGACGCGAAGAAGGCGGACCGGCTCGACGCCCGGGCGAAGGAAATCCGCCAGCAGCACGCCGAAGAGAACCGCCGCGAAGAAGGCTAAAGGACCGAGCCGCGCCCGTCAGGAAGCGGTCGCGGGGCACGCTGAGCACTGCTGGACAAGCCGGCAGTGGCCACCCGGCGCCCAATGCCACACCGCTCCCTGACGGTCGCGGCTCGGTTTGGCGCCGGCAACGCTATTCTTCCGCGACCGCCAGGCTCGCCAGCACGCCCAGAACGATCTTGCGCAGCTTGGGCTCGGCCGAGTCCGCGATGGCCAGGATTTCTTCGATGTTCGCCGGCTTCAGGGCGTCGGGCAGACACACGTCGGTGACGACCGAAAGCCCCAACACCCTCATGCCGGCGTGAACGGCCACGATCACCTCGGGCACGGTCGACATGCCGACCACGTCCGCGCCGATGCCGCGCAGAAAACGGTACTCCGCCCGAGTTTCCAGGTTAGGCCCCGTCACGGCGACATAGACGCCTTTGTGAGCCGCGAAGTTCTCGCGCCGCGCGATCTCCAGCGCCCGCTCGATCAGTTCGGGATCGTACGGGCGGCTCATGTCCGGGAATCGAGGGCCGAGCCGGTCGTCGTTGACGCCGATCAACGGGTTGCCGTTCATCAGGTTGACGTGGTCCTCGATGACCACAATGTCGCCGCAGGCGTAATGCGGATTCATGCCGCCGCAGGCGTTGGAGACGATCAGCGTCTCGGCGCCCATCGCCCGCATCACGCGGACCGGGAAGGTGATCTGCGCGTGGGTGTAGCCCTCGTAAGCGTGGAACCGCCCTTCCATGGCCAGGACCGGCACGCCCTCGAGCCGGCCGCAGACGAGTTGTCCGCCGTGGCCGACGGTGGTGGAGCGGGGGAAATGGGGGATGGACGGGTAGTCGAACGTGGCCTCGGTCTGGATCTGCCCGGCGACACTGCCGAGCCCCGTGCCCAGGATGATCCCGACGCGCGGCCGCCCGGTCCACCGGCCACGGAGGAATTCGACGGCTTGTTCAATCCGCGGTGCAAGTTCAATCACAGCTTCCCCCGAAGGTCAGTCGAAGTCTTCCTCTTCCTCTTCCTCTTCCTCCTCATCGTCATCGTCGTCGTCATCGTCGTCGAGATCGTCCAGTTCGAGGTCGTCGATATCCTCCTCGAAGTCGTCATCGAAGTCATCGTCGAAGTCGTCGTCGGGCTCGACGTAGCATCGTTCCGGAAGCATTCGGTTTCCCACGCCGGTCCACGGCTCGGCCGGCCACGAGCCCGCCGCGTTGCCTGGGGTATCCTGCTCCATCCGTTCACGCCTGGTTTGTAGCAACATGATTCGATCCTCACACACACGGGTGGCCGATGTCCGGTCGTGTTCGTCAACATCGGCCCATTGGTCAATCCACTTGGCTGCGTCAAGCCGATCATTCGACCGAACTTTCAAAATGAGCATTTCGACCGCGCGTCGTCAAGGGGGCCGCACGGCAACAAGAAAAGGGCAGGGCCACTCGACTGAGCGGCCCTGCCCCAAACACGGGGGTGAGAAAGCCATGTTTATCAGGGTCACCAGCGGGTAATCCCGCCGAGTGATCCCTTCAATTGAATCCTAGGTCGCCCGCCGGAAATGTCAAACCTGGCTGTTTAGTAAAAATAGAGAAACCACGCCATTTTCCGCATCACGCCGCCGTGTGATGCCGGTTGTTCCGCATTCGACGGTCGTCCTCATCCGAAGTCTCCCTCGGCAGCCGGCGTGTCTCACCCGGTGCTCTCCGGAAGCGGATCGGCGGTCGAGGCCCGCACGACGAACGGCGACCGGGGCGCGCAGACCTCCATGACGGTCGTGGCCGGATCGATCCGCAGAAAACGCGATGTCTCGCTGGGGGTGGCATGGGAATCCGAGTCCGCCGGTTGGCGAAATATCGCCTCGAGGTATGCCTTTGCCTCGGGATTGTGTGGTTCTCGTTCGTGCCACTGGCGGAGAACCCCTTCCGCCGCGTCGGGTTGGCCGTTCGACAGAAGCGTGATCGCCAGCCATCGCAGACACAGCGTGTCCTGGCAGCCCGCCACATACGCGCTCTGCAGGTACCCCAACGCCGGCAGCCAGTCCTTTACCGCCGCGAGGCACGCCCCCCGCACCGCGGCACGCAGCGGCACCCGTTGGCCAGGCTCGACGGGCAACTTCCGGGCGAGTCGGTCGGCCTCGTCCGCTCGGCCGTGCTTGACGTGCAGATCCATCGCGTGGCGGCGAGTCCGGACCGAGTGGCCGAAACGCTCGATCGCCTGATTGAGCAGTTCGGCCGCCTCGTCGTCCTTGCCCTGCAACTGAAGCACGAGGCTCAGGCAGACGATCGCCACCTCGGCCAGCTCGGCGAGATGCCAGACTTCGAGGTTGACCTGCCCATGGTCGACGGCGACGCGGAACGATCGGGCGGCCAGGTCCAGCGTTCCCCGGGCTTGCAGGTAGTTGCCCATCGCCAGGAGGAGTTGGGCGTCCAGCGGATAGATATCGAGGGCCCGCAGGCACAGGGCAATTTGGTCCGTCTGGTCGCTCTGCTCCGCCGGCGCGCAGGTCAACAGGCCGTAGTATCCTTCGAGCATCTCGCCCGAGCCGCGCTCGCTGGCCTCGATCGCGGAGTGAAATGCCGCGCGGGCTTCCGCCGGACGGTCGAGATCGGCAAGGGCTTCCGCCCGGGCGAGCAAAAGGCTTGCGCTGAGCGACGCCGTCTCGGTCGCGGCGAGTTCGACGACGCGGAGGTTGCGTCGGGCCCGATCCGCCTTGCGTCGCGGATCGTGTTGGCGTGGATGGCGACGAATGATGCCGCCGACGGCGCCGATCCCCAGCCCGGCCCGCTCCATCGACGGCCGTAGCGTCTCGCGAAGCCGGCCCTCGAACCGCAGATCGGCTCGCCGCGGCATCAGGCGCGCCTGGGCCACCTGCTCGCTGGAGGCTCCGGCCAGCGGCGGAGGCACTTCGACCAGCACCAAGTAGACGTTGCCGCGGTCGACCTCCTCGTCCACGCACCGGCGAATCGCGCCGGCCGACTCGCCGTCGAGCCGCTCGCCCGCGTCCAGCCAGAGAATCCAGTCGCCCGCGGCCTCGCTCAGGAGCCGGTTTCGGGCGGACGCGAAGTCGTCGGTCCAAGGGGCACGAATCACCCGGGCGCCGAGCCGCTGGGCCACCTCGGTCGTGCGGTCGGTCGAGCCGGTGTCGAGGACGAGCAACTCGTCGGCGATCGCGAGGACGCTCTCGAGGCTTTCGGCCAGAACGTCCTCTTCGTCGCGGACGATCATGCCCACGGTAAGCCGAACGCCGGCCTTGGCAGCGGTGGGATTGTCCATTTGCCCTCCTTGACGAGGCAGATTTCCGTGAGACTCCGGGGAACAACGCGTCCGGAGTGTACCCGCATTGCCGGCCCGGGGAAAGATCGGATCGCTTGTAGGGAAGGTGTCGCGCCTTATCCCAAGTCTTGCTTGGCAAGTAATACCACCCATTATGACTAAGGGGACTTGTGGCATCGGACGCTCATTGGTACGCTTTGTGCAGTCCGCTGTTTGCCGTGGACCTGCGCCGGACAATATGGTGTTGTCGGGGAGCCTCGGATACCGATTGTATACGCACGTCCACTATGTTAGCATTGGCACGGTCTCGGACTCCGGTTCGGCACACGGTCTTCCAGGCATCCGCGACGACGAAAGAGGCAATGCGGTTCAGAACCTCCCGGGTGGGACCAAGGGAAATGGGCGACACTTGGCCGAAAGTCATCCGCTGTCCCGTTCACAACATCATTCCCTTTGAAGACCGGGAATGTGATCGCCTGCTGCTCGCGCTGGTCAACACGAAGGAGTTCCAGCGACTGCGTCGGATAAAGCAACTCGGGCTGAGCGAACTCGTGTTCCCCGGTGCTGACCACAGCCGATTCGCTCACTCGATCGGCGTGATGCACGTGGCGCGTCGCATTCTGGACCGGGTTGGCCAGCTTTGTCCCAATCGCGTCGACGAGAATCAGCGCACGGCCGTTTTGGCCGCCGCTTTGCTGCACGACATTGGGCACGGTCCGTTCTCCCACGCCTTCGAGAAAGTCACCGGCGACAAGCATGAGAACAGAACGTTGGAGATTATCACTTCGGAAGAAACCGAAGTGAACGCTGTCTTGAAGAACACTGACCCCGGTCTTCCGCAGCGTCTGAAAGTCTTCTTCGACGAAGACCTTGAGGAAGAGGCCCGCGAGGAGGCGGAGATTCCCCCGTTTCTTGCACAGATCGTATCCAGCCAACTCGATGCGGACCGCTTTGACTACCTTCTCCGCGACAGCCATTCGACGGGGGCTGAGTACGGTCGCTTCGACATCGAGTGGATGCTTCAACACCTCGGCATGGATGACGGGAAGGGACGATTCTTTCTGGGGCGCAAGGCTCTCTATGCGGGGGAAACCTACGTCTTTGCCCGGTACCACATGTATCGCAGCGTTTACTACCACAAGACGACTCGCGCCGCCGAAGTCATGCTCCGCCTGTTGTTCCGCAGGTTCAAGGAGCGACTGAAGGCAGAAACCAATGAAGAGACCCGCAAACAGATCGTGCCCGACGCACCACCCGCGGTATACCGCGCCTTTTCGACAACGATTCCCCTCGGCGAGTATCTCCTTCTGGACGATCATGCCCTGACGGAATTCGCAAAAGCCTGCACCAGGTGCCGAGACTCAGTTCTTGCCGCGCTCGCATCGGGGCTCTTGCACCGGAGGCTCTTCAAGGCGACGGACGTTACGGCTTTGCTTTCGCCCGGAGTCGTCAGGTTCTCCGAGAGGGCCAAGAAGATCATTGCCGACGCCGGTTTTGACGCGGTCTTTGCGTACGAATCTGACGCGCCCAGCGATACGCCGTACAAGGTCTACGGTCCGGACGCCGGCAAACCGGCAACGCAGATCTACGTCGAGACACCGTCGGGCGGGTATCGCGAATTGAGCGAGTGTTCTGACAGCGTAAGACCGTTGACAAAGGAATACACACTGGTTCGGTACTACTACCCCCCTTCCGTGCGCGACAGGATACGTGCGGAGGCCGAACCACTGCTCTCCAAGGAGTGAACAATGAACATCGAGAACTACCGCTTGTTGGCCGGACTGATAGCGGCCCATCCCCAGCGACAAGTCGTCGGCCGCACCCGGCTACAAAAGGAAGTCCGGCTGTTGCAGCGATGTGGGTTTCCCACGGATTACTCGTACACGATTCATTTCTACGGTCCGTACAGCGAGGCGTTGCAGGCCGATATTGGCTTGCTCGAAGCGTTTGGCCTCGTGCATGAAAGGGACGACGTGTCGCAGGACGGAAATCGCTACTACATCTTGCGCGCCGAGCCCACAGCCGCTCTTCCGGAGACAGACGCGTTCGACGGCCAAATCAGCCTCCTCAACGAGGCGCCGACCGTCGTGCTCGAGCTTGCCGCCACCTACGATGCCTTTCGCGAGAGCGGCTCAGACCATGAGGAGGCTCTCACGCGGCTTCGCCGCAAGAAGGGCTCGAAGTGCGATAGTGGGAACCTGGAGAAAGCCTTGGAGCTTCTGGCAGCGCTCCATCTTCAGGCAACGTGAGTCATCATCATCGCTGCATCACATCGCGTGAAACTCACCGACGTTGTCCTGCCGCTGAAGGCGATTCAGAAGGCCGCAACCCGGAAAATGCCCATCGGACGCGCGTCCCCCCCATGCCGCCTTTGTGGTGGGCACCGCGTGCGATGGCAGCACGGCGAGTGCTCCTGTCATTCGGTTTCCTTTACTGGCGGGCCCACCCCGGGCAGGACGACGATCAAGAATGTGCTGACGGGTCCCAGGAACAGCGAGACGAACCACCAGAGCAGCCCGCTGCGCCCTTTGGCCTGCGCCAGCCCGGCGTTGATCAGCGACAGGGTCCCCCAGCCCACGAAGAAATCCGTCGTTGGCGGCGGCATGCGTGTCAGTCTCCTAACCGCGGGATGTGGGCACGCCTCGGCGGCGTCCCTCGCTCACTCAACCACTTTGAACACCGCGTCGTGTTCCCGGGCGTGTTCGGGGACGGGGAAGCCGACGTTCTGACCGACGGTGGCTTCTTCGACCGCTTCGCCGTCGATTTGCATCGAGTCGATCTTCGCGGTGAAGTCGCTCGTGTGGCCGTGGACGTGGATCGTGTCGCCCACGCGAAGCGTGCCCCGCGTGATCTCGACGCCGGCAATGCGGATCTTGCCGAAGTAGTGGGTCACTTTGCCGATTTCTTCCTCCATTTGCGCACCCTCCTTTTTCATGGCCGGGCCGGCCGACACGTGACCGCGGGCGAGGTCCACCCAGACGCCGCAGTCGCAGCGAAGCCGGTGTCCGAACTGGAACAACGTGACGTCGTAGCCCGCCCCACAGCGTGGGCAGGTGATGGCCATGATCGAGCCCCCCTCAAGCATTGCCGCGTTACGCCTGATTCTCCGCGTTCGGACCGGAGAAGTCAATCGGAGTCGGGGTAGTATTTGGCACCCCCCCAGACGATCCGGTTGGATTTTCCGGCCTGGCCGGGTAACTTGGCGGCGTGAGGAATCGGTTTGGGTTTTCGATCAGCACGCGATAAGGAGACAGCGAAATGTCGCCCGTAAGGAAAACCGGCGTCACCAGCACCGGGCGGACATCGACCCGCCGCGGCTCGGGCGGCCCGGGCTTGGCGAGGAAAACGGCAAAGCCGCGCAAGGGGGCGAAAAAGAAGAAACTCTCGCGGCTTCGCAAGCCGGAGGAAATGTCGTTGGAGGACTGGCAGGTCGCCTTGCGCCGCGAGTTCGGCCGCGAGCAGCGATTCCGCCTCAAGAACCTCGGCAACGAGCCGATCTTCTCGGAATTCGAAGTGGCCAATCCCGAGACCAAGCGGACCTATCGCGTGGCGATCCGCGGCCAGGGGCTCGGCGAAAACTACTGCTCCTGCCCGGACTTCACGGTCAACACCCTGGGCACGTGCAAGCACGTCGAGTTCGCGCTGGCGCGGTTGGCGAAGCAGCCGGGCGGCAAGACGGCCCTGGCGTTGGGCTTCCAGCCGCCGTACTCACAGGTCTATCTCCAGTACGGGGCCCAGCGCGAGGTGATCTTTCGGCCCGGAACCGAGTGCCCCGCAGCGCTGAAGACCTACGCCCGGCGGTTCTTCGACGCCCAGGGCCGGCTCCTGGAAACCGCCTACGCCGACTTCCCGGAGTTTCTGAAGAAGGCGACGGCCGCCGCGCACGAGGTCCGCTGCTACGACGACGCCGTGGCGATGGTCGCCGAGCACCGCGATCGGGCAAGCCTCGCGCGGCGGATCGACGAGACCTTCGGCAAGGGCCCGGCGCTCGACAAGCTCGTCAAGGCCAAGCTCTATCCGTATCAGCGCGAAGGGGCCCTGTTCGCGGCGAAGGCGGGACGGTGTCTGCTAGCCGACGACATGGGCCTGGGCAAGACGATCCAGGCGATCGCCGCCGCCGAGATCCTCGCGCAAACCGCCGGGGTCGAACGGGTGCTCATCGTCGCGCCCACGTCGCTCAAGCACCAGTGGCGCGCCGAAATCCAGCGGTTCATCGGCCGCGACGCGCTCGTGGTCGAGGGGCTTCTCGCGCGCCGCGCCGAACTCTATCGGGCCGACGCCCACTTCAAAATCACCAACTACGACGTCATCCATCGCGACATGGACGCCATCCGCCGCTGGCAGCCCGAGTTGATCATCCTCGACGAGGCCCAGCGGATCAAAAACTGGAAAACCCGGACCGCCCAGAGCGTCAAGCAACTCGATTCGGAGTACGCTTTCGTCCTGACGGGCACGCCCCTGGAGAACCGGCTCGAGGAACTGCACTCGATCGTCGAATTTGTCGACCGGTTCCGCCTGGGGCCGATGTTCCGGTTCCTCTCCGAGCATCAGCACGTCGACGAGTGCGGCCGGGTCGTGGGCTACCGCGAACTCGGCAAGATCTCGCAGACCCTCGCCCCGATCCTCGTCCGCCGGACCAAGGACAAGGTGCTCAAGGAACTGCCCGAGCGGATCGAAAAGCGGTTCTTCGTGCCGATGACCCCGCAGCAGATGGACCACCACGAGGAGAACCGCAAGACGGTGGCCCAGATCGTGCAGAAGTGGCGCCGGTTCGGCTTCCTGCGCGAGGCGGACCAGCGGCGGATGCAGATCTCGCTTCAGTTCATGCGGATGTCGTGCAACAGCACGTACTTGCTGGACCAAACGACCGACCACGGCACCAAGGCGAACGAACTGGTGGACGTCTTGAGCGACATGCTCGAACGGCCCGACGCCAAGGTGGTGCTCTTCAGCCAGTGGCTGCGGATGCACGAACTGGTCGTCCGCCGGCTGGAGTCGAGGCATTGGCAGCACGTCCTGTTCCACGGAGGCGTGCCCGGCCCCAAACGACAAGACCTCGTGCGGCGATTCAAAGACGACCCGGCGTGCCGGTTGTTCCTGTCGACCGATGCGGGCGGAGTGGGGCTGAATCTGCAAAACGCCTCGGCCGTGGTGAACCTCGATCAGCCGTGGAATCCCGCGGTGCTCGAGCAGCGGATCGGCCGGGTCCATCGCCTCGGGCAGAGCCGGCCCGTGCAGGTCGTCCATTTCATCGCCCAGGGCACGATCGAGGAGGGCATGTTGTCGCTGTTGGCCTTCAAGAAGTCGATGTTCACCGGCGTGCTCGACGGCGGCGCGAATGAGGTGTTCATGGGCGGAACGCGGCTAAAACGGTTCATGGAATCGGTCGAGTCGGCCACCGGGTCGATCCCGCAGTCGATGCCGCGCGAAACGGACCGGGACGAGGAAGAACGCCGATCCCCGTCCATGTCGACGGAGCCGGCGCCGACGCCGCAAGAGGACGCCTGGAGCGACGTTCTTTCGGCCGGAATGAGCCTGTTGGAGAAGTTCAGCCGGGCGATTGCCGAGGGGAATCGCGGCCCGGCGTCCGCCACTCGCGCGGCCTCGTCCGGCGGCTTGCCGTCGCCCATCGCGTCACTGGTCTCCAGCGATCCCCAGACCGGCAAGCCCTACTTGAAGCTCCCCATGCCCGAGCCGGACACCGTCGAGAAACTCGTCGGCCTGGTGGCGGCGCTGGCGAATGGGATTCGGGGGTAGGGCGGCATTGCGTGTGTTGTGTGTTGCGGCTGTTGTGTTCGACGTTGAAAGATCTCAGATAGGAACGTTCCTCCGCCCCTCGCTGCGACACACGAGTCGACGTGTGGGAATTGCCGGACGGCTTTTCCGTCGTCAGCTTTTTCTCTAGCCCAGGCGTTCACGCCTGCGGAACGGGAGGCGATCGCGTATCGTTCCTTTCCTTTCTGCCACCTTCAGGGGGCATCACTTGTCGGCATGGATTGGCACGGAACCGACCTCCCCGTCCCCGTGAAGGGGGGTAAAAGGAAGAAGGGAATGGTCTTCTGGCTCCGTCACCACAGGCGTAAACGCCTGGGCTAGAGAAAAGGCACGCATGCAAACGTCTTGTGTCTGGCAACGAGCTTCCGTCCCCGGGCTGGAAAGTCGGGCGGCGCGGCCTTACACTAGACCTTAACCAAGCGAACGGTTCACGTTGATTGCATGAAAAAACTCGAAACCTTCCGCGTTTTCCGGGGTATAAAGGGTATTCGTGGTAACCTTTGACCCGGGCACAAGGAGGATTTCGAGTGAAGGCCACTATACA
>JAPLNP010000157.1 GCA_026401055.1 Planctomycetia bacterium
CGAGCGAATCGACGATCTCGCCGACGCCAGCCAACACAATCCGAGCCGCCGAAACAAGATCGGTCGGAGGACTGCCAAACCGGGATTTCCGCAAGCTTCCCGGGGGTGGGCGATTGACAACACCGAGCCCCGCGGCGAAACTCAACTTCGCCGCGCCACCCCCCGTGGAGTCCAGGCGGCCACGACGAACGCAAGGACCCCGTGAACCGTCACTGTGTCGTGTTGGACTCAAGCCCGTGGGCAAGGACCGGAGTCCAGGACTCCGCCAGCGAGCCGTCGCCACTCTTGAGAGGTTCCGTGCCGTGAAGCAGCTTCTATCGGTGGGCTTTGTCGCCCTGGCCCTGTGCGGCGCCGCCCCGGGCGAGACGTTCCGCGTGATTACGTCCGATGGCCCTTGGGGCAATTACGAGGCATTCCCCGACGTCTGCCGGCTCGACAACGGCGACCTGTTCGTCGTCTTCTACGCCGGCACGGGGCACGTGACGCTTCCCAGCGACAAAGCGCCGACCGGTGGCTCCGTCTACGGCATGCGATCTTCCGACGGGGGCACAACGTGGAGCAAACCCACCTTGGTGATTGACACGCCGCAGGACGACCGGGACCCCCACGTCTGCCAACTCGCCAACGGCGAAGTGCTGGTCACCTTCTTCACCCGCGGCGACAAGAAGCAAGGCAACGTGTCGCTGGAGGTCGGAAACGTCTGGGTGGTCCGCTCCGCGGACAAGGGCCAGACATGGGACAAGCAGCCGACCCCGGTCGCGCCAACGCCCTACGACAGCTACCAAGGGGTGTCCTCCGTCTTCATCTCCGGCCCGCCGGTGCAACTTGAGGGAAAGCACGTCATCTTACCCATCTACGGCACGATCGCCTCCGGGCACTACGAGACGGCCATCATCCACTCCAAGGACTTCGGCAAGACGTGGCCAGACGCCTCTCGCGTCGACCCGCGGCAATCGGCCGGCTTTTCTTACGGCTTCTGCGAGGCTTCCGTCGCGCGTTTGGCGGACGGGCGGCTGATTATCGTCATGCGGCCCGGGATGCACCAGTCCTACTCCTCCGACCAGGGCTACACCTGGACGAAGGCTACGCAGTTGCCGCACAGTGGCGACGCGCCGACCGTCATCCGCGCGAAGGGCAACGTGCTCGTCTGCGCCCACCGATATCCCGGCACGGCCGTTTCGATCTCGACCGACGACGGCGCGACGTGGATCGCCCCCCGGCAGATCGACACCGTGGGCGGGGCCTACCCGGGTCTGGCCGAGCTCGACGACGGCTCGATCGTGTGCATCTACTATGAGGAAGGCGAGGGGTCGAACATTCGCCAAGCGATCTTTCGCGTGGAGCCGGGCATTCGCCTTCACGACCTGGACGTGCGCTGGCCGCCGCCTCCGCCGCCGGGTACACGGATCGATTTGCGCGCCATGCACGCCGGGGGAAAACTCAAGATAACGACCGACATGCTGTGGACCGACGAAAAGAAGGTCGCCGGCCCGGCCGCCGTCTTCGACCACAACACCGAGCACTTCCACGGGGCGTGGAAGGCGGTCGAGAGGCAGCCGGCGACCTACACCCTCGAGTTGGACAAGGCCTACGAGTTGACTGGTCTCGGGATCTGCCTGAAGCAAAGCCAGGGCCCGACCGACTACACGGAATCGGCGGAGGTGTATCTGTCGAAGGATGGCGCCGACTGGGGCCAACCCCTGGCGACCTTCGAGAACGCCGTCACGCGGACCGTGGTCTACAGGCAGTTCCCGGCGGCGGTCAGCGCGAAGTGCGTCAAGGTCGTCATCAGCAAGTCGGATGGCTGGCCCGGCCTGAACGAGCTGGAACTCTATGCGCGATAAGCAGCCCCTAGTGCGAGACCAAACCCGGAGGTAACGTGCCGTGAAATTGCTGCCGATCCTGATCGTTCCGTTGGTGCTTCTCTCGAGTCATTGCGCTGGCGGCGCCACGTTCCGCAAGATCACCGACAAGGGGCCTTGGGGCGATTACGAGGCATTCCCCGACGTGTGCAGAATGGCCAACGGGGACTTGTTCGTCGTCTTCTATGCCGGTTACGGCCATGCCTCCAGCCCGCGCAACGACCTGCCGCGAGGAGGCGCCATCTATGGCTTGCGCTCCTCGGACCAGGGCAAGACCTGGAGCGATCCCATGCTCGTGGTGGATACCCCCGAGGACGACCGGGATCCCCACGTGACCCAACTGGCCAACGGCGACCTGCTCGTATCGTTCTTCGACAGCGTCGACTACACCGAGGACGGCAAACCCAAGAACAGGGGGGAGAGCTACGTCGTTCGTTCCACCGACGGTGGCAAGACCTGGGGCAAGCCCGAGGCCGTCACGACCCCCTACCAAGACACGGCCGGCATCGGTCGCCGAGTCTTCGTGTCCGGGCCGGTGACCCAACTCAAGGGGTCGCACGTCGTGCTGCCGATCTACTACGAGCCGAAGGCCGGTCACTACATCACGTCGGTCATCCATTCCGAGGACTTTGGTCACACGTGGACGCAGGCATCGCCCGTTGACCCCGAGGCGTCGCTGGCCTTCTCCTACGGCTTCTGCGAAGCGTCCATCGCCCGGGTGTCAGACGGGCGGCTGATCATTCTGATGCGCCCCGGCATGCACCAGGCGTATTCGAGCGACGAGGGTCGAACCTGGACGAAGGCCACGCAGTTGCCCCACCGCGGCGACGCGCCGACGGTGATGCTGACGTCGAAGAAGCTACTCCTGGTGGCACACCGATATCCCGGCACGGCAGTCACCATCTCCGCGGATAACGGCGCCACCTGGAGCCGTCCGCACCAGATCGACACGGTGGGCGGCGCCTATCCCGGCCTTGTGGAACTGGACGACGGCTCGATCCTCTCGATCTACTATGAGGAGGGCAATGCCTCCAGCATCCGGCAAGCGATTTTCTCGGTCGAGCCTACCGTACAACTGAAGGAGTTGAAAGAAAAGTAACCACTGCTGCTCCCACCCCACGCTGAACAAGGAGATCACTATGGATCGTCGAGATTTCATTCGATCTACGACACTAGCCGCGGCCGCCCTGGGCCTGACCGATTGGGCCGGGGCCGCCGAGCCGGAGAAATCCACTCCGGAGAAATCCACGGCAGGTCCCCAGCCCGTGGGCAAACCCACCTTTCGTGACGTGGGCTGGGTTTGGGAAGGTCAGGGCATCGACCCCAAGGTGCCGCCGTCGATCTACGGCCTCGGCCAGGGTGCGCGCTACTTCGGCCTGTCGCGGGTCAACTACCTGTTTCATCCCAACGACGAATACGCCCTTCGCTTGCTCAAGGACTACGACGAGGTCGTCTGCGACATCAGTAAGTGGGGATGGGAGTGGAATGCCGACGGACGCCCGGTATCCACGCCCACGAGCGATCCCGCCACGGTCCGGGCTGAAGGCGAAAACGTCGCGCGACTTGCCAAACAGTTTCCGAATGTCACGGGGGTTTACTGCGACGATCTGTTGGGGCTGATGAAGCGATCGAAGTACGGTCCCGACGAGTTCGGCGAGATCCGCGCCGCCATCCGCAAGCTCGATCCGAAACTCAAGCTTTGGAGCGTGGTCTACACCCACGAGTTCAAGGAGGCGGATTTCTGGACGAAGATGCGGCCGCACATGGACGTGGTGACGCTCTGGATCTGGGATTCGGAGAACATCGTCCACATGCGCGAGTACGTGGACCAGTGCCGCGAGATGTTTCCCGACAAGCCGATCGTGATGGGCGTGTACCTCCGCGACTACAGCAAGGTGGCCCCCGTCCCCGTCGACCTTGTCCTTTCCCAGATGAAGGGCATCGCCGACCTGTGGAACCAGGGCAAGCTCGCCGGCTACACGATCTTGGCCGCCGTGTTGATCGACGGCCACCGCGCGGGGGCTGACGCGGTCCGCGACTTCATTTCCGCTCAATCGCCAAGGGCCTGAGGCGCCGAAAAGAACAACTTGTGCATTTCGTCGTAGGGCGGACTTCAGTCCGCCTGCAACAGACGCGGCGGACTAAAGTCCGCCCTACAATCATTGGCCCGACGATGTGACCGCTATTGTGCCCTGGAATAGGCACCGGGTGATCGAGAGCACATGCCCGACGACACCGTCATTACCGTAACCGGGGAGATCCCAGCCGGCGAGTTGGGCCCCACGCTCGCGCACGAGCATCTGTACTGTGATATTTCCGGCTTCTCCGGCAAAACAGACAATTGCGTCACCGATTCCGGCCAGGTCGCGGAGGACTTGGCCTGGTTTCTCCAGGCGGGCGGACGGTCCATCGTCGAGATGACGCCCGAGGGCATCGGCCGCGATCCCGGGCGGCTGCGCGAGATCAGCTTGTCGTCCGGCGTGCAGGTCGTCAGCGGCATCGCCTTCTACGATCAGGCGACCTATCCAGTCTGGGTCGCCGCCGCGTCGCGGGAGCAGATTGCGGACTACTTCGTCCGGCAAATCGAAGTCGGACAAGACGGCGCGCGGGCGGGGGTGATCGGCGAACTGGTGAGTCATAACGAGCCTGCTCCCGACCCGCGCGGGTACCGTCTCCACGAGCCGGAACGCCGGGTCTTCGAGGCAGCCGCGTTGGCGCAGCGCCGGACCGGAGTCGCCATCACCACGCATGCCGCGCTGGGCCGGGCGGGGCACGCGCAACTGGATGTGCTGGAGCGGGCCGGCGCGGACCTTGCGCGGGTGATCATTGGCCACTGCGACGCCCACTGGCATGCCGATCCCACCCAGGACCTCGACTATTACCTGCCCATCCTTGCCCGAGGATCGCTGTGCCAGTTCGACCTGATCGGCTGGCTCGAACTGGCCCCCGACGACGTTCGAGCCGACCGTGTGGCCGCGTTAATCGAGATGGGATACGCACGGCAGCTTTTGCTGTCCACGGATACGTGCAGGCTCTCTCAACTGCGCGGCAACGGCGGCCGGGGATTCGATTATCTGTGGACTTCGTTCCTACCGCGACTGCGCGAGCGCGGGGTCAGTGAGGCTCAGATCCAAACGCTGCTGGTCGACAACCCGCGGCGAGTGTTTGCCCGACGATAGCTGGGAGAGAAAATGTTTCCGGAAGTCCAGATCCTCAGCGACGTGGCGGTTTCGCCCAACCTGGCCGCGAACGACCCGGGGGTCACTTGCGCCTACCCGCTGCCATGCCGGTTGGCGGATGGCAGCCTGGTGTGTTCCTACCGCCGCGGCCGTGAGAAGCATTCGCGCGACGGTGTTTTGGTCTGCCAGCGATCCCGCGACGAGGGCCGCGTCTGGGAAGAGCCGGTGGTGGTCTTTGACGGTCTGCGAAATCGCGAGCCTGAATCAGTGCATGCCGGCTCGCTGGTTCAGGACCACTCCGGCGACCTGTTGGCGATCTTCACGGCCGTCGAGGTCAAGGAACCTGAAGCCTACATCTTCAGTCCCGAAGGACAGAAGCTCGATCAACGCCTGTATCTGGCACGGAGCCCGGATGCCGGCCGGACATGGTCGCCGCCCCAGCGTTTTCGGGTGGGGGCGACGCCGCGGCAGGTTTACGTCGGCAGCCGTCCCTTGCTCTTGGCCGGCGGCGAGGTGTTTTTGCCGCTGGAGGCGACCGCCGATGACGCGCAAGTTTTGCTGGGTACGTTCTCCGCCGACGGCGGCGCGAGTTGGCTGCCGGCGATCCCGTGCGCTGCCGATCCCAGCGGAGCCGTCAGCTACGGAGACGCGCGATGCGCGGTGCTGCCCGACGGGCGGATCGTCATGCTGGCCTGGACGTGGGAGACGCCAACCGAGTATGCCATGAGCATCCACCAGACGATCTCTCACGATCACGGCCGCACATGGTCGCCGCCGGCTCCCACGGGCTTGGCGGCCCAGGTCACCGCGGTGGCTGCATTGGACGGCGACCTGCTGATCGGCGCGGGCAACGTCCGCGAGCACCCGCAGGGCATCCGACTTTGGTTTGGCGACGTTGGAGGCGGTGCGTGGCAGACGGACCGGCCGGTCGCGATGTGGGATCAGAGCACGGAGCGGATGATTGGAGCCCCTCTGGACTCGGCAGCCGTCCAGCGTGCCACAAGCCCGCAGCCTCTCTGGGCGGCATTGCCGGGATACACGTTCGGCACGCCGGATCTCGTGGCTCTGGGCGAGTCCCGATTCCTGCTGACCTACTATGCAACGATCCGCGGTATCACCCACGTTCGCGCCTGCTCATTCCGGATGGCAGGCGTCCTGGAAGCTTCCTGACGTTCAATCCGTGCTTTTCGCAAGGGGAGCAGTCGTGAAAATCGGTTTGTCCGCCGGCCGGTTGATGTGCTGGCGTTTGGGATAGTCACCTTGCGCGCCGAACTGGCGCGTGGACCCTGAGGCATTACCATGAACCGACGCGATTTTCTGAAGACCACCGGTGCCCTGGCCGGCGCCCAACTACTCCCCACGAACGCGGTTCCCGCGGCATGCCAACTTCCGACGCCCCGCGGCATGCCGATCGCGCTGATGAACACCTTCATCGACTGGTACTTCGGCTGGTCGCCGGCGACGACGGGAAAGGCCCCGCTGCCGTGGAGCCCCGACGCCGTCAAGACGATCCTCGATCGCCACGCCGCCGCGGGGAACAAGACGGTCTACTGGCGCACGACGGACGGCGGCGACGCGATGTACTGGAGCAAACTCTGCCGCGTCAGCCACGGGCCGACGACCGACGAAACGCGGCAGAACTATGGGCCGGAGGTAACCGAGAAGTTCAAACAGTACGACTTCGGCAAGTTCGACGTCTTCCGAACGGCCGTGGACTACGGGCACGAGCTGGGGATGCGCGTCCTCGCCTGGTTCGAATGCGACAACGAGGACCACGGCCTCGGCCCGAGCGAGTTCATCGTCAAGCACCCGCAGTTCGCCAGGGTCTGGTGGGACCACAGCGTCGTCCCGTGGGGGCTGAGTCTCGCATTTCCGGAGGTCGTCGACTACAAGATCGGGATGGCCCGGGAGATGATGGCCTACGGATGCGACGGCATCTTCCTGGATCTCGCCCGCGGCGCGTACAGCCGTCCCATCAACGACGGAAGCGCCGCGCTTTGGGGCTATGAGGAGCCGTTGGTGAAGCGCTACCGCGACCGCACCGGGTGTGACGCCTTCGGCGTCGATCCTGGCGAGCCGGCGTGGGTGGACGTCCGCGCCGAGTGCTTCACGGGCATGATTCGCGCGCTTGGCCGCATGATGCGGGCGGAGTTCCCGGGCAAAGAGCTCGTCCTGTACGTGAGCGGCAAGGGACGCAGCGTCGGCTGGGTTCAGACCGAAGAGCGCAAACGAAACCCCAAGAACCCCAAGATCCTCTCTCCGACGCTGACCGATCCCTACAAGGGCGCGTTCATTGACTTGAGCACTTACGCCCGCGAGGGGCTCTGCGACGCCATCTGCACTCACGTCTGGCCGAAAGACTTCGACCAGATCCGCCAGCAGCATGATTGGGCGAAACCACTGATCGGCGACCGGTGCAGGTACTATGCCGAGTTCTATGGCTTCGGTTCGAGCGCGGAGCATCTGTTGGAAGTCTGCAAGAGAGTCAAGGACCTCGGTTGCGATGGGATGGTCATCAGCGAGGATGGCGCCTTCGAGTTGGGCAACACCTGGAAGGCGCTGAAGCTGGCGAATGAGAGACGGGGAACGTGAGGCTCGCGCTGAATAGGAGGCGTAACTGCTCACCGGAACTTCCAGAATCGCGCCAGTCCATCAAGCAGAGTGAGAGACCCGCCATGCGGCAAGACACCAAGACCGAGGCTGCCGTCGAGGTACACCTGGAAGATCGCTTGCAGCGGCGCAACATCGCGATCTACGTCGCGAGATTTTCTCTTGTCTATCTGGCGGCCCCCATTCTCTACGTGGGCTTCGTGCAGGGCGGCCTCTGCAAGCGGTTGGGCGCCTCGGATTTCGTTGCCAACCTGCCGAGCGCGGCATTTCTGTTTCTGACGGGCTTCTTTCCCATCATCATGGCGTGGGCGTTTCCCCAGGTGCGCTACGTTCGGCGGGTGATGATGCTGGGATACCTGATTGCCGCCGTGGCGGGCGGCGTCGCGGCGGCCGCGCTCTTGCTGCCGGCGCCCGATTGGCTTCGCATCGCGGTGGTCCTCATCCACGGGGCCGTCGTGGCTTGCAGCACCGGGACGGCGTGGACATTTGAATGGGAGGTTCTCGGCCGAGGCATCTCCGAGTCCCGCCGCGGTCCGCTGTTCGCCATGACCTTCAGCATCGGGCCGCTGTTCGCCGTCATCGGGTCGCTGGGTTCGCAACTGCTCATCAGCAACGAAGTCTTCGGCTGGACCCCCTCGCATTGGCCACAGATTCCTTATCCGCTCAACTACGCCGTTCTTTACGGGGCGACGCTGCCGCTGATGCTGCTGGCGGCCGTGCTCGTGAACTGCTACGCGGTGCCGCTGCCCGCGGTCGAGGTCCAACGGAAAGCGTTCCTGGAAGGCGTCTTCGGCGGCTTCGGCCGCTTCCTGAGCAATCGCCTCATCGCGGCAGCTTGCGCCGCCTTCCTGTTGGTGGGCAGCGGGATCATGATCCAGAACAACATGGTGTTCTTCACGCGCGAAGTGGTTGGATTGGCCGAGGACGCCTTCGTGGGATACCAGAACGCCCTGCGCTTCGGGTGCAAGGTGCTGGCCGGTCTGGCGCTGGGCTGGATCCTCAAACGCACGAATCCGCGGATGAACCTCTTCGTGACGGCGCTGTTGGGCATCGCCGCCGTATTGTGGATCTTGAGCGCCAGGCGGCTCTTTGGACCGAGCCTGCTTTTCATGGTCGCCTTTGGGCTGAACGGGGCTGGTGAACTGATGGGGCACTATTATCCTTACTACGTGTTCTGCCTATCCCCCAAGTCGCAGACGCGCCGCAACATCGCTTTTGTCACGCTCGTAAACGTGCCCACGGCCTTCTCCCCGGCGCTCTTCGGTCTCATCTCGGACCGGTGGAGCCTTACGGCGAGTTTCTGGGCGGCGCTGGCGATGATGGTCGCCGCGCTGGTGCTTGTGGCCGGCGTGCTGCCCGCCCGGCCGCGGCCGCGGGCCGAGGATTTGGAGGCAGCGGATCTCGAAAGAGAACTACTGTAGCCAGTACGATTCCCAAAGGAGCATTACCGATGCGAAGACTTGCGACTGTGACCATCGTGGCCGCCGTTGTGGCCGGCGAGTTGTTGTTGGGCCAAGTCCGGGCCGGCGGCGCCGCATTCACGATCTCGATCGATCATGGGGCGTGGGAGAAATGGGGATTCCAGTATCCGGCGACCTACGTCTTCGACCTTCCCGACGTTCCCGCCGCCGCGGAGGCGCAGCGCCGGGACGGCGGATCGGACATGTGGACGAGTCTTCCGAAAAAGACGGCCGACGACTTCTTCAACGGCGCGGAATGCGTGCGATTCGACGCGGCGCGGCGCAAAGCCTACGTCTCGGTCGGCTTTCGGACGAGCGACACGATCGAACTGAAGTTCGTGAGCGTAGCGTCGGCAAAGTTCGATTCGGTCGCCCGCTATTACGACAATCGCAAGGCGGCGTACACGCTCTCGAACGACAACTGGGGCTGCAATCCGTGGGCGCACCCCGGAGCGCTCTGGCGGGGCCCCACCGACGATGAGTCGGACAACTACCAGGCGGCGCTCCATGTCTGCCGCGGCTTCCGGCTGCCGCTTTCCATCGCCATCAACAGCCGCTCGGCCGGCGGCGAGGCGATGTGGCTCACGATGCAGACAGAACTCGATCGCGGCGATGATAGCTGGGAGCCGGCGGTGCATGCGCAGACACACCCCAAAGATGCCGCCGGCTACGCTGTGCGCGGTTACCAGCAGGAGATCCTCGAGTGCCGCAAGGACGTTCTCGCGCGGCTTCACAACATTCCCTATGGGCAGCGCATTTTCGAGCAGATTCTCACCTGTGGATATGTCGACGACGCCATCCTCGGCACCGATGCCGGCGAGTTTCTCTTCGTCCGCGGCTTCAACTGGCTCGACAACCCGTCGAGCACCGGCTACGCGCCCTGGAACGAGAAGTATCGCTTCTACGGCGTGGCTGGGCTGAATACCAAGTGCTACGACGCCATGTTGGAACGGCGCGAGCCAAAAGGGCGCTATTTCGCCCACGACGTCGCCGAACTCAACGAGGCATTCGACAAGACCTGCCAGGCGGGCGGGATCTTCTACGCTCTTTGGCATCCCGACCGGTTCCGCAACAGCGTGCTCTACGACCCCAGGCCGGGCATCGAAGGCGTTCAAGGCTCGACCTTGATGCAACACCTTACCCATGTCGCCCATCAAAAGGACGTGTGGTATGTAGCCAACGGATGGCTGTATTCGTACCGTTACGTGGCCGAGAACGCCCGCGTCGGCGAAAAGCCGTGAAGAGGAAGTGGAGGTCGATAGTGGCGTCTAGTGCTTGTGAGGGACGACGAACGCAGCCAGCCGGTTTCCAGGAGCCACCGTACTCGCCAGAGGGACGATGACTTCGCCAGGCGTCTTTCGCGTTGACGCAAGTCCTTTGGCAGCAAGTACGCCCGGCAGGGATCGAACCTGCAACCTGCGGATTAGAAGTGCTGGGAAGTGGTTCTTAACAATTAACTACCGGATTGCGTGGGCTAGAGTTGTAAGGGCGCCCGGCGCCGTCGTCCGTGTCATTCCCTACCCTCAGCGCCCTCTGCGTCCTCCGCGGTGATTTCAACCCAAGGAGACAACCGTGCGAATCGCGATGCTCGCGCTGGTGATGGCTTTGTTCGCCGGCGTCTCGGCCGCGGCGGAAACACCGGGCGGGAAGAACGGCGGCGTCGAGGGGATGCTGGAGTTGAATCTCCACGGGCAGAAGGTGGAAGGCACGCCGCTGGCCTGGGATTCGAGCGTCGTGCATCTTCTAGGTCGCGACGGCCGCCTTTGGTCGTTCGACCCGAACGAAGCCACCGACTACCGCCAGACCGCCGCCCAATTCCACCCTTACTCGCCCTCCGAACTTCGCGCGACGTTGCTGCGGGAGTTGGGCCCCGGGTACGAGGTCACCGGCACGACGCACTACATGGTCGCCCATCCCCGGGGCCAGCGCGATCGATGGGCCGAGCGGTTCGAGGACCTCTACCGGTCGTTCGTCCAGTATTTCTCGGTCCGGGGGTTCCGGCTTGTCGAGCCGCCGTTTCCGCTGATCGGCATCGTCTGCCGCGACCGGGAAGACTTCTCCCGCTACAGCGCTCGGCAGGGCATGCCGGCGGGCCGCGGCGTGCTGGGCTACTACTCGCTCGACTCGAACCGGATCACCCTCTACGACGTCGCCGACGGCAAGGCCGACGCGAACGACTGGCGTCTGAACGCCGAAACGGTGATCCACGAGGCGACGCATCAGATCGCCTTCAACACGGGCGTTCACAGCCGGTACTGTCCGCCGCCGACCTGGGTCGTCGAGGGGCTGGCGACGGTGTTCGAGACGCCGGGCGTCCACGACGCCCGGGCCCACCCGGGCCAATCGGACCGGATCAATCGAGAGCGGCTGAAGGACTACCGCGGGCTCGCGGCCGGCAAATCCCAAGGCCAAGTGCCGGCAGAGCTGACCGCCTCGGACGCACTCTTTCGGAGCCAGCCGTCGGCCGCCTACGCCGAGGCCTGGGCGCTGGCGTTCTACCTGATCGAGACCCGCCCACGTGAGTTTGCCAAGTACCTGGCCCTGACCGCCGCCCATCCCCCGTTTGAGCAGTACCCCTCGGCCCGGCGCTTGGAGGACTTCACGTCGGTTTTCGGCAAGGACTGGCGGATGCTGGACGCCCAATTCACCCGCTTCATGGGTGGTATTAAATAGACCCGGCTTCGAAAGCCTCCAAGAAGCGAAAAAACAGTGGGCGGTACGCGGTGGACAGTGGACGGTAGGAACTGGGCCGGAATCACACAACCATCATCTCTGAACCGACAACCGGCAACTGACTACCGGCCCCTCGACCCACACAACGGCAGGGCATTTTGACGCAGGGGCGGCCGTGGAGTATACCAATGGTATGGAAGAGCTGACCTCCCCATCACCCCCGGAGACGACTCAGGCGGACGTGCTTGTCCAGACCTTCCAGCGGCAGCGAAGCCAGGTCGACACGTTCTTGGCCGCGCATCGGAAGCGTTTGCTCGCGGCCGAGGCGAATCTGGCCGCGCGGATCGACCGGATTGCACGGGAGTTGGTCCAGGTCCGATCGCAAGCCGGCCATATCGAGGGCACGCTGTCCACCCGATCGGAGGAGATCGAACAGAAGGCCCGTGACGTGGCCCTTCTCAAGGAGGAGTTCGAAACGGCCCAAGTTGGCTGGCAGGCGGCCCAGGACCAGGCGTCGCGGCAACAGCGGCAACTGGCCGACGAAATCCAGCGGCAACAAGAGACGCTCCAGACGCGGTTGGGGGAACTGACCGCGCGGCACCTGGAGCTGGCTGAAGCGGAGGCGAAACTCGGCCACGAGCGTGAGTCGTTCGCGCTTGCGCGGCAGCGAAACGAGGAGGAAGCCCAACGCCTCGAGGCCGAGCGAGAGAGCCTTCGCCAACGGCGAGCCGAACTGGATACCGAGCGCGAGGAGTTGGCGGCCGGGCGCACTCACACCGAGGGTCAGCGCCGGCGGATGGCGCGGGAGTTCGAGGCGCGGCGCGCGGCGGATCGCAAGGATCTCGAGCGCCGTCGCGCCGAGATCGAGCAACTTGCCGCCAAGGGCGCGGCGCTCGAGGCGCAACGCGGCGAGGCCGCGGCCGACCTCGAGAGCCACGCCGACCTGGACGACTCTCGCCGCCGCTACGAGATGGCTTTGGAGGATCTGCGCGAGCTGCGCGCCGAGAACGAAAACCTCAAGAAGCAGCTTGGCGAGTCTCGCGTCGCCGGGGCCTCCGCCAAGGGAGGCGCGCCGGAGATCCTCGACTGGGAGGCCCAGAAGCGACGCCTCCTCGAAGCGTTGGAGGCGGAGTTCGACGAGAACAAGGAAGAAACCGTCCAGGAGCGTCTGAAGATCGAGCAGGTGATCGCGACCACCGATCGCATTATTGCCCAGAAGGACCGCGAAATCGACGATCTGCAGGAACTGTTGCGAGAGCAAAGCTCTCAGGTCGGCGCGGTCGCCGTCGGCGCCTCCGCGTTCGCCGAAACGATTGACAAGGACGCCGTCATCCGGGAAGAACGCGAGAACCTCAGACGCCTTCAGGCCGAGCTGCGCGAGAAGCTTCGCAAGGCCGAGATCGACATCTCGATCGAGCGGGCGACGATCGCCCGCGAGCGCCTCGATATCGACGAGAAGACGCGCGCCTTGGGCCGGCATGATGCCGCGAAGGCGTCGCCGAACGCCGGCCAACCGCCGGAGCGGCCGGCGCGCGGCCGCTGGCTTTCTCGCCTCGGTCTGAAGGACGTCGACGAGAGCGACGCATGAACCGGGCCCTCTGGAACAAAGCGTGGTCCGCCGCGTGGCCGCAACTCGTGGGCAGCAGCGTCCTGCTCGTCTTCTTCGGGTGGTTGTTCGTCTGGCTGATGGGATTGTTCCAACTCGGCATTTGGAGCAAGGTGCTCTCGATGCTGCCGAGCTTCTCCCAACGGATGCTCGGCGTGCCCATCGCCGATTTGGCCACGCCCGTCGGCCAACTCAGCTTCCTCTACGATCACGTGATCACGATGCTGATCTCGTTAAGCTGGGCGATCGGCCGCGGGTCGGATCCCGTCAGCGGCGAAATCAGCCGCGGAACCATGGACCTCACGCTGACCCTGCCCGTTCGCCGGGTGACCGTGCTGGCGATTCCGGCGATCGTCGCCACGCTCGGAGCGGTCGTCCTTGCCGCCGCCGTGTTGGGCGGCAACTGGATCGGACTGGTCGTCGCCCGGCCCGAAGAGAACATCCCGTTGGCGCCGTTCGTGCCCGGGGCGATCAACCTGGCCGCAATGACCTTTGCCCTGACGGGGATCACCTCGGTGATTTCGTCGTTCAACCGCGATCGATGGCGAACCATATCGATCGCGGTCGTGTTTTTTGTCGTCTCGCTGATGGTCAAGATGATCGCCCGAATCTGGGAACCGGGCGAGTGGTTGCGATACGCTTCCTTTCTCACGCCGTTCGATCCGCAGCGGCTCGTGCTCGCCCACGGCGACGCCTTGCGGCTTTCGCTCTGGTACGACGGGACGCTCGTGGCGGTGGGCCTGGCCGGCTACGTCGCCGGGGCGGCGATCTTCTCCCGGCGCGACATTCCGGCGGCCCTGTAGGCTGGCTTTTCTCAAACCGCAACCGAATCCGAGCTTCTCTACCGATTGTATAATTCACGGGGCTGGCGTGAAGGTTGTTTTCCTTCGCTCGGCGCTCGGAATCGGCCATCGATACCCCCTAACTTGGCTCTGTCAGCTCCCATTGACAAACTGTGGGGGGAGTGGTACTTTGCGCAAATGGAGATGCCCCAATGTCAATTCCGTCACTTAACCAAAAGGAACCTGCCGCATGCCGCACGAAACTGTTCCCGATCCGGGACCGGAGATGCTGCCCCTTTTGGAGGAATGCGAGGAACGGATCGGTTTTAAATTCTCAAACAAGACGCTGCTCCGGGCCGCGCTGACCCACGCCTCCGGCGCCCTGCATCGGCTCGCCTCGAACGAACGGTTGGAGTTTCTAGGCGACGCGATCCTTGGCGCTGTGGTGTGCGACGTGCTCTACCACAAGTATCCCGACTACCTCGAAGGAGACCTGACCAAGATCAAGTCCATCGTGGTGAGTCGCAAAACGTGTACCAAGATCAGCGAAATGCTCGGCCTGGAGGAGTTTCTGATCCTGGGCAAGGGCCTGGCCACCCATCCGAGCATTCCACCGTCGCTGCTGGCCGACGTCTTCGAGTCGCTCATCGCCGCGATCTACATTGACGGCGGCTCGGAAGCCGCGCGAAGGTTCATCACCAAGCACGTCGGGCCGGAAATCGAACTGGCGGTCGACGGCCGGGCCGGCGGGAACTACAAGTCGCTCCTGCAGCAATTCGCCCAGCGCGCAAACGGCGCGACGCCCACCTACCAACTGCTCGACGAAAAGGGCCCCGATCACAGCAAGTGCTTCAAGATCGCCGCCCGGGTGGGATCGAGCCGGTACCAGGCGGCCTGGGGGCGAAACAAGAAAGAGGCCGAACAGCGAGCCGCCCGAAACGCTCTGTGCGAGATCAACGACGAGCTGCCGCCGTTCCCGTCGGACTGAGTTCATCTCCCATGCCCCGAGCGGTAGCCCTGTTTTCCGGCGGTCTGGACAGCACGCTGGCCATTCGCATCCTTCAGGAGCAGGGATTCGAGGTCGACGCGCTCAACGTCCGAACCACGTTCGAGTGCTGCGAGGCGCCCGCCGCTCGGGCAGCCGCCGAACTGGGCGTGCGCCAGACGGTGCTCGACGTGGACGACGACTACGTCGACGTGATCCGCTCCCCTCGCTACGGCTACGGCCGAGGGGTCAATCCATGCGTCGACTGCCGCATCCACATGGCCAAAATGGCCCGGCGAATGATGGAAAATCTCGGCGCGTGCGTGGTCATCAGCGGCGAGATCCTGGGCCAGCGTCCGATGAGCCAGAAACGCTGTGATCTGGAGGTCATCGCCCGCGAGTCGGGCCTGGAAGGCCGACTGCTGCGTCCGCTTTCGGCGAAACAACTCACGCCGACGATTCCGGAACGCGAGGGGCTTGTCGATCGCAATCGGCTCTACGGATTTGCCGGGCGGGGGCGAAGGAAGCTGACGGCTCTGGCCGGGCAACTTGGACTCCGGGTCTTTCCGCAGCCCTCGACCGGCTGCGCGCTGACCGAGGAGAGCTTCGCCCCGCGGGTGCGCGACCTGATGCGTTTCGACCCCGAGGCGACATCCTGGGATTTCGAGCTCTTGAACGTCGGACGGCACATCCGGCTGGACGCGGCGACCAAGGCGGTGATCGGGCGCAACGCCGAAGAGAACGCCGCGTTGCGATCCTTCGCCGCCAGAGAGGACGCGAGCGGGTCGGCCCGGATCGAGCCGGAGAGCTTCATCGGTCCGGTCGCCCTGCTCGTCGGCGAGCCGAGGGAGCCGTCGTTGCGGCTCGCCGGCGCGCTCGTGCTCCGCTACACGCGGCGTCTGGAGCCCAACGCCCAGGTGCTCGTTCGCGTGACGCACGATCACCAAAGCCGCGTGCTGCCGATCGAACGCGGCGAAGCCGATCGGACCGAGTCGTGCTTCTCGCCGCTGTAGGCGACGGATCTGTAGATCTTTAGGGTGGGCCGGGCAAACCGTCCTGCTCGTAGGCCGCGGCCGCGAAAACCTCGACATGGCCGACTGCTGCTTGTCTCTTGTCGAATCGTCTGTTTTCACCCCTCGTCAAGTTCAGCGGGTTCGGATGCTACTGAACCTGATACCGTCCGAGTGCAACGAGGAATGTCGGACTCATTGCACTCGCGGAATCATGGGAATGGCCTGGAGCGGTCTTTTCAGGGAATCCGGCCGCGTCGGGCCGGATTGCTCCGGGATCAACAGGGCTCCCGACTGGAGCTTGATCGTGCGGCTCGCGTTGTCTCGACTGAGCGTCACCCCTTCGCTGCCGCGAAGGGTGCCGTGGACCACGTTGATCTGGTAGGAACCCGGCGGCAGTTGCGCCGTGTAGTTGCCGTCGCCGTCCGTCTTGCCCGAAGCAACCGTGCGACGGCCTTGGACGATGGTCACGCTCGCGCCGCCGGCGGGCGTGGTGGCGAATCCGCCCGGCTGACCTTGCTTGGGCGGCCGCGGAAACGACACCATGACCCGAACCTGCAATGAGAGGATCTGCCCATCGGGCTCTTGCGGAGGCTTGTCGGGGTCCTGCGGCGGCTTGGTGGGCTGGCGATCCAGGTGGATCGTGCTGGGCACGTACCGTCCCGCGACGGACACGCCGGCTTTGCCCATGTTGAAGCCGTCCTTGATCGCCGCGACCTCGTAGGAGCCGTTGGCCAGCGGCGTGTTGTAGCGGCCGCTGCGGTCGGTTGTGCCGCTGACGACGACGCGCCGCCCTTGGGTCACGCGGACCTGGCACCCGGCCAGCGGGAACACCTTGCCCGAGTCGCGGCCGAACACCTGCAGTTGCAGTCCGCCGCTGCCCGGTCGTTCCGGCTGTTCCGGCGTGTCCGGCGTTGGCTCGGTCGGCTCTTCGGGCGGTTGCTCCGGTCGCTCGACCCGGGAGAGGACGAACATGGTCCGCTCCATGCCTTCTTCCACGCGAATGTTTTTGGATGTCGGCGTGTAGCCCGGCGGTGGGTCCACTTGAGCGGTGTAGAGGCCCTTGAGGAGCTGGAGCGAGAAGCGTCCACGGTCGTCGGAGCGGGCGGTTCCGGGCTGGAGGCGTTCTCCGGCGCTGGGGCGCCAGTGAATTGTTGCCCCTTCGACCGCAGCGTACCCGCCGCGCACCTTGGGCGAAAGAACGACGACGTAGCCGTTTACGGTGACACGTTCACGCCCAGTGTCGGGCTCGGGTTTGACTCCCGGCTCGGGCTTAACTTCCGTCTCGACCGGCGGCTTCTCCGACACCTTCTCAACGAAGAACCACATCGGCTTCATCCCGAGCTTGACCACCAGACGCTCCGGCCGTTTGGGGCGGAAATCGCGAGGCAGATCGAACGCGACCTCGTACTGGCCCTCGGGCAGTATGAGTTGGAACTTGCCGACCTCCCCGGCACGCACGCTCTGGGGCGGCTGGGGCTGACGGCGGTCGACCCGGTTCCAGGTCAGCCTGGCGCCGGCGACGCCGAACACGCCGGTCGAGCTGCTCGCGTCGCGGTAGACAACGTAGCCCACGACCCGCGCCGACTCGGCCTCTTCACCCGGTCCGGGTGGCTCGATGGGCGGCGGCTCCTCGGGCTGGGTTCGCTTTTCGAGGGTGATGGTTTTGGACAGCTTGTCGTTCGGGGCAATCTCCAACGTGATTCCGCCGGGCTGATAGCCCTTCATCCGTGCCAAGGCCACGTGCGGGCCGGCTCGCGTGATCTGGAAATCGGCCTCGCCCTTCGCGCCGGTCGTCTTCCGTTGCGCCGCGGCCAATTCCTCGTCGCCATGGCGCACGAGCACAAGGGCGCCAATCAGCGGCACGCGCCGGTCGCCGTCAACGCCCAGAACCGTGACGGACAACGTTGCCTTGACAACGTCGCCGGGCGTTTCGGGCACGCCGGGGATTTCCGGCTTGAGCGGCTCTTCCGGCTTCTCGGGTTTCTCCTTGCGCAGGACCAGAATGACCGCGGTGTATTGCCCGGTGAGAATGTATTTCACGCCGCTGGTGGCCGGCAGATACCCTGCCGCCTGGGCTTGGACTCGATAGGCGCCGGGCGCAAGGTCTTTGCGGAAACCGCCCGCCGAATCGAGCGTGGGCGGCGCGATCGTTTGCGTCGCCGGGATCGGCAGAATCTCGACCTTGAGGTCCTTGGGAAGTTGGCCTACTCGCGTGCCTTCGACGCGAACCACGCCCTTGATTCCTTGTCCGACGGGCGGAGTGATCTTTCGGCGCTCGAGCACGAAGTCGCGGGTGGCTTCCTTGCCGGCGACGATTTCGATGGGCTTGGGATCGACCAAGGTCTCGAAACCCGGGGCCTTGACGGACGCCTGCCAGTTGCCTTGTGCCAGGACGATCTGGTAGGCGCCGGCCGACTTCCCGTCCTTGTCGGCCGAACTCGTGGACACCTGGGCGATCTTCGTGCTTCCGGCCAGCCGCAGGGAAACGACGGACTTCGGAATTCCGACGAGATCGCCCTTTTCCGTTTTCTCCCACACCGTGCCCTTGAGCGTTGCGACGGGAACGACGGGGATTACGGGCGGCTTCCGGTTGGGATCGTTCTCTCCCTTGACGAGCCAGAAATCGTAGATATGGCCTTCGTCGGTCCTCTCGACGGTGAAACCGCGGCCTTTGTCTTCATCCTTGTATCCGGGGGCGGTGACTTTGTAGAAGAATCGTCCGGCGGGCAGGTCGGCGCGGTAGTAGCCGTTCTCGCCCGAGGTGATCCGCGAGACTTCCGCGCCGCCCTCGTTCTTCAATTCGATGGTGGCGCCCGGGACGTTGCCCAGCAGCTTGCCGCTGGGGTCCATGGCGTAGACGCGGCCGTGTACGCCCGCGCTCACCCGACTGCCGCTCGGGGCCGTCTTGGGGGCGGCGGCGGCCTTTTCCTGGTCGCCGGAGTCCTTGCCCGCGCCGGCGCCGCCGCCGCTGCTGATCTTCTTCACTTTCGAGGGATCGAAGGCCAGGAGGTCGGTCACCCAAGGTGTCTTCTTGATTTTGTTGTAACCTTCCCAGTAGGCGATCTTGTTGGGAGCCTGGGAGGTGTCGAGCGTTTCGGCGAACCAGACGCACC
The DNA here is from genome assembly GCA_026401055.1 of Planctomycetia bacterium. Lineage (GTDB taxonomy): Bacteria > Planctomycetota > Planctomycetia > Pirellulales > Thermoguttaceae > JAPLNP01. Next base: position 19,284 of record JAPLNP010000157.1, read on the forward strand.
AGTAGCCCTGGCACTGGGCCGCCCCAACGGCCTTCCACGGGTAGTTGCTCCAAATCCCCTCGTTGAGGATCACGGCGTTGTGCGCGGAACTCTGCTTCCACGAATCCAGCGCGGACGCGGCGGTGGACGACCCTTGTTCCGAAATCTCGTAGCCGTTGTTCGGGTAGCCGGCAATCTCTTTCGGCTTGTCCCACATGATCGAGTACGTGGCCGAGTTGGCAGAATCGTAGCAGCCACCCTTCCACTTGCCCGGGTTATCGGACCAACTGTGCATGTTCTGCTTGTTCGCGGGGCACAGTTTCGTGTCCGGATGGTTGTTGACGAGGTCTTCCATGTGGGCGATCGCCACCTGCGTCAGCTTCTGGGACAAGGGGATGGCCGGCAGCTTGTTTTGCTGGCGATACTGGTTGATCAGATTGACCAGATCGTTGGCCGCGGTGGCCTGCGCCGCTGCCCAAGCCGAGGGCGTCAACAGGGCTGCCGACACGACGCCCAGGCACGCCGCTTTCCACAATCCCGCCGCCGGACGGACGTTTCGCCGCGTTGCGCGTGCTGGAGTGACCATGACAACACCTTTTCTTTCCAACGGGGTTACGATGGACCTGGACTAGTCGGGAATGAATCTCGCGCCGAAATACGCGGGCGGATGGTCCGCGTCGGACTCGCCGCCCTGAACGCCGGCCGTAATCTGCAGGATGTACAGACCCGGCCCCATCCCCGGTGCCGCCGAATCGAACGAGAACTCGATCTTCTTCATCGGTTGCGGCACGCCGCCAAGCGGATGCGTCACTGTCAGCGGAAGCATCGCGCTCACAGAAGGGAACCCGCCGACCTTGAGCAGTAGCGTCGCCACATCGAAGTCGGCCGTGTTTACGGCGCCTTTACCCTTGGCAAAGCCGACGTACGCCACGAACTTGAACTTCCTGGGCGGTCCCAGCGGAACGAAGAACGCCGTCGCGAGCGGGAATTCCATCCGGGCGTCGTTCAGGTTTGGCCGCATGGCCACGTTCCACGCGGGCCCCGGGAACGGATCGTCAAACTCGAAGTCGATGTGGCTCTGCTCCCTGCCGAACGTCCAGACGGCCCTGGGGCCGCCGGGCTCGCTGCCCAGGGCGATCGGCCCGATCGGCCACGGCGGCGGCCCCGCGCCCTGAGGCTGATAACGAAATACCAGCGGGAGAATCTGCAGCCGGTGGAGTATTGGGTCGGTCGAGGGCGGGAAAACCGCCCGCGCCGGGCTCCAATCGGCATGGACCGTCCCGTCCGTCAACTCCGCCGAAACCAACGCGACGAAGTAGTCCACGCCCACCATCGGTCCGCCCGCGGCCAACGTCGTGGAACGGCTCCCTACCGGCGCGGTCTTCGTGTCGATCTGCACCGACGCGGGGTTGGCCAGTTCCGG
>JAPLNP010000283.1 GCA_026401055.1 Planctomycetia bacterium
GCCGCCGCTGGGACCGGCCCAACGCCACGGCCGTCGCGGCCCTCGACACGCTGGACAGAAACGGCCAATGGCGCCAGGTCTGGCCAAACCCCCGCCCCGTCACGACTTAGGGCCGCCCAGAACGCTGGGCACACACGCCGCTTCTCCCCCCTTGGCGGACTGCGACCGGTCGCGGTATACTTCGGCAATCGTGCCGCGGGACCGGCCGATCCGTTTTCTCCAACCCATCCATTGCCATGACACGGATAGCCATTTTGGGGGCAACGGGCTACACCGCCCTTGAGCTGATCAAAATCCTGCTTCGCCATCCCGGGGCGGAAATCGTCGCCCTGACCAGCCGTCAGGAGGGCAATCCGCCGGTAGCCACAATCCACCCCTCGCTCAACAGCCGGCTGGACCTCTCGCTGGAGAATCTTGCGCCGACGGAAGTCGCCAGCCGGGCGACGTGCGTGTTCAGTTGCCTGCCGCACGGCGTGACCGCCTCGCTGGTGCCCTCGCTCCTGGAGGCCGGCTGCCGCGTGATCGATTTCAGCGCCGACTACCGCCTGAACGACCCCGACATCTTCGCCCAGTGGTACGGCATCAAGCACCCGGACCCCGACCGGCTCGGCAAAGTGGTCTACGGCTTGCCCGAACTGTTTGGCGACGACATTCCCGACGCGCCGTTGGTGGCCAACCCGGGCTGTTACCCGACGTCGGCGATCCTGCCGTTGGCGCCGCTGTTGCGGGCGGGGCTGATCGAGCCGAAGGAGATCATCGTCGACTCCAAGAGCGGCGTTTCCGGCGCGGGCCGCACGCCCAAGTTGACCACGATGTACGCCGAGTGCAACGAGAGCATCTCGGCCTACAACATCGGCCGCCATCGCCACACGCCGGAAATCGAGCAGATCCTCGGCACGGTGGCCGGCACGGCGGTGGAGGTGATCTTCACGCCGCACCTCGTGCCCATGGACCGCGGCATCCTAACGACGACGTACTCGCGTCCGACGGGCGAGGTGAGCGAGGAGAAGGTGCTCCAGACGCTTCGCGACTTCTACGCCGACGAGCCGTTCGTCCGCGTGGTCGACCATTTGCCCGGCACGAAGGACACGATGAACTCGAATTTCTGCGACATTACCGCCCGGATCGTCCGCAACCGCGTCATCACGATCAGTTGCCTGGACAATTTGATCAAAGGCGCCTCGGGCGCGGCGGTGCAGAATTTCAACCTGATGTACGGCCACCCCGAGACCACGGCCCTGTAAGGAAGAACCAAAGCATCATGGTACCCGATGTCCCCCAAGGCTACCTCCTGGCGGGCGTTCACTGCCGGCTGAAGCGTGATCCACAAAGGCTGGATCTCGCGCTGGTGATGTCCGAATCGCCCGCGGTCGCGGCCGGCGTCTATACCCAGAATCTCGTGTTCGCGGCCCCGGTTGCGCTGGATCGCCAGCGGACGCCCGGGGAGAACATCCGGGCGGTGGCGATCAACTCGGGCGTCGCCAATGCGTGTACGGGCGAACGGGGTCTGGACGACGCGCGGAAGATGGCCGCCCTGGCCGCCGCCGCCTGCGGGGCCGGACCCGAGGAGGCCCTGGTGATGTCGACCGGCATCATCGGCGAGTTCCTTCCCATGGACAAGATCGAGCAGGGCATCACCGCCGCCGCCGTGAAGCTGGGGCGCGAGGCCCGCGACCTCGAAGCCGCCGCCAAGGCGATCATGACCACCGACACGGTGACCAAGCTGGCCGGCCGAACGCTCTCGCTGGGGGACAGGACGATCCAAATCACCGGCATGGCCAAGGGCGCCGCGATGATCGGCCCGAACATGGCCACGATGCTCGCCCTCGTGCTGACCGACGCCCCGCTGGCGCCCCGGGTTGCCCAAGCGTCGCTCAAGGCCGCGGCGGACGAGAGTTTCAACTCGATCAGCGTCGAGGGCCACATGAGCACCAACGACACCGTGCTGCTTCTGGCCAACGGCCAAGCCGGCGGGCCGCCCCTGGACGGAGGCGACCTGGCCGCCTTCCGAACGGCCCTGAATGAAGTCTGCGTCGAGCTCGCCCGGGCGATCATCGCCGACGGCGAGGGCGCGACGCACTTGATCACGATCGACGTGACCGGCTGCGCCAGTCGCGGTTCGGCGCGGCGGATCGCCAAGGCGGTGGCCGAAAGCGCCCTGGTCAAGACGGCGGTGACGGGCGCCGATCCGAACTGGGGGCGGATCGTTTCGGCGGCGGGCTATTCGGGCGCCCGGTTCGACCCGGCGGCAGTGAGCCTTCGCCTGAACGGGTTCGAGCTTTACCGGCACGGGGCACCGGTGGCGTTCGACCCCAAGGCGGTCTCCTCCTCGATCCGCGACCATCGCGACACGCATATCGAGTTGCAATTCGGCGAGGGTCTGGCCGGCACCCGGTTCTGGACCACCGACCTCACGGCCGAATACATTCGACTCAATGCCGAATACCACACGTGATCCGGGCCGGCCGGGGACTGGTCCATTTTTCGGCCAAAAAAACGTGGTCCGCGAGAACGGCGTCGGCCGAAAAATGGACCTGTCCCCTTCCGCACCGCGCAACGATGAAACCCCCGCTCCTGCATCTGCGAATCGGCCTCATGTTGCTGGCCACGATCATTATCGTGGGGGTGGCCGTCTATCGCATGGCCGGCTGGAGCCTGATCGAGTCGATCTACATGGTTGCGATGATCGTGTCGACCGTCGGGATGGAGGAGGTTTGCGATCTGTCTTCCTCCCCCGGTTTGCAGTTGTTCACCACGGGGCTGATCGTCGTCGGCGTCTCGACGGCCCTGTACATCATAGGAGCCTTTGTCCAAATGATGACCCAAGGAGAGATTAACCGCGCCCTGGGACTCCAGCGCGTCAGCCGCGAAATCCGCCGCCTCGGCGACCACGTGATCCTCTGCGGTTTCGGACGGATGGGCGAAATCCTGGCCGGACAACTCCGCCAACGCAACCGCTCGCTGGTCGTCGTCGAAAACGATCCCGAGCGGATCGCCGAGGCCATGGAGCACGGCTACCTCACCGTCAACGACAACGCCACCGAAGAGGACGCCCTGGAGTCGGCCGGCGTCCGCCGCGCGGCGACCCTGGTCACGACGTTGCCCCACGACGCCGACAACGTCTTCATCACCCTCACCGCCCGAAACCTCAACCCCAAGCTGCACATCATCGCCCGGGCGGAGTCGCAGCCGACCGAAAAGAAGCTCGTGCAGGCCGGCGCGAATCGGGTCGTCATGCCGGCGGCGACCGGCGCGCTGCGGATGGCGGCGATGATCACGCGGCCGTCGATGGTCGAGCTGATCGAGTTGGTCGCCGGTCGCGAGACTGCCGAGGTCGAGGTGGATGAGTTGATCCTGCCGCCGGAGTGCGAACTGGTCGGCCGCACCGTCGGCGAGTCCCACATCCGCAGCCGCAACGGCCTGTTGATCGTCGCGGTGCGCCGCGGCAACAACCAACTGCTCTTCGCCCCCGGCGCGGACATGCGATTCGAGGCGGGCGACCGCGTGCTGGTGATCGGCCGGCTCGCCGACATCGAACGCTTCCGCCGCGAGTATGGAATCTGACGCAAGTCCCAAGACGCCAAATGAAAACCCCTCGTGACCACGGCGTGGCCACGAGGGGTTTTTGGCGTCTTGTTGGGCAGACACTCAGCCGCGGCGACGGATGAAGGCCAAGCAGGCCAGCAGACCGCTGATGAGTAGCGCCACGGTGGCGGGCTCGGGGACCAGGTTGCCCTGAATTTCGCCGGTACCGCTGGCCAAGAATCCCGTTACCACCCCGGCGGCACTCGTCATAGACCCGCTCGTAACTTGCGATGAGAACGAAACCGCAATGTCATCTCCTAACCAGCCGCCAAGTAGTCCTGGTAGCGACTGGCTAAGCACGTTGGCGTCAGCCGCGCCCAACGCGAAGTGCAACTTAAGAGTGGGGAGGACGTTGATGTGAAAAAGGGAGACCGTGGCGGCACCGAGTTCAAGCTTCAGAAATTTACCGCCCGGAAGCGTGAGATCAAGCGTGCCCCCCGTGGCACTCGTGATGGTGGTGTCAGCACTGGCCGACAACCCGCTCACGCCAGGAATGCTCAAATCGACCGCGATGTCCGAGGACAGCGTGGGGCCTATTTGTACCCCATCGACCGAGTAGACGAGCGAGGTGAGCGGATCGGGGTTTCCAACCTCGGTGATCGTGTCCCCGATGTAGGAGATGTTCAAACCGGTGTATTCAATCATCAAGGTCTCGGCAGACGCGGTCGCCTGAAAGAGAAGCAGCGCGACCACCAAACAACAGCCGAGAAGAGTGCGAACAATCGTGTGACTTGTCGACATCACTAGGACCCCCTACATGCAAAGTTGGTTTGACTGGATGAACCTACGGTCAGTTGCGAATCGTCTAAATCGACCACCGCCGACACGCGTGGCGGTGGATGCGCACGAACATTTCTCCTATTTTGCCCACGACGGTGGGTCGCCGTCAAGCTTTTTGTGGGTCACAGACTCGGATTTCTCCGAAAAAGCCGATTCTCGCACCTCCATTGGTGGGTAGTATGCCCGACTGAAAGGTATGCCACGACCGAGATTGACGATGAATCGGGACTCGCCAGCGCCGTCCGGCCACTGCCCGACCCGATAGCCGCGCGCCGCGAGACCAGGCGTGCCGCCGTTGTCGACGGCCGGTCCGTCAGAACGCGTCCGGCTTCTCCATGGCTGCCGCGATCACTTGGCTGGCGTGACATCGCCGGTCAGAAGTTGGGTGTAGGGGCGTCCGAAAATGTGATTCGGCAGGTTCGCTCCCGTTTCCTCGTTCTGCACCCACATGTGACCGCCGTGGAACCAGGCGCCGTTGTTCGTCCCATCGGCGCGAACGATCATCGGGATCGCCTCGCCGGCGTTTCGCTCGGCCGCCGCGACCCGCCGCGACCAGCCGCCGGCCATCGACTGGAAAAGGTGCAGCGAATAGCGCTGGGCATTGGAAAAGACGAGGTCGTCGCGACCGTCGCCGTCAATGTCCGCGAAGCGCAGCCCGGCGTCGCGACCCCCGTCGTCGACGATGCCGGTGCCCGGCGGCAGCGCGAAGGGCAGTTTCGTCCAGCCGTCGGCGGCGAGGCGGAACACGCCGCACTGCCTCTCGTTGCCGACGATGAGTTCCGAGAGTCCATCCCCGTCGAGGTCGTGCAGCCGGACGCCCCGGTCGCGGCCGCCGGCGCTGGTGAGAATCGGGCCGTCCAACTCGAGCCCCACCAGTCCCTTCGGGTCCGGCGTCCAGCCCTTGCCGTCGAAGTGCCACATGCCCGAGAAGCTCTCGTTTCGGACCAGGGCGCCGGCCATGCCGTTGGGCCCAAGAACCCCGAATCGCACGCCGGTTTCACGCCGGTTGCCCTGGGCGTCAACGCTCACCAGCGGAACGGGGAAGTCGGTGACGGTCCACGTACCCGACTCGGGCGACCAGACGCGCGTCTGGCGGACCTGCTCGTTGGCCACCACCGCGTCCATGTAGCCGTCGCCGTTGAGGTCCAGCACTCGGGCGCCGTTGTCCTGGCCGTTGTCCCGGCCGCCCGGGGCCCGTAGCGGCTGGCCGCCGAGGACGTTTCGCCTCAGGAGTTCGTCGACCTCGCGGAGGGTGAGGAACTTCACCTTGCCGGCGTGCTGCGTCGCGGCGTAGTCGACGAGTTCGGCGACCATGTCGTTGCGCATCCAGGCGTGCGGATGAAAGCACAACGCCAGCGCGCCCCGTTTGAGAACCGCCAGATCGACGGCGGCCTTCCAGTCGGCCAGGGTCACGGGGCTGTCGGGCTTGTTGCGGTTCTGTCCGGCCCAGTCGCTGGGCATCAGACATGGGATCTCCCAGCACAACCGCGCGATCACGTACGGATACGGATAGTCCTCGATCACGTTCACGTCGCCGCGCTCGGTGGCCACGTACTTGCCGAACTTCTCCCGGCCGTCCGCGTCCAGAACCAGCCCCCGCGGCAGCGCCGAATCGCGGGGCGTGAACAGGTTGAACACCGAGGCGTCGATCGAGAGGAAGCGTCCGCCGGGCGTCGTCTTGTTGAACACTTCGGTGAAGAACCGCGGGCTGACGGAACTCATCGAGTCGCAGCAGGGCATTCGGAAACCCACCGGCCGGTTGTTGGCAATGGTCGCCAAGAGGTCCACGCACTCGTCGAACGACGCCTTGGCCGCCGCCAGGTCGCGGTTCTGGAGGCACGGACACGCATGCACCCGGGTGTGGGTCTCGATGCTCAGGCCCTCGCGGAGCCACGCTTGCAGTTGCGGGTCGTTCGGGTCGATCACGTCGGTCATGATGCTCACCGGCGCGCGGCCGTCGATCTTCTTGAGCCGCTCGAGGATCGGACGCAGGTGTTTTTCGTACGGCTCCACCTTGCTCATGTCGTCGATGGCCAGCACGATCACGGCTTCGACACCCGGCTGACCGACCCACTGGGGCACGACGAGCTTGGGCGTGGTGAGCCCGACGTAGTACGGATCGGAGAACTCGTCGAGATGCGCGAGGCGATTGCCGTCGGCGGCCGGCGCGGCGGATGCGAGACAGGCCAGGACAAGCACGAGGGAACACAACGTCATTCGGCACATCGGAGAGAGCCCTAATCGGTGTTCGTTTGCGGTGAGACAGCGTTTCTTGGAGTGCGGCGATTCATCTCCGCTTTTGCGCCGGGCTGGCGGTCGGCGGGCTGTGTGGAAGCTCCTCTGAAAACAATCATGCCCCGCCTTCTGGGTCGCTCAACAAAGCGGCGATGAATCGCCGCACTGCTCGTCGGGCGTCAGCCGGTGGATCAATTCCGAAAGCGTGGCTTGCGCCGCTCGAATCGAGACGGTAGTCATTGTCTCCTCCTTAGGACCGGCGGATCAATAACTGTCGCATTGTCGCCTTTCGCTCCGCGAAAGTGGCGATCTTTCGCGGAGCGAAAGGCGACAATCGTTTCCGCGCCGCCCCCAAAACGAATTCTATCCGCTCTCTCCTCAACCGGCCACTTGTTTCAGCATCTCGACCATTCCGGCGCTGAGCGCCCGGGCGGCGGTCGGCGTGAACGGCGGCAATTCGAGGATCTTGGGCACGACGATGGCGGCGTACTCGGCGGCCTTGTAGGAACTCGGGTCGGGCGCGTAGCCGATGCAGTCGTTGGCATAGCCGATCACGAGCGTGTCGGCAAACGGCGAATCGCGGCGGACCGTCAGTCCGTAGGCGCTGAAGAGTTCGGCCGGGTGGAATACCAGACCCAGGCCGCCCAGCCGCATCGCCCCCAGGGCAACCGGCAGGTGCGTCCGCGTCGTATCCGATTTAAGGGCATCCTCGTACCATGCCTTGGCGAAGCCGGCGTCGACCCAAACGCCGCTGGCGCATTTTGCCGGGTCGTTGCGGTATTCGGTCAGCCACTGTTGAAAGAGCGCCGTGTCCAGCGGCATGGCAAAATCGGTTGCCACCGCGCGAAATGCGTCGACCTTCACCGGAGCCAGGGCGTCCATCGCGCGGCCCAGGGCCGCAAACACGGCGTCGGCCGTCGGCTCCGCCTTGCCGATCCAGATGGCGCCGTCGCCCGGGTTGACGTCGCCGCAATGGCCTTGCAGGTACGAGGGCGAAATCTTGTACTTCTCGCGGCAGCGCGTCGCGACCAGCCCCGGCCAGTCCGGGCCCGCCTGATCGTCGGTGAAGCAGACCGGATGGCAGGAAAAATGGTACCAGATGAGATCGGGCCTGACCCCGCCGCGGACGAACCGCAACACGTGGACCATCGTGTCGAGCCACCGTCCGTCGTCGGTCGAGTCCTTGCCAAAATGCTCGTCGGTCTTGAAGTCCTTCGTGGTTCGATTGAAGTTGCCGCCCACGGCCCGGCTCTTGCCCAAGTGCAATTCGGCCGGCGCCAAGTCCGCTTTGGCCAGTTCGACGGCCTGGATGATACGCTGTTCGACCGTCGCCATGTACTCCGGCGAAACGGCTCCCCATTGCAGCAGAAAGCAAAAACTGGGCATCGAATGCGTGTGCGTCGCACACAGGCGGACGTTCGCCTCGGCGATGCCGAACTTCGCGGCAATCTGCTTCGCGACGCGCTGGGCCATGTCGCGCGAAACGGTCGGAACGTCGAGCGAGACGATCGCCGCCTCGGTCGGGCCGTGCCGAATGACCAACGCCCGGACTTCGGCCGCCTGCCGGATGCCGGTGATGCGGCGTTCGTTGCCGGGGGCTCGATGAAAGCCGGCCATTTCGAGGCCCAGCGGCGGCGTGATGTCGACGATGCCCTGGCCGACCTCGAGCACCGCCTCCTTTTCGGCGGCGCTGCTTCGGCCGACGGCCAGCGCCAGTCCGGCGGCCGCCGAGCCGCCGATCACGGTCTTGACGAATTCACGGCGACGCAGCCGCCGGGGGAATGGTTGTCTCATGGCGTAGATCCTTTAGTAGGGATGCGTCCGGACGCACCGTGGTGACACCAAAACACGTTGTCCATCGTTCTCGACACGAGGGGATTCGACGCAGCCGCCGAATCCATTCTTGCCCGCTTCATGGTGCGTCCGGACGCACCCCACGTCAGTCCAGCGCGATGTCGATGACCTGGCCGTCGGTCTCGACGTCGAACTTCAAAGGCGTGGTCTTCTCGCTTCCGTATTTCTGCAAGGCGGCGGACAGGTTGGAGCGTTTCGCGCCGGGGCCGGTCATCTGCAACTCTTCACCGGGGTTTCGCGGCCGGAACTGGACCCAGACGGTGTGATTTCCGACCACCGCGCCGTCGCGGTCGCGGTTGTACTTGAGCGAGTACTTACCCTCGGCGTCGGTCACGCCCCAACTCGGGCGGCCTACTTCCGGCTTGAAGTTCAGGAAGAGATTCTCGACCGGTTTGCCCTGGCAGGTCACCGTGCCGGTTACCCCGACAACCTCCGGACCGCCCCGGCCGCAGCCGGCCAGCGAGATCGCTCCGACGGCCAGAATCGCAAGGAAGGCGCCACATCGCCCGAGCCGGCTGGGGACTGGTCCATTTTTCGGTGGGAAGACGTTCTTCGCGAGAACAACGTCGGCCGAAAACATGGACCTGTCCCGTTCCTCGCCGCCGGTAGTTCGCCGCGAAGGGGACAGTCCCATTTTCGCGGCAAAATCGCCGGTTGGCGCGGGAAAGCCCGCCGCGCCGCGAAAATCGGGACAGTCCCCCGCGAACGGGTTCTCAATACGTCTGGTCAATGATTTCGCCTCCCGCGCGAGAAAACATGTCCCGGTAGGTCTTGAAGTCGATGTCGTCGCTGATCCAGCTCACGTGGCCGTCGACGAACGCCACCTGCAAGCCGTTGGGATGATCGCTGTGGCCGCCGCGATGGTTCCAACTGGTCGTGTTGGGCGGGGTCGGCGTGCCGTCGTATTCCAGGCACGTGACGTAGCCCTGCGAGACGTGGTGGACCCAGAAGAACTGATTCGAGCCCCTGTCGTACGGCACCCAACTGTGGTTGCCGAAATGGGCCTCCTCCAGAAACAGGAACGTCGAACTGGTGCCGTCCTTGATGTCCGAGATCTTGATCGCGCTGTGGACAAACGCCACGCCGTTCATGCCCTCCTGAGTTCGCTCCGGACAACACGCGCCCTGCCCGTGGTTCACGCCGTAGTCCTTGAACTCGGTGACCGGCTTCACGCGGTGCGCCGACGGGCAGACGAACAGGGGCGGCATGTGCGTGGCCGCGTAGAGATTGGCCACGTTGCCGGCGGGCCCGCGGTCGGGAGAACCCCAACTGGACTCCTCCGGCACCGACACGGCGTAGGCGGGCACGGTGAAGTCAATCCGGTCGAAGAGCGCCTGGTGTTCGACGAACGGCAACAGCAACGTCGGCCATCCGAAATGCCCCCAGGGCAGGGCCGTCGAGTTCGGGTCGTGCCAGCCGTCGGGAAACGAAGTGTTGCCGTTCCAGGCGCCCACGCTGCCCGACATAAGCGTCCCGTGCGCCCCCTCGTAGTTCGCCGCCCCCACGGCCAATTGCCGGAGGTTGTTCGAGCAGGACATTCGCCTTGCGGCCTCGCGGGCGGCCTGCACGGCAGGCAGCAGAAGCGCAATCAGGATCGCGATGACCACCAACAGTTCGACGAGCGTAAAGCCTCTCCTCGACCCGCGATGCGTCGTATCCATCGTCATTCCTCTTTCGAGTAAGGGTCTTGGCGCTCCGGATGCCGGAGCTATAGCTGTACCTTAAACGGTGGGGGGTTGCGTGTCAAGCTCCGGTAACCCCCATAACATGGCATATGGCGTCCCCATGAGTCGCGGAAAGCGATCGCGCAGCCTTGTCGAAAAGTCGCCCGACCGCCAAAATAGGGCGCCGGGCGCCGCAGGCTGCCAGCGGCCCCCAAAACCGAGCCGCAACCGTAAGGGAGCGGCCGTTGGGGCGGCACTGCCGGCTCGCCCAGCAGAACCGCTTCCTCACGGGCGCGGCTCGGCTTTTGCCGCTGGGCGCCATGGGTCGCTTGGCGCCGAACAAGGGCAGCAAGCTGCCCATGCCACCCAACGGATTACCTCCCATCCACCACAACCCGCACCCCCGGGGAAGCCATGTCCGATGAATCCCTAATCGCCGTCTTCGTCGATTTCGAAAACCTGGCCCTAGGCGCCCGGGAAATGAAAACCGAAGGCTTCCGCATCCAACTGGTGCTCAAGCGGCTCCTGGAGAAAGGCCGGCTGGTCTACAAACGGGCGTATTGCGACTGGAGCAACTACCGCGACGCGGTGCGCGAGTTCCACGCCGAAGGCATCGAGCTGATCGACATCCCCCAGAGCAAGGCCAGCGGCAAGAACAGCGCCGACATCCACATGGTGGTCGACGCCCTGGACCTCTGCTACGCCAAAGAACACATCGACGCCTTCGCCCTGATCTCCGGCGACAGCGACTTCTCGCCGCTGGTCTCGAAGCTCAAGGAAAACAACAAGCGGGTGATCGGGTGCGGGATCAAGAGTTCCACCTCGAACCTGCTCATCGCGGCGTGCGACGAATTCATCTACTACGACGACCTTGCCCGCGAGGCGAGGAAAACCCGGCCCGCGCCGAAGAAGGGCGTCAAAAAGCCCGACAAGAAGCAGGAGGCGATCGACCGACTGTTGAAGATCGTGGACTCGCTGGAACTCGACTACGATCCGCTCTGGGGCTCGATGGTCAAACAGGCGCTGCGGCGCGTCTATCCCGACTTCAACGAGGGCTACTACGGCTACCGCAACTTCTCCGACCTCCTGGAAGAGGCCCAGACGATGGGCATGATCGCCCTGGAACACGACCAGGCCCGGGGCAACTACAAGATCACCCTCAAAACCCACGCCAATCCAGCGTCGTAGGAGGCGAGCAGCCCATGTCCACATCCGAGACCCCCCAGCCCCCGACCCCCGACGCGAAAGAACTCAAGGCGGCTCTGAAGGCATTCAAGAAACGCCTCAAGCTGACCTGTCTGGACGACCAGTCG
>JAPLNP010000469.1 GCA_026401055.1 Planctomycetia bacterium
AGAACGTGCTGTTGTTGAGGAACGTGGCCCAGAAGACGTCGTTGATCTTCAGTCCCGAGCCGCGGCCCAGCTTCCGCGGCACCGTGGTGATCGCGCCCAGGTCGTCGTTGATGATGTCCCGGCGATCGACCGACAGCATGAGCCCGTAGGTGTCGGCCTTGTTGGTGTAGATCTCGTTGCCCAAGGTGCCGTGCTTGAGCTCCCCGCCGGGGGCGACCTGCTCGTACTGGTCCGTGCCGATGAGGCGATAACTGGTCACGGTCTTGAAGTCCGAGACGTTCCGCACGGCGCAGATGTTCCGCCAGGTCCGCTCGACGGAGAAGAATCCTTCGAGGAGGAACTTGTTGGCGACGTTCGACAGGATGCCGCCGATGTCGATGGTCGAGAACCCGGCCTCGAGCTCCGGTCGGAAGGCGGACCGCAGCACGGCGCGGCTGTCGCGGAAGGTCCGGCCGGTGTAACCGTTCGCCCAGGCCGCCTCCAACAGCAGTTCCTGGAGCCCGATTCCGCCACGGAAGCGCCGCTGGGCGGCCTCCACGGTCGGTTCATCGAACATCGTCTCCACGGACGCAGCCTTGGCCGTCAGCAGGCACGCCGCTTCCAGGACGTTGCCGTTGACGGTGTCATCCCGAAAGTGGACAGCTGGGGCCTTCGGCCGGCTGTCCCGCAGGACCGCCAGAGCACAGCGGTTGACGTCCCACCGGTCGCGGACGGCCTCGGTTTCGATGTCGGGGTGCCGGCCCGCGCAGATCTGGCGGATGGCCAGCACACGTGCGGCCTCGGCGGCCACGTCGCTTCGGCTGGCGCTATCACGGTTGGCGCCGTCGTCGGCAGCGGGCGGCGGGTCCGCGGCTGGCGTGGCGGCCGCCTGGACCTCCGCGGCTTCGGTGGCCTGGGTTTCGGGGGTGGTTTCCAGCGGATTGTCCATCGCATGGTTCTCCTTGGTATGTCCGGACGCCACGGCGGCAACGCTCGCACTTGTCGCCCCGTCGGCACCCAGGTCAACAAAACTGATCTCGCCCAGCGTCGCCTTGCGGACGACGTTCACCGGGCCGGCGAACTCCCGGCCGTTGACGATCACCTTCTGGTTCTCTTTCACGAACTCGAACTCCTCGACGGTCGAGCCAATCGAGGCCTGCCACGGAAAACCGTTCCGGGCCGAGACGACGATCTCTCGGGCGGCGACCGTGTCACGGGACACGACACCGGCGGCCACGAGTCGGCCGTCCTCGATGTTGATGGCGTTGGTGTGCCCGACGCCGCTGGCCATGTCGTGGCCGAAGCGGATGGGCCGGCTCTGCGAGGGGATGGCCAGACCGGCCAGGTCCACGATGACCGGATAGCGCCAGCCGGCGATCCGCATGGGGCCGCCGGTGTAGGCGACCATCGAGAATCGCGGCAGGCGCGGCTTGCCGTCGTCGGCGTCTTCCCCTTCCGCCAGGGCCTCGATCTGGATCGCTTCGGGATCACAAACGAAGGCGAACACCGATTCGCCTCGGACCTTCTTACTCGGCATAGGATGATTCCTCCTCGTCGGACTTTTCCTCGAGTGGTGCGGCCGGCGGAGCCTGCGCCGTCGACAGCCCAAGCTCCTGCATCAACGCGGCTTCCTTGGCCCGCTGATGCAGGGCCTCTTCCCAGTCCCGGCCTTGGCGGGCGTACTCGTAAGCGAGTGTCGGGATCGACTTGTAATACGTTTGGTGGTCCAACCTGCCAGAGGCATAGTTGTAACCCGACGAGTTTCCCGCGGCGACGTTGAACGGCATGTTCAGGCAGCGGGCGATCTCGTTGAGGATCTCACGCTTGAATTCGGCATACGTCGTTGCCGGTTGCTCGGCCTGCAACTGGCTCATCTTCCAGCCGCCGGGCATGGTCAACAGAGCCCGCTTCTCCAGCTCGATCGACTCGAACGGCTCCGCGGCGTCCGCCTCGCCGTTTGCCGGCGCGTCGGTGTAGAGGATGCCCGCGAAATCGGCGGCTGTTTCCGCGGCCGCCAGCACGGCCAAGGTGAATCGACGCAACTGCGCGAACAGCGGCAGCGCCGGCATAATGTCGGGAATGCCGCGTGCCTGGCCCGGCCGGTCCGCGCGAAACCAATGGATCATCGAGGCCCGGGGAACGCGGTCAAACTCGCGACGCACCAGCGCGAAAGCGTCGCCCGGATGCTGCTTGAGCACGTGGTATTCGACGGGGTTGCCCGCTTCGTCGAACACGATGCCGTCGACGGCGTTGAACACGAGCGCATTCAGGTCGGGCGTGGCTACTTGCTCGGCTTCGATCAGCCGAAGATCAAGCTGGATGGCGGTCGGCAGGCTCATGTTGCTCGTGAGCACGGCAAACGCCTCGCCGTCCTGCGCCCGGGCCACCCGCATCGTGCGGAGCCTCTCGGCGAGGTTGATCGCCTTGGCCCAGGCCGTGAACTCGCGTTCGATCCGCCGGTTGGCCTCCGCGTTGTCGGTCAGCATCTGGAGGCGCGGGCCGGTGCCGATCGCATCGTTGGCCAGCGTCAAGACGATGCCGCGGGCATAGCTGTTGTTGGCCACCTCATAGCGGGAGCGGTTTCGCAGGATTCGCCGTACCTCGGCGCTGTTAGCCGCCCGGGCCGACAGACCGTCGGCGTTCGCCCAGTGGCGCCGGTTGTCGTCGTTGACCACGGCCGCGTCGTAACGGGCGCGAAGGTACCGCACGGCACCGAGTCGTGTGGGACGCCCGGGCTTCGAGGCGAGCAGGTTGGCCAGCCAATGGAACACTCAGTCGGCCCCCGGTGGAACGAGCTTGTTGAACCGCAGGCCCCGCGACTTCGACTTCGCCGCCGCCTTCGACGCGAGGTAGCGGTCGGCCTCGATCTGCTCGGTGAGCTTGTGCTGCTCCACGGAGCCGGCATCGCCAGCGGCCTTGGCTGGGCCCTGGGCGTTGTCGAGGATCGTGTCGTCGAGGCTGTCGGCCATAAGACGGGCTCCGGGTAATGCGGCGAGGAGTCATTCCCTGCCGCTACCTGTAGACCTACCCGGAGCGATGCCGAACTGTCGGAGATTTTCGAGGAGAAAGCGGGAATCGTGCTACATCTAGCGATCTGGCTTCGGCGACAAGGCGACGGGGGCCTCGTAGGTCACCGTTTTGCGCCCACAGTGCCGACAGACCTTCCGGCGCCGGACGCGCCCGTCGGGGAGCGGTTCGGTGTGGGTGGTGTAGAAGTGGCGGCAGCCGCACCGCGGACACTGAATGCCGAGGCCGTCCCGACGGGTGGATGGGCTGCTCATCGCCGGTTCCTCCGCTGCAGTTCGGCGAAACTCACGCGCTGGCGCTTGGCCTGGGCGACGCCCTCCGCTCCCAGGAGCACAGCCCCCTGGATGGAGGCCGCCACGGCGCAACCCACCAAGCAGTCGAGCCAGTGGTTGTCGCCCCGCTCCGGGCGCATTTTCCATTCGTCGACCGTGCGGCCCCGCCCCTCGGTCTTCACCCGGTACTCCGCCGTCAGGTGCTCGGCCAGCAGTCGATGCTGGTCGGCCCGGTCGCCGAAGAGCGACACGCACCCCTTGTCGCCCATTGGGACGGCCAGGCGGGCGTACACGAACGACTTCCAGAAGTTCGTATCGAACACGACGTGGCGCACCGCCCGTTTCCCATGGACATTGGGCATCCGCCAGTTGTGGCCGATCCGGTCGCCCGGCCGCCGTTTGTACTCTGAGAACGGCTGGCTGGAGGCGCCCACGAACCGCCCGTGGCTGGGCATGACGATCCCGGCGTTGGCCGACTGCCGGCAAAACTGGTAGACCACGTCGGTCGAGGAGCCCCAGTTGGCGTCGATCAGGCAGCGTTCGATCCGCATCATGGCCCCGTCGTCACGGCGCCACTCGCGCCCCAGGTATTCGGCGGTGAGGGATTCGAGGCCCGCATAGATCGCGCCCTCCAGGCCGCTGGCGCGGGTGACAGTGGCCAACGTGTGTCGGGCATCCCGAAGGGTGAAGTAAGCCCGTTTCTGATCGGGAAACGTGCCGTAGTCTACGATGTAGCCCGTGAAGTCGTCCTCCCAGCCGGCCACCACGAAGAACAGCAGGCTGGCCTGGACATCGACGAACATGGTCAGATGGTTGCATCCGATCGGCACCGCGCGGCGCTCGATGCGATTGATTTTGCCGGCGATCTGGTCCGCCGTGAGTTCGTCGGCCGCGACGTCCTCTTCCGGCAGGGGCTCGTTCTGGTACTCGGCGAAGAACGCGGCCTCGTCCTGCAGCTTGAGGTTCATCGCGTGCTGGATGGCCGAGACCTCGTCGGGGTTGAACCGTTCGCGCCAAGCAATGACGGCCCCCGCGTCCATCGCCTCGCGGTTTGCGCGGTAGAACTCCGTGGCCTCTTCGCCCGCGTGCCCCTGGCGCAGGCTGTCCGCGCGGATCTCCGCGTAGCGCGCCCACAGCTTCTCGTCGGCGGGGAACGAGTAGACCATCTTCGTCCGCTCCCCATTCCACTCTGGGTGCTTCTCGCGCGAGAGGATGTTGTCGGCCATGTCGCCCGGGTGGATCACGGTGCAGGGCATGACGCCGGCAATCTTCTTGCCCGGGCCGCCCAACCCCAGGACGGCGCCGGCCAGAATGCTCTCGCGCGTGGCGCACTGGGAGAGCGACCGCGCCGACTCGTCCGTCTGCGGGTCGTCGATTACCACCAGCGACGGCCGCACGGACTGCCCGTCGGCGCGTTTGAACTTCATGCCGCGGATCCGTCCGGTGATACCGGCGACTTTGATGATGGCCCCGGACGCTTTGCTGCCAGGCAACGTGGGCAACACGATCTCCCGGGCCGTCCAGCCGATATGCGTCCGCTCGCCCTGGTAGAGCTGGCCCGAGCAGCGGTTGGCAATCCCGTCGAGACACTGGATCGGGTAGACGACCTCGGGGAAGTCTTCCAGGAGCAGATCGTTGCCGTCGAGTTCGGTCTTCATCGACTCGAGCATGTCCATCGCGTGGCCTTCGTCGCTGCCGATCAGGCAGACGAACTCACGATGGCCGTAGAGCACAGCCCACACGCAGGCGCATTCACAGATGCTCGTCTTGCCGCTGCCGCGTGGCATGGCCATCGCGAACAGCCCGCCGTGGAGCACAGCTTGCTCGATCTTGGCGATTACCTTCAGGTGATCGGGGGACCAGGGCAGGTGGAACGTGAAGGGAAGGTAGGACTCGCAGAAGAAGCGGAAGTTCCGCTCGGCCTGCGCTTTCCGCTCTGGATGGACGACCTCCGGCAGCTCGCCAATGTCGCGTCCGGCCAGCGACAGGGCTGCGTTGCGTGCCCGGGCGCGCTCCTTGAGCGACCCGTAAGGGTCGCCGTCGGCTTCAGGGCGGGGCGTGTGCCGGACTTCGACCAGCCAAGCGACATAGCGGAACAGATCGACGTGCGTGGCGTCGCCGATGCGGAATCCCGCGCGCGTGCGGTGCCGGTGCAGCTGCCGCTCGTTGAGCACCTCGCCGGCCGAATTAAGCAGGCGGCACAGTTCGCTGGGGCGGAGATGGCGAACGTCAATCGCGGCCATGCGACATCTCCGTAATCAGCCACCGGGCGTACTCGACCAGGCTCATCGTGCCGTCGCGGTTCGTCGGCGCCCCGTCGTCGACGTCCGCTTGGAGCATTTCCACGTTCACCGGCCGCGGCCCCGACGCGGACAGAATGCGAGCCAGGTCTTCCAGGCGAAGGGCCTGGGGACTGAGCGGGCCGCCTTGCCGTCCTGGGGCGTTAGGTTCGGTCATCCGGTGCTACGCCTGGTCGAAAAAGTATTCCGGGAAATCGATGCGATTCTTCGCGGACTGCGCTTGAGCTTCGGGCGAAAACATGGCTCATGTGTAGATGTACGAACCAACATCCACCACGCAACCACGGAGAACGACGATGAATACCAACCACAACGACCAGACGCGCGACCTCGACATTGGCGACGACCTGGTTATCACAAAGATGACCCGCCGGGCCTCGGGCGGAGGGACGTGGGTGATCGGGACGATCGCCGGTCACAAGTTCAACGCCTTGGTTTTCGCCGAGCACGCCGAATGCGAGAGCTACGAGCTCGGGGATAGCAAGATCTCGAAGCTCTGGCTCCAGCGGATCGCCGACCGTGCGACCGTGCTGAACTTCGATCGCGGGTGGGATGTCCGACCGACGGACGCGACCGCCGTCGCCGTGATGGATTTTCTGGCGGCGGACCTGGCCGAGCACATCTATCACGCCTAACCACCGAAGAGGAACCCCACCATGCAAAACCACGAGATCACCATCCGAGCGACCGAACACCCCAGCGCCCACGAGGCCATCCAGCACCTGGACGTCTCGGGCGACGACCACGCCATCCTGGTTGGCCAAAAGTACCTGACGCTCAAGCAGGCCGAGGTCGAACGGATCGCCGCGGCCGGAATCGAGTTCGCGTACCTCGTCGACCGCGATGGCACGATCATGACCATTCCCGTCAACGACCGCTGAATCCCAAGGAGCACGACCATGAAGAAACGACGCCTGAGCGAGAAGCAATTCGAGACCAAGCTGGCCCAATTGCTGGAACGCCGGCTGGAAAACACCGGCGGCGGAGTGACGACCTTCCAGGACGCCGGGGTTCTCACGATGAACCGAGGTTTGGTCGTTCACCTGCCCAATGGACAGGAGTGGCAGCTGACTATTGTTGAGAGCACACGCTACTAACCCCGAAGGAGACACGAGATGACCAAGGCCCAAGCTCGCAACGA
>JAPLNP010000074.1 GCA_026401055.1 Planctomycetia bacterium
CTGAACGTGCGTGTAACCGATGTCGATGTGCGAGTGGGGCAACAGGTACAACACCCACGGCCGCTCGCTTTTGGCCGCTGGCTTCGGCGCGTCCTCGGCCGAGGCGACGAGGCCCCGGCCGCAAACCACCGCCACAAGACAACCGATCCAGAGAATCCGTTTCACGGCGATTTTCATCGGAAGGTCTCCTGTTAGGGCCGAGAAGGGAATGAAACTGTGGGTGGCACGTCCCTGAGCCTAAGCGAAGGGCGTGGCTGGCATCGGCGGCGATTCAACCACGCCCTTCGTGCCTCAGTGCGTGCCACCCGACCCGTGCCTCACTCGATGTACCGCTTCAAGAGCACGGCGTTTTCGACGTTGAGGTCCTTGCCGCGTTGGAAACCGACGGGAATGGAGCGGTCGATGATGTAGAACGCCCGATGCCGCCGCGTCTCGCCCGTGTCCGAGCCGAGTTCCTGCCCGAGCTGGTAGCCGTCCGGATGAATGGTAAGATCCGTGGCGGGCTTAACCTCGAAATACCCGACCGTGATCCACATCGCGTAGACGTTCGACCGCGTGGTCACGAGACTGCCCAGCCGCTCGAGCACCTGGTAGCGGAAATAGGGGTTTTGGTCGCGGTTGTTGTAGTTGGTGCTGGCCACGATGGGGAGTTCGAACAGCGGGGTCTCCGAAGTGGTCGGGTGCGCCCGCAACAGCGTCGCGTTGATTTCCCGCCCGATGCCGGCTTGCAGCGGATTGTTGGCTGCATTGTTATCCGCTGGCGTGACGTCGGGAATCATGTACAGTCCGGCGCACGACCGGAAGGGGTTGGCGAACTGCGTGGGGAACGTGCCGGTGGGATCGATCCCCACCATGTTCGACGCATTGTAGCCCCGCCGGCTGGCGATCAGATTTCCCCACAGCGCGTCGGCGGTCCCGGACGGGACTCCGACGCTGTTGGGCCAGAGGTTCATCACGCCCCGCCACACGTCCTGGCTCACCAGCGTGTTGATGTTGACCCTGCCCGGCTCGCGGTACGTCGGAATCCGGTTGAACGGCGGATGGAAGGCGTGGTTGCCCGCCATGGCAAAACTGTCCGGCCGGCCCTGCAACTCGGTGCCCACAAACCGCGACGGCACGTGGACCAGATCCAACAGTCGGTACAGCTTCCAGTTCGGCTTGGCGGTTGCCACGTTCTTGTCGTAGAAGAAGTTGATCATCTGCGGGAACGGTTGGCCCGATTTCGTATAGGCATCCGTGCCCCCGCTCGCGTCGCCGAAATTCTCCAGCAACTCCGACGATCGCCACCTGGGTACCAGCGTCAACTCCATCTCGCTCGTGAACGGCCGATTCAGCCAGGTGAGCCATGGGAACGGAACGGGCGGATCACCCTTGTAATCGTAGGGTGGAGTTGCCGCCAGATTGGTGGGCCCCGCAAGTGGCGCGCCGAAGCGCTCGTTGAGATAGCCGAGCGTGTGCTTCAACAGAAAGTCGAAATAGTGGGATGCGACAGTCTTCTCGGCGGGGTTTTCTGTAACGATCTTGTTCTGAGCGGGCGGTTGCCACAAGTTATTCGCGCCGACGGCGAGATTCTCGCCGCGTTGACACGCGTGGAACATGACTTTGCCGCCCACGTCGTTCGGGTCCGGCACGCTCGTCTCGCCGTTAAACGCGGTGAGGCTGATCGGCATCGAGTCGATCGTCAGGTAGGGATTCGTCTTCTCGTTGAAATCCGCCAACGGGTTGGCCAGACGCTGCAACAACACAACACGAAACGGATCCGGCCCGGTCGTGCCCGTCTTCTGCAGATCCTCCGCATCATCGCTCGCGGCATCGAGCGGCTGCGGCAGGGGTGGATTGTATACGCCGTTGCCCGGGTCATATCCCGCGTCCGTGTATCCGTCCGTCGGTTCCGACACGCTCAATCGCCGGGGTCGATCCACGATGACCGCCGCGGGCGCTTGCTGCGCATTGGCGGGCAGGTCATTGGTGTTCGCGTTGACTCTGTTGAAGACGACCCGAAGCGATGGGGTCGCCGCGGGCAACAATTCGATGCGCCTTGTCTTGGCGAGGTCGCCGTCGCTCCGCCTTCCGATGTACGTGACGGCTTTGGGGCCGATGACGGCATATTGTCCGGGCTTCACGGGCGCGATGGCGGCCGTCGAATAGTACTCCTTACCGTCCTTGGTGTCATCGAATCCTGGCGTCGCGCTAAGGTCCCGGAAGTAGACGCTACGCTCGATGCTCGGCCTTTTCGCCGGATCCGGATCGTCGGGACTCTTGTCCACGTCCTCGCGCGTGGTAATGGCGAGTCGCCAGACGGGATGTCTGTTCCCCGTCGCGGTGACCTGCTGCAAAACAACACCCGAGAGCCCCGGCGGCACGGTTCCGCTACGGTCTCTATAGAACTCACCCGGCGCCGGCTCCTGTTGCGTCCAAGGGCAATAGAGTTCCACGAACAACGATCCTTCCGGGCGCACCCTTTGGTCGAAATCGTTGTTGTTGTCCTTGTTCTCGGCCACCGTGCCGCCGTCCGCGGGCAGGTCCTCCGTCCGCCGATCGTGGAAGGCCAACGTCTCGGTGATGAGCAACTCCGGCCGCTCGCAGCCCCAGACGAGCCCACGATAGGGCGCGGTGTCGTCCGTGCTCGGGGCGCCGATGACGCCATCGACGTTCCAGCCCGTGGCGTCAAACGGCTCGATGTCGTACTCGAACGGCGTCATGATCGCGTCGCGGTCGCGGAAATCGACGATGTTCACCGCCCATTGGGCGACCCGACGGGCATCGGCCTTTTCCGTGTCGGTCGGAGCGCCCGGCGTCGCAACGTGGTAGTTCATCAGCACGAGCATCTGGATATACAGATGCCGGGCGTAAAGCTGCCGGGCGAGCATGTCCTGGGCGTTCACAACGCCGTCATTGTTCGCGTCGAACGGATACGCAACCTCGTCGCCGGGCTTAGACCCGGCCGAGGGCAATTGGTAGTCCAGCTCCGCCTCGCCAGGCTCGTCCACGACGCCGTTGTTGTTGTCGTCGCGGCCGTTGCCGAAGGGCCGGTTCAAGTCCATCTTGAGCCCGGCGAGCATCTCCGGCGGGAGCAGTTGGGCAATCTGCGCGTCGTTCAGTCCCGGCGCCTTCGCCCGAAGGAGATCCACCAGGTGACGCGCGCGACCACCCATGCCCGACACGGCCGAACGCAATTCCGGCGTCAGGGCAACGCTCGGGCAGGGCAGACTCCAGCTTTCGGTCGTCACCTCGTGGCGACGCGACACGTTCGACAAGAGCGTCGGGGCCAATTGCACGATCCGGCCGGGCAGCGAGCCCGCGTCGGCGTCATAGGGGCGCATCAATCGCTCCAACTCGGCGACCGAGAACGGGCTGTCCGCCGTCGTCGGCCCGGACAGGTTCGACTCGTAGGGCTGGTCGACCTTCATATTGGCAAACACCGTCGGGTAGTACAGCGGCTGCCCGCGAAGGTCCAGCCCCACGGCCACCGTGCCCTTGAGATCCATCGGGCTGCCGTAGGCCATTGCGGCTACCGAAGGCAGTCCGGTGGGATTCCAATCGTTCGGATAGTCGGACAGCAGGTTCAGGGCCAACGGGTCGAAGGCCGGGCCAGGTTGGCCAGGCCTTGCGTCGCTCGGCAAACCGTAACGCCCGCGGATCACGCTGCCGCCCACGGTGGCGCCCATCAGGAGTTGCTGGTACTCAGTCGCGTTGGCCAGCAGTGCCCCGAGGTTGATGTCCGCCGCGCCGGAGCCCTGCCCGCGCGGCGTCACCATCTGATTGCCGCCGCCCGCGACAATCGCGTCCGGGAACGTGCTCGGGGTTTGGTAATTCGGGTCGGTCTGCGCGAGGGAGCCGTGGGCGTTGAGGTTGAGCCGTCCGTCGAGGTCGACGCAGAGGATCGCAAACAGCGGCTTAAAGAGCCGGCCGTCCTTGGTCGAACGGGCGGGCATGCCCAAGTCCACCCAAATGCTGTCCGGCGCGGTGTCCCCGTCGCTGTCGACGTCCCACTGCCCGCCGCCGGCGGTTACGCCATCCCAAAGCGGGTTGAAGCCGGGATTGCTGCCCGTGAACCCGTCGTTCAACTCCGGCAAGGGTCGGAGGATGATCCGACGCTTCAACTGGACGAGTTGCTGTCGAAGCGCGTAAGCCCAGCCCGTTTCGCCGCCCCAGTAGTCGCTCCCGTCCGGGTTCGTCTTATAGGGGTACAGAAACGCTTGCATCTTGTCCGCTGTCGTGTTCGCGCTCGAGGGCCAGGCAGTGAACCAAGCTGACTGCTGCCCGGACTCCAACTGAGTGAACCAATACTGCACCAGCGCCGATCGATGGAGCGACGGGATGGGGGTCGTGCCGTCGAGCAGTTGCAGTCCCAGGAGCATGTTCTGGTAGTCGGGGGCGTCGTAGTCCTCGTTGGCCCCGCCCGGCCCGGTGGGGTCGGCGTAGGTGAAAACGGGGTTCGGCATGAACGCGACGGGATTGGGCAGCAGGGCGTAAGGCAAGTTGTGGAAGCCTGGGTCGGTCGCCGTCAGCAGCGCCTCGGTCTCGTGGCCCGCTCCGCCGGCGCTGGGATTGTATCCAACGCCCGTTCCGCTAAACGGGACGCCGTTGATGATGTAGCGGTCGCCTATCTGCGGCATAACCCCGTCGAAGCTGAGCACCTGCGCTCTTCGATCCGCGGCAACCGGATTGATTCCAACGATTCGCGAGCTTCTACCCGCCGCCGCGCCGGTACGCATCGTGATCACGCAGCCAACGTATCCGGTCGGGTCGACGTTCACTCCACCGGTGTGATTGCCATTGGCATCACTGGCGTTTGGAAGCGTAAGGTATAACTGGAACAGTTGGCCGCCGGGAACCACGATGGCCAGATTGCTGGATGCCATGATCTCGAACGGGGCTTCATTCGCGTCGTCGATCAGTCCGTCGTTGTCGTCGTCGAGCCCGTTTCTCTCTCGCGCGGTGACAACGTCGGGATAGCCGTAGAGGTCCTCCAGCAGACCATGAGGGCGTAGCACGGAGGCCGTGTTCTCCGTGCCGGCGAGGGCCTGGAACATCGCCTGGTTCAGGAGGTCGTCGGCGGGGTCGGCGTATTGTTCGACGCGGCGGGCGGCATCGGCGCCGCGACGCTCGTGACTGGTGAGGATCACGAACGTGATGCCGATCACCCCGAACATGGCCAGCATGCCCAGGACCACCAGCAAAAGCACGCCGCGGCGCGCCTGGGGTTTGTGTGCCAGTCTCATCTTCCGTATACCTCAATCACGAAACGCCATTTGCCCTGGCCCGTTTCGTTTCTGTTGGGAAAAAGGGGGACAGGCCCGGTTTGCCGGAACGGCCCGAAGGGTGCTGCGCACAAACCTGGCCTGTCCCCCTTTTTCCTCTACCAGTCGTTGCCCAGCGGCCCGCCGTCCTGCATCCAACCCAGCGAATGCCACACGCCCACGTCGATGTCACTACCGAAAAACTGAACGCTGCCGTCGCACAGCAGGCCGTGAACCCCGCCCGGGTGCCGGCTCCGGGAACTGGCGAAGTTGCTGTCCGTGGGGCCGGGCACGCAGGGGAGATTCAACTCGGGAAAGCTCGAGAAGCCGTTTTGGCAGAACTCGGGGTGATCCAACAGGTTGTCGGGCGCCTTCGTGTTTGGCGTCAGTTGGACCGACAGAAACTGGCAGCCCGCGCGGTTCGTGAACGAAGTTCCCCGCGCATCGCCCGCCTTGCTCGTGAGGTACTCGGCCAGCGCCAGGGTGCAACTGGTGCCGTCGGTGATCTCGCCGATTTTCGCCCCGCGGTTGATGCCGAAGACGGCCCGCATTCGTGAGTCGAACGAGGGGCTTTTGAAGGCTTCGGCCTGGACGTCGAAGTCGTTCATGCCGGAGAAGATCCCGAGGTAGTTCGTCAGATAGAGCGCCACGCCGCTGGTGGGGCAGACCCGCACCGATCCGCCCAAACCGTCGCTCGAACACAGATACGTCGGAACGCCCTTTTGCAGGTCGGTCGGCCAGACGGTCGGCGCGTTGCTTTCCCAGGGTCGGATGATCTGGTGCTGCAAGTCAAAGAACTTCTCGTACATAATGTTTTCTTCGAGAAACGGCAGGAGGTAGTACAACAGGTACGGCCACTCGGGATTGGCGAAGCGGGCCCCCGTGTCCGTCATCGTCCCCAGCGGGAACTGGTTGTAGGTGGCGTGGTAGTTGTGCATCGCCGTGCCGATCTGCTTCAGGTTTGACGCACATTTGATGCGACGCGCCGCCTCGCGCGCCGCCTGGACCGCCGGTAGCAGCAAGGCAATCAAGATGCCGATAATCGCAATGACGACAAGCAGTTCGACCAGCGTAAACCCGTTGTGTCTCTGGGCGCGCCGTGAGTCCATCTCTCGCTCCTCTCGCATAAGCTCAAACGAATCAGACTATTCCGACTCAGCCTCCAGTTCCAACCCCCAAACCGACCCCACCTCCGACGGCGGAGGTGTCTGGATCGTGCGGCGCTCGATCTCCCGAACTTCCCGGCGAACGGACTCGGGAAAGTCCCGAGCGGCCGGCTCGCCGTTTCCGCCCTCTTGCCGAAGCCAGTCGAACCGCTGGAGGATGTTTTTGCGGGCGCGGTTCATGTGAACGGCCATCGCCCGACGCGCCGCCTTCGGATCGTGACGCCGAACGGCCACAAAAATGTTGCGGTGGACGGCATAATTGCTGCCCGTGTACCGCGGGTCGCTCCACGCGGCGGGCACGTCGGTGCGGTGGCCGAACATTCGGGTCATCACGTTGGCTTCGCCCAGGACCTTGATCACGCACTGGTTTCCCGCCGCGCGAAGCAGAGCCATGTGGAATGCCAGGTCCGCGAACACCCAGTCCCGCAACAGGAGGAACCGTTGCTCGTCTTTCGCCGCCGCGGCGCGGAGTCGATCCTGGAGGCGACGCAGTTCCCGCACGTGCTTCTCCAGTTCGTCCAAGCCGACGTCGGTGATGCGTTGGGCCGCTTGGGCGGCGGCGCGGCACTCGAGCACTTTCCGCAGTTCGATCAGATCGACGAGTTCCTGCCGTCGGAGTTGGCGGACGAAGGCCCCCCGTCGTGGGCACTGTTCGGCGAGCCCCTCGCTGTGCAACTGGCTGATGGCCTCGCGGACGGGGATGTGGCTGATGCCGATTTCCTTGGCCAACGCGGCCGGCGAAAGCCGGTCGCCGGCAGCGAGCGCCCCGGTCGACATCGCCGAGCGGATATAGGCGTACGCCCGCTGCTTGAGGGTAGGCATGGGGACCCGCCTGGCGGAATATATCGGGTGACGAAGAATATATTCTTTCTCAAACACCGGTTTTACCGCGCCACGACCCCGATGTCAACTGCCTCCACCCGGTTCGCGCGAAAACACTCCTTCCGTTAAAGCGGAAATACGTGTCGGAACTTCAAAAAATACCTCTTCGCTGTCCGCGGACCTTTTGTGGTCGTTCTGTCGGTCAGCTTATCCGCCGCCGCAGGCAAGCCAGGCAGAGCAGGATGCTCAGAAGCAGCGCCCATGTGGACGGTTCCGG
Source organism: Planctomycetia bacterium (assembly GCA_026401055.1). Taxonomy (GTDB): domain Bacteria; phylum Planctomycetota; class Planctomycetia; order Pirellulales; family Thermoguttaceae; genus JAPLNP01. The sequence goes on from JAPLNP010000074.1 coordinate 7,509, forward strand.
CACGGACGCGTCGCCGGCAGTGCCCGTCCAGTGCGCGGCCATGATCGCCGCATCCTTGTCGTTCACCTTGCCATCCTTGTTGAAATCACCCATTCCCCACGTCGCGCCGGACTGGAGTTGCCAGTGGCTACCCAAGATCGAGGCGTCTTCGTCGTCCACGTCGCCGTCCAGATTGGCGTCACCGGGCGCGACCCCGATGGTGTAGACCTCCATGACTTCGGCGTCGGTGAGTTGCCTGCTCCAGATTCCCAACTCGTCAAAAATACCGACCCCGAAGGTGTTCCCGTCGTTTCCACCGCCCAGGTAGAACTCGTCGCCAGGGGGCTGCCACAACTGCGCCGGCGCGTCATCCACAAGCACGCCGTTGATGTACTCCTTCATGTCCATGGTAGAACCGTTTTTGGCCCAGGTTACCGTGACGTGGAACCATGTGTCGAGAAACGGAGTGTAGTTGGCCAACGAGTACTCGACGTGCGAGTTCACGCCATCGTCCCACCGGCCATCCTCGCCGTCGGCGCCTCGAGCGCAGAGAGCATTGTCCCAGGTACCCATCCAGCACTCCCAGTTGTCCTTTCCCCCGGCAAATTCCCCGGGCGCCCCGCTGTTGTCCCACAGCGTCTGGAAGTCGTACATGAACGTAAAGTTCTTGTACCACAGGGCAATGGTGGTGGTCTCAAATCTCAATCGCAATTTAATTTCAGGTTTTCTTCGGAAATTCAGCACTGCTGGCAATGCTATCAGGAGCCGCACACCTTTGAAAAGAAACAACATGCGTCAACGCACGACGCAACTGCTTATTTCCAGCCGCCGTCCACGCACTCGTCCCGAAGAGCCCTACCTCCAACGTTCCATCGCGGTAGTTGCCGGAATGGTCGGTCGTGTCACCGTCCAACGGAAGATACACTTCCAGCCCCTGGGCCGAAGCCCCCACGACAAAGACAGGCACCAACACAACGGCCAAGAGAAATCTCCACATAGCAGTTCACCTCCAAGAAAGAGTTGCGGAAAAGAAGCGTGAAACGACGGTTGCCTGCCCTCGCCGCTGAAGAAACGTCCGCTGCCTCAACTCTCTGTTTGCCGCTCAACGCGGATCGTATCGCCGTGACCACCGTGAACCGATCACGACAGATGCTTGACCCGATTCGGTGCGTAACCGGCCGTTGGCCACGCGGTCGGCGACACAACACGTTTTTCATCTCCCATGGCCAGTGCCGCCGGAGCCACTCGGTGGCCAGAGGCCATCGGACGAAGCCGCGAGGAGACAAATCCACCCCCTTTTGAGTACAAGTATCCTGATCTCGCCATTCAATCGGGGGGCAAATCAAATATTGTATCCTTCGGCTATTCGCTCTTTTTATCCTCTGCCGCCGGCAAAGTCAAGCATTCTCTTCCCAACGTCAACCGAAAAACACGACCCGGCGACAGACGATAGCGGGTACACCGTCTACTGTCTGCCGTCTACCTCTACCGCCCTTCTGGACACCCGGCACGCATTCCGATAGGCTACTTCCTCCGGGCCGTTGTCCGCGAACACAAAGCAAATGGTGCGATGATGATTCCCATCCTGCATTCCGTCAGTTACGCCGGCCTCTGGGGGCAAAGCCCGTTGGGCGTCACCGAGTTCATTGCCAAGGCCGCCGCCCTGGGTTACTCCGGCGTCATGCTCACCGCCAAACGGCCCCACGTCTCCGTCGTCGACGTGACCGACGAGGAAATCGACGCCATCCGCGAGGCCGCCGAGGTCACGGGCGTCGAGCTGGCCACGTTTGCCGGCTACACCAACTTCACCATGGGCCGGACGAGCGAAATCCCCTCCGACGAGATGCAGATTCTCTACGTCCGCCGACTCGCCGAGATCGCCCGACGGCTTGGCATCAAGATCATCCGCATTTTCACCGGCTACGGCACCGATCCGGAGGCCTACTACCCCGACTGGCGGCACTGCATCCGCTGCGTCCGCGAGTGCGCGCGGGCGGCCGCCGACCAGGGCGTCGTGATCGGCCTGCAGAACCACCACGACGTCGGCGTGGGCGTTGACGGCTACGCCGAGTTTCTCGACGAGGTGGACCATCCCAACTGCAAGGCGATGTTCGACCCATGGGTGCCCGCCTTGCATGGCGACGACATGCGCGCCGCCGCGCGGCGGCTGGCTCCCCGGATGGTCCAAACGACGCTGGCCGACTACGTTCGCCTTCCGCGTTACGAGTACATGCCGGGCCTGGTGAACTACAAGCGGCTTCACGACACGGTCCGCGCGGTGCCGCTCGGCGAGGGTTTACTCGACCTGGACGCCTTTTTCGCCGGTCTCACCGAAGGCGGCTTCGACGGCTACGTCGCCTACGAAATGTGTTCGCCCCTGCGCGGCGGCGGCAGCCTCGAAAACCTCGAAACCACCGCCCGGCGAAGCCTCGACAAGATCCGGCAGTTGATCGGGGCGGCGTGAGTGAGGATGGGGACCCGCATCATAGTGCCTGTCCAAGATCAACTCCGCGGTATTGTGGTGCAGCCGTCCCGGCTGCCTGGGCAGGCGAGACGCCTGCACCACAACTTATTCCTGGACAGGCACATAGTGAGAGAAGAACTCAGCAAATCGAACTCGCCTTTCGAGCTTGCCGCGCGGTCGTCCGACCGCATCCCTTTCGGGGACCCCGGCGTCACTTGGGCTTCGCCCTTGCCCAGCAGGCTCGCCACGACAGCCGGCCGAATCGAGGAGGCGACTCCGTCGCCGACCGAGGGCCTGCGGCCGACCCATCGGCGACGGAGTCACCTCCCACAAGGCTCGGCTCGGCCTGCTTCCTGCCCCCTGACGTGCCCCCGCCCGCGAACCCCGGGCCGTTGGCACGGGTCTTACCCCGGTCGGGCGATCGACTTGAAATCACCCGCTCCGGGGCATAGCCTGGAGTGTTTGGACGTATCCCGTTGGCT
>JAPLNP010000244.1 GCA_026401055.1 Planctomycetia bacterium
AAGGCCTGCTGGAAACGGCCCATCAGCGATGCCAGGCTCGACGAAATCGTCGCGGCGGTCGAGAACCAAGTCGAGGCCGATTTCGAGGTTGAAGTCGAAAGCCGCTACCTGGGCGAACTCGTGATGCAGCACCTGCGGAAGCTCGATCAGGTCGCCTACGTCCGCTTCGCCAGCGTCTACCGCCGATTCAAAGACGTCCACGATTTCGTCGACGAACTGCGGCCCATGCTGTCCGAGGCGGAGGGGCGGGAGCAGTAGACGGTAACTCAGTGCTCGCGATCGACGACGAAATCGGCCAGCCTTCGCATGGCGTCCTCGGCGGGGCTGGCGTCAATACCCTCCAGTTCGGCCTGGGCCAGCCGGGTGTAGTGCATCGCTTTGTCTCGGGTGTACGCGATGGCGTCGGTGCGATCGAACCAGGGCTCCAGCGCGTCGTAACGAGGATGGTGGGAATTCGACAGCAGTCCGACCACCTTGTCGCGGTCGGCGGGAACGAGCTGGTCGAGCAACCGGATTAGCGGCAACGTCGTCTTCTGCTTCACCAGGTCCGTGCCCAGCGACTTGCCGACGACCGCTTCGTCGCCGAGCACGTCGAGCAGGTCGTCGGCGATCTGGAAAGCGATGCCCAGGTGGTGGCCGAATCGGGCGAAGGCTTCCTGTCTTCGGGCGTCGGCGCCGGCATAATGCGCCCCCAGCCGGCAACAGCACGCGCACAACTCGGCCGTCTTGCCCGAAATGATGCCCAGGTACTTCTCCTCGTCCACGTCGTAGTCACCGCGTCCGGCGACCTGCCGCAGTTCGCCCTCGCACATGAGCTTGCTCGCCTCGGCGATCGCCCGGCACGCGAAAACCGTATCCAACGAACTGACCAGCCGGATGGATCGGGCCAGCAGGTAGTCGCCCAGCAGGATGCTGGCCTCGTTGTCCCATCGGGCGTTGACCGTGTCGCGGTGGCGGCGGAGATCGGCTTCGTCCAGGACGTCGTCGTGAATCAGGGTCGCCGTGTGGATCAACTCGACCGCCGCGCCGAGCAGCACGTGTTCCCGGCCGGCGACGCCGCAGGCCTTGCCCGACAACAGCACCAACGCCGGACGCAGCCGCTTGCCGCCGAGGCGAAACCCGTGCTTCACGAGCCGGTCAACGAACGGGTTTTCGCTGGAAAGCTCGTCGCGCAGGAGTTGCTCGACCTGATCCAGTTCGGGGTGGATCGGCGCATACAGCGAGCGGAGCGATTGGGCCGTCTTCTCTCGGCCGTGGGTCACTTGGCTCATGCGTCCCTTCCTGAATCGTGTCCGGTCAGAACGTGTCCGCTCCGGCCGCCCGACTTCTCCTCCAACCGGATCTCACCGAGGATCATGGTCCGATCGGCCGATTTGCACATGTCATAAATCGTCAGTGCGGCGACACTTACCGCAACCAGGGCCTCCATTTCCGCGCCGGTTCGGGCCGTGACGCGGACTTCGGCCTCGATCGAGATCGTCCGGGCGTCGGGAAAGTCGAACCGGAGCGAGACGGCATCCAGGGGCAGGGGGTGGCACAACGGGATCAACTCATCCGTCCGCTTGGCTGCAAGGATACCCGCCAGTCGAGCTACCTCGATAACGTCCCCCTTGGTCAAAGTCCGATCGAGAACGCGGCGGAGCGTCTCGGGCAGCATGGTCACCCGACCGGAGGCCATCGCCCGGCGGTCCGTCACCGCCTTGTCGCCGACATCAACCATCCGGCTGGCCCCGCTGGCATCGAAATGGCTGAGGTCGTTCATCATGGGCTCGGTGTGATGTGGACCACGAGACTTCCCTATTCTACCGGTCTGGCCGCACTCGTCGAGTGGCCACCGCCGCGCAAATCCGCTTCACGGGTCCGGAAAGGGGGACAGGCACCGTCACCGCGGGGCGCGTCGGCCGTATCCACCCATGTCGAGGCGACCGCGCCAGTTCCCTTTTCCGGAGCGGGCGTGTGACACTGCGGGCTGGAGGCGGTGAGGCGACAACGCGCGCGGCAACGGCGACTGGCCGGTTTCGGGCTCTGCGTCCGACGCGCCACGACGTTGGCGGTTTGCAACTGGCGAATAGATAAGGAGTTGCGCCAACGAGAACGAGAGACACAAGTCGGGCGGGAGACGTTCCGACTTGTCCGCGGCCAGCCAATCCGGCCGGTGTCTGGTGAAGGGGAGGAATTCGAAGTTATCCGTCGCGGGGGTCCCGCCGCGACGGTTGAATCGAATCGGCGAATCGGTGAAATCGTGCGACTCCCAAGGGGGAGTGAGCTTACACGAGTTCTTTCTTCGCGCTGATGAGCGTCCGGAATCGCTCGGCCAACAACGCGGCGTCGAACGGCTTCTTGAACGTCTCGTTGATGCTCGAACGGTCGAAGCTGGTCGAGCTTCCGTCGTCGGGCAGCAGCGCGATGAGGATGATGTCGGCGAACTCGGCGTTGCGCCGCAGGTTCTGACAGATCTGCAGGGCCTCGGTCCGGCCGATCGAGAAATCGACGATGACGCAGTCCGGGTGGAAGCTCTCGGCCTGGATGCCGGCGTCGAAACCGCTGGCGGCCACGGCGACCTTAAAGGACCGCTCCACCGGCAACTCTCGCCGGAGGTTCTCGATGAGCACCTGATCCTGGGCGACGATCAAGACCTTTGCCATGGCCTCGTCTTCCAGGTCGCCCAGGGGCATTCCGTGCTCCTTGAGAAACCGAATGAGATACTCTCGCGGAATCCGGCGGTCTTGCGACCCGGGGATACGATACCCCTTCAGCCGGCCGGAGTCGAACCACTTACTAACGGTGCGCGGGGCCACCTTACAGATCTTTGCGACCTGACCCGTTGTGAAGACCTTCATTGCAGGCTCTCCAAAAAATATCGCTCGCTTGGTTTGAACTGGTTCTCGGAGGCATCCGTGAGACGCATCCGAAACTCAACAGCCCCTTGTCTGCGGAAATCCGGCCGTTGGTCGTTCCATCGTGCCGGCTTTGGGGGCCAGCCAGCCATCCACAAACATCTGGGTCGGGGTCTGACGAAATTCGCTTCAAGTCGGCGGTGGCTCAGATCCCTCTGATCCGCGCCGCACTTATGACATCGGCAACCTGGGTATCCGGAAACCAGAGAAAATCCGTAAAATAGAGAAGGTGTCCCCCAACCAACCTATTACGAATCTCAACCACTCCCGGTACAACCACACGGCGAACCACGGACGCGGCAGGGAAAGCAATCGAGACAGTCCACCGCAACCAACTCTCAGTGGACCGATCAAGGCAGCACGCCTTGAAGGCAGGTTCCCCCCTGTGACTCACCCCCGCCTCGGTCGGGCTTCTTTGCGGAAGTCCGCCCGGAGGCAAGCCGTCCGAAGATTAGTTTCGAGTCAAATGAGGGGCCGACTTTAGAAACTTTCTCCAGTCGTAGCGAACACAGCGATACTACGACTCCTTACGGACGCACCGGTGGCGCCGATTGTAACGGTAGGCGGTAGACGGAAGGCGGTAGACGGTAGGCTGTAGAACATGGGCACCAAAGGGTGGCCTAACGCAGCCAGGACGATTCTCGATGTCGGAAGCGGTCCCTCGTTCCACACCCACCGCCAGTCACCGCCCACCGTCTACCGTCTACCGTCTACCGTCTGTGCGTGACGATGATGAATTGGGTCCACGCGAGGAAGTCCTGCAATACCTTCGTGAAACGGTCGATATTCGCCTCGTCCAAGGCGGCGTCGACCTCGTCCAGGACGCAGAACGGGCTGGGCCGGCTCCGAAAAATCGCCAGCAACAGCGCCACGCACGTCATCGTCTTTTCGCCCCCGCTCAAAAGCGAAATGCTTCGCGGCTCCTTGCCGGGCGGCCGGGCGACAATCTCGATGCCGCTTTCGAGTATGTCGACGTCATCCTCCAGAACGATGTCCGCCTGGCCGCCGCCGAACAAGTCGCGGAACAACTGCTGGAAATGCCCACGCACCGTCTCCAGCGTCTCGGAGAACAGCCGCCGGCTGTCCCCGTTGATCCGGTCGATGATCCGCAGCAGTTCGTTCTTCGCGTCGGTCAGATCCTTGTGCTGGCCCGAGAGATTCTGGTACCGGGCGTCGAGTTCCTCGAGCTCCGCGAGGGCCTCGAGGTTGACGTTGCCCAGATTGCCGAGCTTCTGACGCAGCTCGTCGATTTCCTGTTGGACTTCCTCGCGTCGGTGCTGCTCCTCTTGGGTCGGTTCGACCTCCGACTCGGCCAGCTCGATCTGGTAATCCTCGCGGAGCCGATCGGCCAGCGAGTTGCGTTCGTGGCGGATTTCGCCGGCGGCCAACTCCTGGGCGTGGGCCTTCTCCTCGATCTTGCGGATTTTCGAGCGGATCCGCTGGACGCCGCCGGTCAACTCCGTCCGCCCCGCGCCGAGTTCGTCGCGCTGACGGATCAGGGCGACGGTTTCCCGGGCGAACGCTTCCTTGCGCAGATAGAGTTCGGCGATCTGCGTTTCGGCATCGAGCACGTTCCATTGCGACTGCCCCGCGCGGCGGCGGCATTGGGCCAACTGCTCGCGGCTTTCGGAGATCGCTCGCTGGCGCTCGTGCTGGCTCTCTTCGAACTGGCGTCGACGGGCCTGGAGGTTGCGCAGGCGTTCCTCGCTCTTGGCCAATTCGATTTTGACCTCGGTCGTGGCGCCGGAGTGCGTCTGCTGCCGGGCCTCAAGTTGTTCGCTCTGCCGAGCGAGGTTCTCCAGCAGGGTTTCCATCTCGGCCAGGGCGGCTTGCGCCTCGGCATGGCCGGCTCGGATGCCGCTGAGTGACTGCTCGGCCTCGCGGTGTTGGGCCTCCGCCGCTTCGAGCTCGGACTGCCGCATGCGGCGCTGGTTCTCCAACTCCGTGCGGCGCTCGTCGGTGGCGGTAATCTTGTGGCGATGTTCGCCCAGCGCGTCGACCGCCCGGGCGTGCTCGTCGGCCAGCGCCCGGACCTGGTCCTGCTGCTGGCCGATCTGTTCCCGCAGGGCGGCAACTTTGCTCTTGGCCGCTTCGGCGTCGCTTTCACGCTGGGCCAATTGGGACCTGAGTTCCCTCAGTTCACTGCGGCGCGAGATCAGTCCGCCGGCGACGTGGGCCGGTCCGACCGAAAGCGTGCCGTCGGTCTCCAAAAGATCGCCGGCGAGCGTGAGCAGCCGCACCCCCGTGCCCGTCGTGGCGGACAACTCGATGGCTCGTTCGAGGTTCTCGACGATCCACGTTCGTCCGAGCAGCCGCCGGGCGAGTGCGGCGTAGCGAGGTTCTGTTTCGACGAAGCGGTCGGCGCGTCCCAACACGCCGGGCTTGCCTTCCAGATTGGGCAGCGGCGTGATCGGCCCGGCGGTCTGTTCGAGCCAGAGGAAGCCCACGCGTCCGCTGAAGCGGTGCGGTTGTTTCTGGAGGAAGGCGAGCATCTCGTTGCCCGGCGTCAAAACGACGTGTTGCGCGGCGGCGCCCAGGGCGATTTCCACCAGCGGCGCGCTTTCGACGCTCACTCGCAGCAGGTCGGCCACGAGCCCCACCACCTGGGCAAACGGCCCGTCGGTCGCCTTGCGTCCCTGGGCGAGCACCTCCTTCACGCCGGCGCTGAGGCCCTCGTGGCGCCGTTCGAGGTCGTCGAGGACCGCGATGCGCTGGGCGATGCCGCCGTGCTGTTCGCGGCATCGGGCCAACACGTCCCCGGCAGCGGTCAGTTGCCGCTTGCTCTCATCCAACCGGCCCCGCGCCGCGGAGAACTGATCCTGGCGCTCTTGTGTCCGGGCGGAAAGTTCGGAGGCCTGGTCGCGCAATGCCGCGAGTTCGCGGCCGAGCGATTCGAGTTGGCTGTCGAACTCGCCCAGACGCAGGCGATGCTGATCTCGCGAGGCCAACGCGGCGGATGCCCGGCTCCCCAACGCGCTGATTTCGTTGCTCAGTCGGGCGACGGCCGCCATCTGCTCCAGGTAAGCGGCCTCACGCTGCTTGTGTTCGGCGCGAATCTGATCGAGCCGCGCGATCAGGTCCGTGAGCACGCGCTCGCCCTCGACGAGCCGCCGCGCGACCTCGCGGCGGTGCGATTCGGCGGTTTCGACGGCGTCGGCCGTCTCGACAAGCTGTTGCTGCAAGTCGCCGGCTCGGGCACTCATCTGGGCCAGGCGGTCGCGGTGCCGGGCGACTTCCTGTTCGAGGTCGCGTCCGCGGCGACGCTCGTGGTCGAGGGTCGCCTCGTGGCCGGCGATCCGCTCGCGGTTGGCCGCGATTCGCCCCTCCGCCGCCCGAATCGCTTCGTTGATCTCGTTGACCCGCGTTTCGGCGTCGAGCAAGCGGGCTTCGATCGCCTCGACTTCGGCGGCGCAGCAGTCGCGCTGGCCGTTCAAGTCGGCCAGGTCGCTCTGGACCGCTTCGAGTCTCTCGCTCAGCCGGTGCCAATCGACCAAGGCGACCTGCGTGCGAAGCTCCTGGAGCCGGTCGGCGTACTCCTTGTATCGCCGGGCTTTTCCGGCCTGCGCGCGGACCGCCCGGAGCCGGCCGTCGACCTCGTCGACGATGTCCTGCAACCGCAGCAGGTTCTGCTCGACGCGGTCCAGCCGCCGCAGGGCCTCGAGCTTCTTCGCCTTGAACAGGCTGATGCCGGCCGCTTCCTCGAATATCAGCCGGCGGTCCTTGGCCGACGACTGAAGCAGGACGTCCACCTTGCCCTGCTCGATCACGCTGTAGGCCTGCGTGCCCATGCCCGTCCCGCTGAGCAACTCGCGGATGTCGCGCAACCGGCTGGGCTGGCGGTTGATCAGGTACTCGCCCTCGCCGCTGCGGTAGATGCGGCGGGTGATGTGTACCTCGGGCGTGTCGATCGGCAGGAGGTGATTCGCGTTGTCGAAGGTGACGGTGATCTCGGCCGAGTTGGTCGCCCGACGGCTCGGCGAGCCGTTGAAGATCACGTCGGCCATCTCCTTGCCGCGGAGACTCTTGACGCTCTGCTCGCCGAGCACCCACTTGAGCGAATCGACGATGTTCGACTTGCCCGACCCGTTCGGACCCACCACGACCGTGATGCCCGGAGGAAACTCGAACCGAGTCTTCTCGGCAAAGCTCTTGAAGCCGATGATTTCCAGCGCCTTGAGCATGGATCGGGGGTCAGGGACTAGAGGTCGGGGTCCAGGGGTTAGGGCGTGGGAATCCGTCTCTCCGGCAACACAAACGCCCGCCGACTGCGTCGGCGGGGTTGCCTGCGGTCGTGGGATGCTTCGGGGATTGGGGAACGGGAGACTGCGATTGGGGGGCAGCGCAGAGCCCCGAGGCCGAGCACGCCCTCCTGGTCCCTAATCCCCAACCCCTAAGTGCCTGTCCAAGATCAACTCCGCGGTATTGTGGTGCAGCCGTCCCGGCTGCCTGGGCAGGCGAGACGCCTGCACCACAACTTATTCCTGGACAGGCACTAATCCCCGAGCCCTAATCCCTGACCCCCAACTACCGACCTGTCATTCTAGCAAAGAAGGACTTCCTGGGGGAAATATCCTCGGCGGAATCGTCAAGGTTGATCTTCGCCGCGTCGGCGTCCGGGCCGGCCTCGTCGGCTTGGACCTCCTTCTTCTTGCCGAACAGGCTGGGCAGGGGGTTGCCGGTCAGCCAGCCCGTCCGTGTGGGTTCAACCTCCTCGCTCTGGTGGTTCTCGTCCGCCACTCGTTCGAACTTGCGTCCGGCATCGGGCAGCGAGTCCACCTCGAAGCGGCTGGCAAGTACGCCGTTGGTCTTGGCCTGCTGCAACGCCTGGACCACGTCGGGGTAGGTGCCGCCGAGGTCGACGATCGCGCGGATCACGTCGTCCACCTTGTTCGAGACGATCCGTTTCTGATCCGGCTCGCCGATGGCGAACTTGCTGACCGAAATCTGGTCGTCCCGCTCGCCGTTGACGCGAATCCGGGGTCCCGCCTCCAGCATCAGCGGCACGCCAAAACGCTGATCCTCTCCGAAGAGGACGACCTCGGGCCGGGTGCTCCGAGTGACGTGGATCATCGGCGTCGACGTCGTCGCCAGCACGTGGTAGCTGAACTCGTCGCCGAGCGTCTCTCCGCGGACCATTCGGTCCGCCGGATTCATCGCCCAAAGCGCCCGGAACGCCCCGTAGCGCGTCTCGGCGCTGGGCACGTTCAACAGCGAGCAGAGTTGTTCGTAGGCGGCGTAGTCGTTCATCGCGCTCAGCGCGGTCAAGGCGAACACGCGGAAGGCCGGCTGTTCGAGCGCCGCCTGGCCCAGCGGCTTGGCCGCCTCGCTCCGGTCCAGATAGGCCAGGGCCTCGGCCGAATAGAAGCGGACCTCCGCGTCGGGCGACGCGATGCCCTTGCCCAGCACGTCGACGCCGTCGCGTCCGATCGCCTCCAACTGGCGAGCCGCGCGGCCGGCCGTGATCGGATCGAGCAATTGCCTCTCCAACAGCGCCAGGTGTTCGAGCCGTTCGGCCGGCGTCTCGCGCAGCGCGATCGAGCGGACCACTTGCATGTACCGCTGGACATTGTCCTTGTAGCGGGGATGGACCGCCAGTTCGACGTACTGGTCGGTATGCGCCTTGGCCACGCCATCCTCAATGTTGCCTCCCGTCGTCGCGTGGAACCGTTTGTTAATGGCGCTGGCCACGAGCGAGGCGTTGAAGACGTTCTGGTGCTCCGGCTTGAGAACCAGTCCCAGCGAGCGGGACCGCGTCGCGCGGCCGCCGCCGAGCACGCGGCCGCGGCACGCCTGCGCCCGATCCTTCTCGGCGCCAGCCGAGGGATCGACCAGCACCGCGCCCTCGGCCAGTCCCCAAACGCGGCCCTCGTGGAGCTGGCTGTCGTTGAGGACGGCCAGTTCCTTCAGCCGGGCTTCCATCAGCCAGCCGCCCCGCAAGCTCGTCGTCTCATCCCGCGACGGCGTCCGCACTTCCACGTCGAACGTGTCGCCCTTCTGGATCCCCGGACGAAGCACGCCCATGATGATCACCAACGCCGTGTTCTTCGACGCGAGCACCTCGTTCGGGCGCGCGACGTTTCGGGCTTTCATGTCCGAGAGCAACGCGGCGCGATAGACGGAGGGGATGGGATCGCTGCCGGTGCCGGGCAACTTGCTCACGAGGCCCACCGCCTCCACCTTCACCGGAAACTCCCCGTACGGAACCGCCATATCTCCGACCAGCTTCACCTTGGAGTCGCCGGCCAGTTCGTCCGGACTCTGCGATCGCCGGGTCAAGGGATTCCAGACGGAGCAGCCGCAAAACGTCAGTCCGCACAAGAAAATCGCCAACGAACTCGCCCAGGAAGATCGCATCGCTGGATGAACTCCTTATACGCGTTCCCACCCCACGGACCTCATGCCCGGGGTATCGCGCAGCCGGTTTCGGAAAAGGTAGTCGCGGGGGGCGGACATTAGTGGTTTTGACCGGCGCCGTCAAGGTGAATCCCGCTTGCGCGCCACGGGGATCCACGGATCCGTAATGGGATGCGTCTCGACGCACGATGACCCGCGAAAACGCACTGCCGCGTCAGAATTCATGGTGCGTCCAGACGCACCCCACCGGCTCGAAGCGGCACCTACGGTGGGTCATACCCTCCACCGTGCCAGGGGTTGCAGCGGCAAATCCGCCAGACGCCGCGCGACAGCCCGCTTAGAAACCCGTACTTGCGCACCGCGCCGATGAGGTACTCACTACAAGTGGGCTCGTAACGGCAATGCGGGCAGAGCATCGGGCTAATCCAGGTCTGATAGAGACGAACCAGCCCGATCAGCACCCACGCGGGAAACTGCACCACGGTCCTTGTGATATCGCGGCACACGCTCATCTTCATCGACCGGCACGGTCCAGTTTCGACGCCGCTCGTCCGGCCAATCGGGGAAGTGACTCGATCAACCCGGCCAATTCCGGATCCGCCCCCAATCGGGGGATTACGATCAAGTCGACGCCTTGGGGCAACCGCCGCCGGGTGAGCCGGAATGCCTCGCGGATCAGACGCTTCCACCGGTTGCGGACTGCCGCCTTGCCCACCTTGCGCGACACCGAAAGCCCTAACCTGGCGTACGACCGGTCATTCTCGTGAGCAAGCACGACCAGCCGGTCGTCCGACGCCGAACAACGACGTTCATACGCCCGGCGAAAATCCCCGCCGCGGCGAACATGGTATTCCGGCAGGAATCGTTCATCCCGGGCGACGCTGTTGTCCGGAGGCTGCTGCATGTCACCACCGGAGCTTCGCCCGGGGGTTCTCCTGGGGATGGTGGGCGGCGATCTTCTCGATCATCTGGCGGCACTCGTCGTCCAACGGTTTGGGCAGGACGATCTGAATCTCGGCCAACAAATCGCCGGCGGTGCCGTCCTTGGACTGGACTCCGTGGCCCTTGACACGGAGCTTCGTCCCGCTCGACGTGCCCGGCGGAATACGCAACGAGACCGTTCCTTGGGGGGTGGGCACATCGATCTTGGCCCCCAGGGCCGCCTCGGCCAGCGTGACCGGCACTCTCAGGTTCAGATGCTTGCCCCGACGCTGAAAATGCTCATGCGGCGCAACGTGGATCACCAGGAGGATATCGCCCGCCGTGGAGCCTCGTGGGCCGGGCTCGCCTTGGCCGCGAAGCCGGATCTTCTTGCCGTCCTCGATCCCCGGCGGAATCGTCACCGTGATCATCTCGGTTTTGCCCGACGCCCGCTCGATCGAAAGCTGGACCTTCCCGCCGGTCACCGACGTGGCAAACGGGACGGTTAGCTCATGCTCGATATTTCCGCCTCGCCGGGAGGCCCTTTCGCGCGGGCGTCGGGCGCCGCCGGCGCCGGCTTGGCGGAACTGGGAGAAGAAGTCGCCGAATCCACCTCCTCCACCGGGTTGTGGCTGTGCTCCGAAACGTTCGCCGAAGAACTGGCTGAAATCGAACCCCTCGCCCTCGAAGCCGCCGTGGCCGGGCCCCGAGGTGCCGCTCCAGTTGTAGCCACCTTGGGGGCCACCAGCCCCCGCCGACTCGAACGAGCTGCCGTAGCGGTCGTAGAGATCCCGCTTCTTCTGGTCGCTCAGGACGTCGAACGCCGCCTGGATTTCCTGGAACTTCCGTCCGGCCTCCTTGTCGGGGTTTCGGTCCGGGTGCCACTTTCGGGTGAGCTCGCGATAAGCGTCCTCAATCTCCGCCTGCGAGGCGTCCCGCCGGACCCCCAACGTCGTGTAGTAGTCTTCAGCCATCGCGCCGCGCCCGTCTCTGGAAAACGCACACTCCCTTCCTTGCGTAGCCCATTGTAGCGCAAGGGCCGGGTTTTCAGCAAGCGGCCCCTTGCGCCGCTCGGGGGGCCGGCGTGCTAGGGTTGGAGGAAGGGATTAGCGATTGGAGGTTAGGGACTGGGGAGGAGGGAACCAAGGAGAAGCGCCCTCGCGTTGCACGCGGGGTGTGGAAGAAAGGCCAGCGCTCGCCGGCCACCACCGGCAACCGACAACCGACAACCGACCGAATGACCATCGACCGCCCGCAGCAACGTCTCACCGCGATCGCCCGGCTCGCCCTGGCGTGCCTGATTCCGTGGATCGGCATGGCGGCGACGTCAGCGATGGCCGCCGACGGTCGACTCGTCATCACCGTCGTCGATCGCGACACCAGCAAGCCGATCGCCGCCCGGATGCACTTGCGCCGCGCCGACGGCAAGGCCCGCAAACCCAAGGGCGTCCCCTTCTGGCACGACCATTTTGTCTTTCCCGGCCAGATCGCGCTCGATCTGCCCAAGGGCAACTACTTCTTCGAGTTGGAACGCGGACCGGAGTACCTGACGCAGACCGGCCGCTTCACGATCGAAGCGTTCGCCGACGACACGAAGCAGATTGACATGAAGCGGTTCGTGGACATGTCGGTTCAGGGGTGGTGGTCGGGCGATCTGGACGTTCGCCGGCCGGCCGACGAGATTGAACTGGCGATGCTAGCCGACGACCTGCACGTGGCCACGCTCGAAACCTGGTCGAACCAGTCCGGCGCCAAGCCGCCCAAGGACAAGCCCAAGGACAAGCCCAAGGACAAAGCGCCGGGCGACAAGGTCGTGTGCTTCGACGGCAACCGCTACTACAGCCTCGCGGCCGGCTCCTGCGTCTGGCCCGGCACGACGCTGTTTTGCCTCAATGCCGCCAAGCCGGCGGACCTCGCGGCGGCGGATCGTGAGTTCCAGCCGCTGAGGGCCGTCAAGACCCTGCGCGAGCAGCCCGGTGCTTGGGTCGACCTGAGTCGGCCTTATTGCTGGGACCTTCCGATGCTGGTGGCGGCCGGGCAAGTCGATTCGATCGAGATCGCCCACGCGAACCTCTGCCGCGAGCAGGTGATCGACAACGAGGGCGACGGCAAGCCGCGTGACCGGAAGCTGTTTCCCGGCGTCCCCGGCAACGCCCAATGGTCGCAGGAGGTCTACTTCAAGCTCTTGGACTGCGGGGCGCGGATTCCGCCGTCGGCGGGCAGTGGCTCCGGCGAGGCCCCCAATCCCGTCGGATACAACCGGATGTACGTCCACGTTGAGGGGCCGTTTGACTACGAGAAATGGTGGCAGGGGCTCCGAGCCGGCCGAGTGACGGTGACCAACGGACCGTTGCTGCTGCCCCGGGTCCAGGGTCAACTGCCGGGCTACGTGTTTCAGGCGGCCGAGGGCGAAACGGCCGAACTGGAGATTGCCTTAACGCTTTCCACCCGGCAGCCGATCAGCTATCTCGAAATCGTCAAGAACGGCCAGGTCGAGCACACGGTTCGCTTGGACGAGTACCAGAAAACCGGCAAGTTGCCCAAGGTGCGGTTCGACCGCAGCGGTTGGTTTCTCGTCCGGGCGGTGACGGATCTTCCCAAGACGTACCGATTTGCGATGACCGGCCCGTACTACGTCGAGGTCGGCTACCAGCGGCGGATTTCCCGCTCGGCGGTGCAGTTCTTCCTCGACTGGGTTTACGAGCGTGCCCGGCAGATCCAGAAGATCGAAGACCCGGCCGAGCGCGGCGCCGTGCTCGACGCCCATCGCGCGGCCCGGGATTTTTGGCAAGACCTGCTGGGCAAGGCCACGGTGGAGTGACCTGCGCACGACGCGGCGGCAAGCCGAGCCGCGACCGTAAGGGAGCGGTGTGATTCGGCGTGACCGGCGTTCTGCCGACACCGCTCCCTCACGGTCGCGGCTCAGTATGTGGCGGCGCGGCTCAGTTCACTCCGGACGCATCGCGCGGCGGATCAGTCCGGTGTCAAAGTAGTTGATCGACATGCCGGCGTCGACGACGATCTTTTGGGCGTTGATGCCGCTGGAACGTGGGCTCAGGAGAAACGCCGCGACGTTAGCGGCCTCGTCCGTCTCAATCGCTTTCTTGCGGGGGATCACTTCCTCGGCGTAGAGATAGGCGTCGACGTACCCGGGGATGCCGGCCGAGGCGGACGTCTTCAGCAAGCCCGGGGCCACCGCGTTGAAACGAACTCGCGAGAACGCGCTGAACGACTTGGCCAGAAACGCCAGCGACGAGTCCAGCGCCGCCTTGATCGGGGCCATGTAGCCGTAGTTTTCGCTGGCCATTCGGGTGGTCGAAATCGAGATCGTCACGACCGAGGCGTCCGGGTCGAGCAGGTCCTTAAGCGCCCGACAGAGCGAGACCAGCGAGAAGCACGAGATGTCGACCGCTTGCAGAAACTGGGCTTTGCCGGTCTCGTGGAACGGCTTCATGCCGTCCGAAAAATCGGCGAAGGCGATCGAGTGGACCAGCCCGTGGAACCGCTCGTGGCGGCGGCCGAGTTCCTCCCGCAGCCGGGCGATCTCGTCGTCGTGCTCGACGTCGCAGACGTAGATCTCGGCGTCACCGACGAGTCTCGACACCGAGTCCTTGATTTCGTCCGATTGGACCACGTAGACGCACGTTGCGCCGGCTTCTTCCACAACGCGCGAAATCCGGTACGCCACGCTCTTGCGGTTGGCGACGCCGACAATCAGGATCGTCTTGTCGGCGAGTTGCAGGAAATCCATGGTCGTGGCCCCTATTTCTGCTCCGCGGCGGTGCAGGCGAACTCGAAGCGGACGGCGGTCTTGCCGTCGACGGTGGATTTCGCCTTGAGGAAGAACGCGCCGGAGAGTTGCTCGATCAGTTCGACTTCCATGCGGATCGTCTCGCCCGGCCGGACCATTCGCTTGAAGCGGACGTCGTTCATCCGCGTGGCGACCGGCACACGGCCGCCGGCTTCGGCCAGGTGGCGCGAGAGCAGCACCGCGCCGGCTTGCATGGCGGCTTCGCACAGCAGAACGCCCGGCACGAGCGGATAGCCCGGGTAGTGGCCGGCGAAGAAGTCCTCGTCGCCGGAGAACGTCTTGGTGCAGACGATCCGCGAGTCGGTCCACTCGACGATCTCGTCGACCAGCAGGAACGGCTCGCGGTGGGGGATGGCGTCGAGGATTTGTTGCCGGCTCATCGCTCACCCTTCATCAGATAGGCGTCGACGTCGTTGGCGACGATCACGCCGTAGTTCACCGCGCCGAGCCACCCGGACATGATAATCCCGACGCTCCCGGCGTGGTAGAGGCCGGCGATCTGCTCCGGCAGCGCGCGGCTGACCGCCAGGCCCTCGAACTTGGTGCCGAAGCTCGCCCCGTCGAGGTGCTTCGTGTACCGCTGGAAGGTTCGCGGCGTGGCGCATTCGATGTAATCGAGCTTGTCGCGGATGTCCGGCACGTACTTCTCGATCGCGTCGAGGGTCGTTTCGGCCAGGTTTTCCTTGCTTCGCCGGTATTCGGGCTCGGGCAACTCGGCCCAATCGGCGTAGTTCGCGTTCGTGCTCGAGACGATCACGCACCGCGGCTGGGGCTGCTGGGGCCGGGTCTTCGGGTAGTAGAACGAATAGGTGCGACTCGTGATGTCGCGGCTCAAGAGCATGTCCGTGCGGAACGTCGGGGCAGTCGAACTGAACAACAGGTCGCCGCACGACTCGTCGATCATCGCCCCGGGCTTCATCGCCATGTAGACCTGGGCGCTGGAGTTGTTCAGCCGCACCGCCTCGGCCTGGTCGGCGAAATCGCGGTCGAAATGTCCCCGGCCCACCAGGTTCAAAATGGTCGATTTCAGGTTGGCGTTCGAGACGATCGCTCGGGTTCTGACCTCGCGGCCGTTGACGGTGACGCCGGTGACGCGGCCGCGGTCGACGTGGATCTTCTCGACGTCGGCGAGAGCCCGGACGTCGACGCCGTTGGCCGCGAGTTCCTTCTTCACGAGCGAAATCAGCCGATCGGTTCCGCCCTGGAAAGTGAACACGCCTTTGGACATGAAGTTCGAGAAAACGATGCCGTAGGTGAGCGCGGGGTCTTCGAGCGTCGAGCCGTTGGCATACGTGATCGGCTCCATTAGCAGCCGCACGACGTCCTCGCGGCCGGGGAAATACCGCTCGAAGAGTTGCCGGGTGGTGGTCGCCTGGTCGTCGTAGAAGTTCATGCCACGGGCGGTGTCGAAGAACTCGTTGACCGTCTCGGCTGGGATTTGGAACTTCTCGATCAGCAGTTTCGTAAAGTCGTCGCGGTCGACGCTCGTGGTCAGCGAGAACATCGGGTTGTCGAACCGGATGTTCTTGAGCTGGACGATCGAGTCGGCGATCTCGCGGCTCCAGTAGCGGCGGCAACTCTTGATCATACCGACGGGGAAGCCGTGCAGCGAGACGTCGAAGACGTGACCCCCGGGCCGGCGAAACCACGTGGCCAGCCCGCCGAGCTTGTGGAGCTGCTCCAGAAGCAGCACGGAGTGCCCGGCGCGGGCAAGCGTGTTGGCGGCCGTCAGTCCACCGAGTCCGGCGCCGATCACGACGACGTCGTAGCTCTGGCGGAGGTTTTCGAGAGGATCGGCGGGCATGGGGCGGTCGGTTGTCGGTTATCGGTAATCGGTTGCCGGCGGGTGGCACGTTCCTGAGCCTCCGGCGAAGGGTGTGGCCCGTCGCGGCACTGGCTGGCAAGCAGCCGATGGCACCCGACGTTCTCGCATTGCCACCACCCCCCGCGTGCAACGCGGGGGCGTTTTCCCACTGTTCCCTGGCCCCTGACCCCTGACCCCTGACCCCTGACCCCTGACCCGTGGCCCCTGCCCCCTAATCGCCAGCCCCTCCCGCCAGCATATGCCGATTGGCGACGACGATGCCGCTGAGCAGGGTGCCGACGATGCCCACCAAGCCCTGGTCGGCGCCGCAGATGAAGAGGTTGTCCAGATGGGTGCGGCCGTCGTGGCGTTTGCGCGGGGCCCCGTAAATGGCGCCACGCTGGTGGCCGGTGAATCGCGTGATGGTCCTGGGGGTAAAGACGTCAGTCGCAATCACTGCCGAGCGGAAGTCGGGCACGAAGCGAACGGCCGCGGCCACCGTCCGGTCGTACCAGCGGAGTTTCGCCACGCGGTAGGACTCCTCGTCCAGGGCCGCCCAGCGTTCGAAGTTGGCCAGCGACGAGACTCTCATGCAGCCTTCGCCCAGCGGCTCGTCGTAGGCGAAATTGTTCGGCGAGCAGACCATGCCGCTTCGCGTGTCGACCAGTTCGTCGGGCGTCTCGTAGTGGAACCGATTCGAGTCGTTGAAGAAGACGATCGTCCGATCGTGGCCCAGGGCCTTGGGTTCGGTGTCGAGGATCGAAATCGATTCGAGGAAGGACATTCCGCCCTCCAGCCGCGACTCATCCTCCTGCTGGCACAGCCGCATCGTCTCGTGCCATCCGGCCGAGGAGAGGACGCGGCGGGCCGTCAACTCGGTGCCGTCCTCCAGCACGACCTTCTCGACCCTCTCGCCGTTGACCGCGATCCGCCGCACGCCCGCGCGAAGACGCAGCTCGCCGCCGAGCGACTTGAACTGGCGGACCAGCTTGTTGAGGATCAACCGCACGCCGGCAAACGGCCGCGCGAGCCCCTCCATGAAGATCGCGCGGAACATGACGCAGAAATGGTGAAAGTCCATGTCGTGTTCGCGGGCGCCGCCGTAGAACAACAGCGGGCAGAAAATCATTTCGGCCAAGAGCGGGTCGGTGACGTGCCGGGCGACCTCCGCCCGGGCGGATCGGCCCGAGTCGCCGTCGAGTTGGTCGTAGTCGACGATGGCGGCCACGAGACGCCGGAAGTTGTCCGCCTGGTCGGGGAAGTGCTTCTCGATTTCCGACTCGAAGACGGCCATGTCGTTGCTGAAGCGGAGCCGGACGCCGGGAAAGGCGATCTCGGAGCCGACCTGCGGCGCCAGGGCGAAGTCGTCCCAGCGGATCCGCAGTTGGCGAAGCAGACGCGCCAGCGGCCCGCGACGGTCGCCCTTGGGCGCGTAGTTGGTGACCGCGTGGAGTCCGACGTCGAGCACGCGTCCGCCGAGCCGGTAGAACGAGTTGAGCCCGCCGATCGTCGTATGGCGCTCGAGGATGCAGACCCGCTGGTCGTAATGGGCCAGGCGGATTCCGGCGGCGAGGCCCGACATGCCGGCGCCGATAATAATCGTGTCGTATGGCTCGGAAATGACCAAGGACGAAGTTCCAATGACCAAGGTGGACGGTGGAAGGTGGAAAGTGGAGGGTGGAAAGTGGAAGGTGGAAGGTGGAAAGTGGAAGGTGGAAAGTGGAAGGTGGAAAGTAAAAGGTGGAAAGTGGAACCCTCGAACGCAGTCCGGGGGCGTGTTTTCTGACAACTGACCCCCGACCCCGGGCCCCTGTCCCCGTGCCCCGTTCCCCCCGCCCCAGGTGCACC
>JAPLNP010000669.1 GCA_026401055.1 Planctomycetia bacterium
GGTGCGAGAAGGGATTCTCGGTGCGCCGGGAGACCGGCGGGGAGTAGTGGATGAAAGAGCCATACGGTGAAGACGTAGCGGGTCACACCGGCCCCGAGTCATGCGTAGGCGGCCGCAAGACCGCAGGCGAAGCGTTGACAGGGGTACACGCGGGCCAGGTATTGAGCTCCGAAATCACCGATGCGTGGACGCCGACCTCGTCGAGATGTGGGGAAGGCAACATGTCCGGCGGCGATAATCGCGAGTCGCCGGGCGGTCCCGCGGAGTCGAAGACCCTGAGCACGTGTGGAAACTCCCTGCACGGGAACCGGGAGGTCCCCGCCTCGCCCGCCACGCGAGATGGCGTGACGGGCCGGCCGGAGAAGGCGACAAGCCGCACGTCCGGCATGCACGAGGCGGGGAAGTCGGACCGTTGCATAGTACCGGAGAAGCCGGCGAACAAAGGAGACGAGTCCCCGGCGGAGTCGGTGGAGGGAAGGCAACGGGTCAAGGGGAACTCGGACCAGACGACCATGCCCCGGGCGCAGGACCGGTCAAGCATGCCGAGCGGTCTGGAACGGGTGCGAGAAGCGGCACGCCGGGATAAGCGTGCGAGGTTCACGACCCTGCTGCACCATGTCACGACGGAGCTACTGCGAACGAGCTTCCACGAACTGAAGCCGGATGCGGCCAGCGGCGTCGATGGTATGACGTGGGGCGAGTATGAAGTCACCTTGGAAGATCGGCTCAAGGACCTGCACGAGCGTATCCATCGCGGGTCGTATCGTGCATTACCAACGCGACGGACCTACATTCCCAAGTCGGATGGCGGGCAACGAGCGTTGGGGATCGCCGCCCTGGAGGACAAGATCGTCCAGAAGGCGGTGGCCACGGTCCTGAACTGCATCTATGAGGTGGACTTCCTGGGCTTTTCCTATGGGTTCCGACCCGGACGCGGGGCGCAACAGGCCCTGGATGCGATATGGGTGGGGATCGCCCATCGGAAGGTGAACTGGGTGCTCGATGCGGACATTCGAGGGTTCTTCGATACCCTCAACCACGAATGGCTGCTGAAGTTCATCGAGCACCGGATCGGCGACCGCCGGATCATCCGCCTGATCGCCAAGTGGCTGAGGGCTGGGGTGATGGAAGGCGGTCGATGGTCAGAGACGGAAGTAGGGGTACCGCAAGGGGCGGGAATATCGCCGCTACTCGCGAATACATACCTGCATTACGTCTTCGACCTATGGGTAGAGCAGTGGCGGAGTCAACAGGCCCGCGGCGACGTGATCGTCGTGCGCT
This sequence comes from Planctomycetia bacterium, assembly GCA_026401055.1. Lineage (GTDB taxonomy): Bacteria > Planctomycetota > Planctomycetia > Pirellulales > Thermoguttaceae > JAPLNP01. Next base: position 1,282 of record JAPLNP010000669.1, read on the forward strand.
ATGCGGACGATTTCGTGCTGGGGTTTCAGCACCATCAGGACGCCACGCGATTCCTGCACGAGTGGCGGGAACAACTGGCGACGTTTGGATTGGCCTTGCACCCGGACAAGACGCGACTGATCGAGTTCGGCCGATTCGCCGAAGAGAATCGTCGTCGTCGTGGACAAGGGAAGCCGGAGACGTTCAACTTCCTGGGCTTCACGCACTACTGCGGGAAGACGCGAACCAACGGGAAGTTCACGATCTGGCGCAAGACCATCGGCAAACGGATGCGAGCCAAACTGAAGGCGATCGGGGAGACGCTGAAGCGTCGCCGCCACGACGCCTTCCACGAGGTGGCGGAATGGCTGGCGCAGGTGATGCGCGGGTACTTCAACTACTTTGCGGTACCCGGCAATAGCCAGGCGTTAGATGTCTTTCGCACCCAGGTGAAGCGGCACTGGCTGCAAGCGCTGCGGCGACGCAGCCAGCGAGACCGATTCACATGGGATACCTTTGGTCGGCTCGCGGACTCCCTACTGCCACCCGTTCGTATCCAGCAAACGTATCCCAGCGAACGCTTTTATGCCAGACACCCAAGACAAGAGCCGTATGCGGGAAAACCGCCAGTACGGATCCGTGCGGGGGGCGCCGGGTAACCGGCGCCCCTACCGCGACCACCAGCAAGAGCTACCTGATGGGTGCGAGAATCCCGACGTGCGTCGGGACTCGCACCAGCAAGAGACGAATCCGCAATCCGAAATCCGCAATCAGCGCGCGAGGCCCGCCCATGAGTCGCTACCACCGAGTCTGGGTGGTCTACCGCAAGGAGTTGGTCGAGACGCTGCGCGACCGTCGCACGCTCATCGCCATGGTCGTCGTCCCGATCGTGCTGTACCCCGTGCTGATGGTCGTCCTGCTCCAGGCCCTCAAGACGGAGACCAGCCGGCGCGGAGCCGAGCAGTACTCGGTATGCGTGCCG
>JAPLNP010000561.1 GCA_026401055.1 Planctomycetia bacterium
ATCGCCGCCAGCGCCACCTTCGCCTTGAAAGCCTCCGAAAACGTTCTACGCGTCCTCGTCATCCATTCGCCTCCTGGAGTCTCCACTCCTCATCGGCGAATCCACCTTATTCACGCGCCCGAAAACTCCCGACCATTATAATGTAGATTGTCTGCACCTTGCCCTTGAGCCCTTCTTTTTCCGCCAGGCTGGTCATCACCAAGAGCGAATCGCCGAGAATCAGCCGGTTCGCCCAGTTCTTGTCGTGATGGTAGAAGTCCACCTTCTGCTCAAAATCGGTCGGCCCGCCGTTGAAATCGGCAAAGAGGTCGAGTTGTTGGTCTTCCGAGCGTTGGATTCGCGGCAGGGCGTCGATGATCGCCTGGGGGTGGATTTTCTCCTGGATGTAGATCGGCACGACCGGGACGGCCAGGTCTTCGCGGTCCTGTTCGTCCTTGCCCTTCCAGACCAGTTGCGGATCGAGCGACGGATCGCGCGGGTAGAGCACGGTTTTCGGCGCGAGTTCCTCGTCGGCCACGAAGTCGCGGAGTTCCTCGGTGGGGATGTTCTTCCGCTTGTCCTTGTGGCGGATCGTTTCGACCTTGGTCGAGGCGCGGTCCTTCGCGGTTCGCTTCTTAGCCATAATGACGATTTCCTTTAAGCCTCGTTGGTCATCACGTTTGCCGAATGGATGGGCGGATAAACGGGTCCGGCGCGAATCATTGCTGGTCCACTTCGCTGTGCGCCCACGGGACAGGCTCAACCGTGCCCGCCCATCTTCTTTCGGCCAGTCTATTGGCATACTTCGCGGTGTGGCCACACAGTCGCAGAAGAGCCATTTCGATATACCACAATGCCAGCTTGCACGCCTCGAAGTACGATTCGGTTGGAAACTGTGTCTTGGAGTCCGCGTGGACCAGAGAGTTGCGGATGCTGGTTATCGCGTCCATGGCGTCAGCCCACCTGCCTCCTCCCGGCTTCTGGTGCAGTGCAGACAAACTGGTCGGGATGTCTCGTGGAATGTCTGTAGACAAAGATGAAGCCAGAAGCCGCAGCTTGTCCGAGGCGGCAAGTCCGCCGCGCTTGAACGCTGACTTTGACACCATCTTTCGGTCGATCACGCAGTAGGTCCAAGCGAGCGATTCCAAGGCGGCCTGAGCGAGAATCAAACCGGCATCGGTGCCGATTCCGACCCTGCGGTCGCACGCGCCCGCATACCAGTAGATGGCGTGTGTCAAAGGCCGGTGCCAAAGTGGATTGGTCCAGAGAGACACAAAACCAGGGAAGACCTGGGGCAACAATTCCCCATGATGCACGTCAAACCATGACAATCCGCCATTCCAGGGGCCATCGGCAGTTCTCCCCATGCCCCATTGTTCGTAGACCCTGTTTCCATCCACATCGAATCCAACTGGCAGCGCCACACCTACCCAACGGCCAAGGGCAAACGAGAGGAAGTATTGTAGGCAACTCAAGAGATCCTCGATTTGCTTGCTGGAGAACGTCGCGTTGTCCTCCCGCACGACCCGGCCCATGTGCGTGATAACATAGCCACCTTGGCGTTTCAAAGCCTTGGTTAGAACGTCTGTCTGGTCTGTGGCTGCAACGGTGATTTCCCACCCGTTCGCTTTGAGCACGACCCGACCGCAAGTGCGCCCTCCCTGATATGGCGGGGAGCCCGTGGTGAGGGTGTAATTGTCGGGGCCACGAAAGTCCGGGAAATTGAACAGATGGAACGTCACGGAAGAAATGCAGTTCGACGGAGGTGTAACCGCAACGGGTGATCTCGTGGGGGAGAAGAGCATTCCATCGTAGTCGCCACCAACGGCCAAGCAGTTCATGTCGATGGTCAAGTTTCTTTCGATCAGCGTAAGCTTCTGCTCTTGCCCAACATGGTTCAGCGATTCAAAGATGGCCTTTGGAGGCACGCCATCCAATGAGCAGAGAAACTCAAGCTGATCGTCCGGCATGAACTTCATCCTGACGTCGGCCGTCTTCTGATATGTCGTGCCATTGAAGTCGAACAGAACTTCTGCTTGCCCCAGGTCGATAGGCTGACTCGGGTCGGTCTGTGAATAAATCGGCTCGATAAGCGAACGGCTCGCCGTGATGGTGTCACTCATGGTGGTCTCAAATCTCAATCGCAATTTAATTTCAGGTTCTCTTCGGAAATATCATGCCAGCCCCATTTTGTTTCATAGACCGCCGGGGGTGCACGTCAGCTTTTGCGCGCGGTGGCGGGGGGCGAAAAAGGTCAATAGGGGAAACTGGGATTTCTGTGGTAAACTGGCTGCCTCGGGGCGGTTTGGTGAAGACAGAACGTTTCAGAAAGGACCCTGGCCATG
>JAPLNP010000581.1 GCA_026401055.1 Planctomycetia bacterium
CGACGGCCGGACGACGATCGTGGTCGAGAACTACAGCCAGTTGCTCGACACGCCGGCGATGGTGTACAATCTGGAAGTCGCCGACGGCCACACCTACTTCGTCGAAGATGGCCAAGGCGCCCAAACGGCAATCTGGGTGCATAATAATTGCGCGCTCTCCAAAGCAGTCAACCTGCCTGCGTGGAAGAAGGTCGGAATTAAGATCGAGCACGTCGTCTCCGGGCACACTGCTGGCGGCGCCAGAGTATTGGCCAATTCCGCGAAATCGCTCTTCCCAAGCGGTATGACTGCCACGCAAATCGAGCGAGTGGTCCGACAGGCCTACCGCAATGCAAAACGGATCAAAACGCAGGGGGATAGGATTCTCCTTCGAGGGACCTCCGCGGGCATTGAAATCGAGATGTGGCTTGACAGAGTGAAGAAGATCATCACGACCGCCTACCCAATATGAGACGACATGGAAGAACCATTGCATGGGAATGTTCGTATCGTTGTGGACGTGAACAGCGTGGAGTTTGTGCGCAACGCGGACGCCACCGGGGTTCTGTTCTGGAATGTGGGCGGACTTGACTTTCCCGCCGACGGCTGGAGTGATTTTCCTTTTGTCCTGCTGGGTTGGTGGTGCGATGCTATGATTCGTATCCTCCGCGGCGAGTCTGAGTCTGAACAATTATGGTTCATGGATGGTCCGTTTAGGATTGATCTGACGGCAAAGGAGAGTGATCTCATTGTTGCATTTGTCGACCGTCGTGGCGGAGAAAATGTTGTTGCGGAGGCTCGTGTGCATGTGAGTGTTGTGGCAAGGGACATCCTGATGGCGTCAGAGGCGCTAACGCGGTTGTGTCAAGCCAAAGAGCAAAGTGATCCAGAGCTTGGCATGCTTCGCACTTCATCCGATTCCCTTCGTTCCGTTCTATCCCAGTCCAAGACAACTGAGTGAAAAGATCAAGGAGGACGGCAGCTACGTCACCCGGTCGACCCCGGCGACGCCGCCCGCGACGCCTTGGGCACCAAGCTCGACTTCGGCGCGATGGACGTCGGCCCCGCCGCCAAGCGAATGTACTCGCTCCGGGCCGCCGCCGACTCCGACACCGCCGCCGGGGCGATCTACGACTCCAACGGCAACCTCACCCGGCTCGACTACGACGACGACACCAGCGAACAGTGGACCTACGACGCCGCCACGGGCCAGGTCGCCAGCTACACCGACCAGGAAGGCCGCCTCATCAAACAGCGGATCGACCCCGCCACCGGCCGCGTGACGGCGGTCGTCCGCGTCGTCGGCCTCGATGACGACGCGAGCGAGGAAACCGACGACCTCGTGACCGAGTACGCCTACACCGACGGCTCCGGCACGCTGCCGGCGGGCCTCTTGCGGTCGATCGCCGATCCGACGGGCGCGGTGACGCGGATCGAGTACGAGGACGATCCGGACAGCCCGGACTTCGGCCGAGCGGTCGGGCTAACCTACGCCTACGGCACCGCGGACGCCGCGACCATCCAGTTCGGCTACGACGAGGACGGCAACCTCGCTACGCTGATCGACGCCGTGGGCAACGCGACCACCTGGGTGCTCGACGCCGAAAGCCGCGTGACGTGCGAGTCGATCGTCATCGACCAACAGACGCTCACGCGCGAGTACGTCTACGACGCCAACGGCCGCCTCTGGATCTACACGGACCGCAACGGCCGGGCGGTCGAGTATCTCTACAACGCCGAGGAGCTCATCGAGTTCGAGAAGTGGTACGACACCGGCGACGACCCCCGCGACGAGCCCACCCCGACGCCGGACCGGACGATCCGGTACAGCTACACCTACGACCCCGCCGGCCGCTTGACGGGCTTTGCGGTCAACGATACGGACGTTGACCTGGCGTACACCTACGACGCCGCGGGCTATCTGACGGCCGCCTCGTGGGACTTCGCCGACCTGTCGGGCACGGACAACGTGACGTTCGCCTACATCTACGGCCGCGGCGACCTCAAGACCGTCTCGGCCACGGTCGACGGCACGGACGACTTCAAGAACGAGTATGCCTACGACTCCTTCGGCCGGCTCACACAGGTGACCCAAACCGACGTGTCGGGCGGCAACGCGGTCGCCGACAAGCGGGTGGACTTTAGCTACAACTCAGCGGGCCAACTGGCAACGATCGCGCGGTTCGCCGACCTCGCCGGGCTCGATCCTGTCGCCTCGACCGTCTACACCCACAACGCCGACCTGGGCTGGCTCACCGGCCTCGTCCACACGATCAACGACACGAACGAAACGATCACCTACGGCTACACCTACGAGGACGACGGCAAGATCGACACGCTCGACTCGTCCGAGGATGGCCTTTACGACTACGATTACGACGACCAGGACCAGTTGACCGACGTCACGCTCGACACCGGCGGCGGCCCGACGGCGGTCGAGCATTATGAGTACGATGACAACGGCAACCGCACGTGTGCCACTGCTGGCTTGTCCAGTAGTGCCTACACCACCGGTGCGTACAACCGTCTTGAGTCGGTCGACGACGGCACGACGGTCACCGTTTTCGGTTACGACGCCGAAGGCAACACGGTGCTGAAGTTCACGGACGTGGACGAGAGCGGAACTCTCACCACGGGGGACACCCAGATCGTGGAGTACGCCTGGGACCACCGCAACCGGCTGGTCGCGGTCACGAACTACGATACTTACGCGGACTACGACGCGAACGCCAGCCAGGCAGCCCAGTACGGTTACGACTTCTTGAATCGGCTGGTCGTCCGAACCGTTGACGGTCAAGGTGAATACTTCATCTACGACGGCGACTCGCTGGCCACGGACTGGATATTGGGCGAGTTCGGCGCGAGCGAAGGGGGCGAGGCCCCGTTCGGGCCCGATCCTGAGTTCGACCTCGGCCAGATCGTCTTGCAGTTGAACGGGGACGGCAGCCCGACTCACCGTTACCTCTGGGGCCAGGCCGTCGATCAAATCCTCGCCGACGAGACCGTCGACGATGGCAGCCTCGAAGACGTCCTGTGGCTCTTGACCGACCACCAAAACAGCGTCCGCGACATGGTGAAGTGCGATGCCGTGAACAACCAGTGGACCCTCGCCAACCACATCGTCTACGAAGCCTTTGGCAAGGTGGTAAGCGAAACCAGCGCGGCCACCGATTGCCTATTCGCCTGGACCGCCCGCCTGTTCGACGCGGCAACCGACTTGCAGCAGAACGGCGCCCGCTGGTATAATCAGCCGATGGCCCGCTGGTGGTCCGAGGACCGGATCGGTTTCCTGGCCCGTGATGCGAATCTCTATCGGTATTGTCAGGGCTCTGGTCCTAACGCAACGGATCCGAGCGGGCTGCAATTCGAGTATTTGTCAGGCAACGCATTTGAGTACTTTGAGTGGGCTGAGGCGCAGCCCATAGTCGTATCCATTGCATTTCCCTCGGATATGTGGTCAGGTGGCCGCAGGCGCTGCCAATTGGGCGGGCGCAGACAGGGGTATCATGATCAATCCGGAGGACCCGGATTGGAAGGCGGCCAACGCCGCGTTGGACGAAATCGAGAAGTCCGGGAAGAAAATCAAGATGGTTATCTTCTCTGGGCATGGGTCAGTTTTTTGCCCTGGCAGGCTGGTTGATGTTAAGGACAAGAACTCCGAGGCGTACAAGTTCCTCACGAGGCTCAAGAGGCTTCTCGCCGATGATGCGTCTGTTGACATCAGAGCGTGTAACGTGGCAGAAGACAGAGAAGACAAACAAGGCAAAGACTACTGTATTCAGATGGCGACGTTTTTGCAGGCGCATGTAAGGGCGATTGACGACTGGTATGCAATTCTGCCGCATGGGACCGAGTATACGTTTCATCCAGATGGGACGTACAAGACCACGAATCAATACAAGCCATGGAGAGGAAGTAGAATCCGGAAGTACTACCAACGCCAGCCGATAGAGATACGCAAGCCAAGAGACTCCGAAAGGCCGCCCACGCTTACCGGTCGTTGGTCTGCCTCGGATTTCGTAAGACGTCATCCTATGGGGACGGAGATCAACGCCGGCTCACGTCGAATGTCCGTCAGCGAAACGCCCAAATCCTCCGATATGGCAGGAACGTCGAGATGAATGCGGAGAATCCATACCGCGCTCCCAGCGGAGAATCACAGGTATCCTGCATCGGGCCGCGCAGAAGTCTCCTTCTGCGCTACGCCTTCACGATTGTCGCGATCGCGTTTTCAGCGGTTATCATCTTCGTGTTTGTGTTCAGCGTCTGGTGGCATGGGAGCTTTGGCGCCTTTCCGTCCGCCATCCTAGTGCTTTGTCACAGCTTAATCTTGGGATGAAGGGCTTGAAATGCTGCGGTAATTGCCGAGTCAATCCGCATCCTCGATCCCAGTTTTTAGGTGTGACAAAGCACTAGTCTTCCTCGGTCCGGGGTTCTTCACAGGCTATCTATCCGAGATGATTACAGGCTCATGGGCCGTGGGTTGGATCGGTTTCTTTCTCGGGATGCTTGCGTTCTACGGGGTGATTGGCTTGCTTCTGGATTGTGCCCGTCGGCTGTGGTAGTCCAGCGAGTCTTGACAACCGAGAGGGAGGAGGAGGTTCTCCCGCGGAGTAGTGTGCTGGTCCAGCGACTTCTGACAACTGCGCCGGTTCAGCGAGTCTTGACAATGCGAAGGAAGGAGGAGGTTGTCCCGCCCTGGACCCGGTGGCCGCGAGCACGTACACCTACGACACAAGCCTCCGCTGGCTCGCCGACCTCGTCCACACGATCAACGACACGAACGAAACGATCACCTACGGGTACACCTACGAAGACGACGGCAAAATCGACACGCTCGACTCGTCCGAGGACGGCCTGTACGACTACGACTATAACGGCCAGGACGAGTTGACCGACGTCACGCTCGACACCGGCGGCGGCCCCACGGCGGTCCAACACTACCAATACGACGACAACGGCAACCGCGAGTCGTCCACCGTCCGCGGCACAACGAAGGCGTACGCCACCGGCGCGTACAACCGCGTCGAGACGGTCGGCGACTACACGTTCGGTTACGACGCCGAAGGAAACACGCTTGCCCGATTCATTGACGGCAACGCCGACGGCGAGTGCGACAGCGCCCTGGACACGGACGTAACGCGGTATGTCTGGGACCATCGCAATCGCCTGATCGAAGTCAGCAACTACGCCCACGGCGACGACGCCACGCCGACCCAAACCGTCGAGTACGCCTACGACTTCCTCAACCGCCTGGTCGTCCGCACGCTGGACGGCGAGTCGGAATACTTCATCCACGACAGCGACAGCCTCGCCACGGACTGGGGCCTAACGGAATTCGCCACCAGCGCCGACGGCAGCACGCCCCTCGGCCCCAGCCCCGACTTCGACCTCGGCCAGATCGTCTTGCAGTTGGACGAGGACGGCAGCCCAACCCACCGCTACCTCTGGGGCGCGGCGGTCGACCAAATCCTCGCCGACGAAACCGTCGACGACGGCAGCCTCGAAGACACTTTCTGGCTCCTGACGGACCACCAGAACACCGTTCGCGACATTCTCCGCTATGACGGCGCGGAATTCGAGTGGACTGTCGCCAACCATATCACCTACGAAGCCTTCGGCACCCGGGTGAGCGAAACGAACGCTGCGGTAGACAGCCTCTTCTCCAGCTTCGGTCGCTACCTTGACCCGGCGACGGGAAACCGCTATCATGGCAACCGTTGGTGTACGACGTACTACGCCACATGGCTGAGCCCCGACCCCACCGGTTTTGCGAGCGGGGATTCCAACCTCTATCGTCTCTGCCGCAACGATTCGGTCAATGCGGCGGACCCGACAGGATTGAAGGACTCCATCGTATTCGCACCGACGCCAGACAAGAGATTCGGAATCGGTGAATTCGAGTTCTTCAAACAGGACGGAAAGCTGTACTTCAACGACCACGGCATCGGCAGGCAGGTCGTGCGGATACATCAGAATGAAAGCCCTTGGAACGATTATGACCGAGCCGTTGCGGATGGGACGCACCAGCCCGGTTGGGTCGAGCGATGGATCGGCGCGCCGCTTGCGAAAGGGTTTCTGCCGTCCAGCGAGCCTGACCTCGTGTTCACGCTTGAGAATGGCAAGTTTATCGTCGTACTGGGTGGGGGTCCCGCCACGGCGGCTCTGGTGTGTGCCCAGCGTTCTGGGCGGCCCTAGTAGTCATCGGAAACAGCCATGTCAATCCGTCTACGTCCCGTTGAACAAGCCGCCACCTTTCTGAAGACCAGTTCAGCCACCCCGAAGGAGAAGCTCGTCATCGGTGGCAAGTTGCTCTGGGCAGCCACGATGCTCTCGGAAGACTGGACGCCGGGACTGCTGGACCGGGCAAGGACGGCGTACAAGTTTCTCTTCAAGCACGGCAGCATGAAGAAAACCGTGGAGCAGATGGACGAGAAGAACGCACGCCGATGTCTCACACAATTCACAAAAGATGTAACGCAACTGGCGACCGACATTGAGCAAGCCAGGAGCGAGCAGCCACTCCCACGCAAGTCGTAGAACTGCCGATACGCCAACCCACTTGCGTAATGGCACCGTGAACGCCGAGGCGAGAGTCGCCCCGGCGTTTTTCTATATCCCGTTGTCGTAAAGGGATTTGCGACGAGGCACTGGGCAAGGGTCGCCCTCTCTGTCCGCCCGCGAGAGAGCGCCAAATTCGCGGTTGGCGCGGCAGGTTAACAGCGACCCGGGAAAAACTCTCCGACTCTCCCTGGCCGAGGGGGTTCCGGGTTAACAACCTGGTTGCGTCCGCAGCCCGAAGGGCACTCCGAAAACGGGCCGTTGGGTTAACATACTGAGAGCGGCCTGACGCCGCATCCCCAAAGGTACTGGCCGCGAGAGCCCCCAAACCCACACGGGTTCTCGAGGTACTGAATTCCGAGAGAGCGAACTCGGGGTGCGATCGAAGTTAGCTGGCCCGAACGGGAAAATGCCGGTTGATTGCCGGAAAAGGAACGATTCTTGACATGCGGTAGCAACCCACTAAACTGCGGGGTGGATAACTGGGCCGGCAGATTACCGGCGAAATCCTGCAACACGAAAATCAGTCGACTAGTGCTTTGTCACAGCTAAAAATTGGGATTGGTCGTAGGGCGGTTTTTTGGGAAGCTGCGTGGAACACGGAGGTGTCCCATGCAGAAGAAGTACATTGTGCGCTTGTCGAAACAGGAACGCAACACGTTGCGGGAGG
>JAPLNP010000026.1 GCA_026401055.1 Planctomycetia bacterium
GCTGCGCGCAGTTCGACCGTATCCATGATAAAGTCCTCCAAAAGACTTCCATGACACGCCGAACCGGCCAGTTCGATTCACCATCCCTCCTGTATGCCTCAAACCGCGAAAACCTCCAATAGCAAAATGATGTTGTAGAACTATCGTGGACGGTCAACGCCCCGGAGGTCGTGCAGCTTTTTGAGAGAAACACGCCGAATATCGCCGCCCGCCTCGACGCCATGCGGCGATGCGCCCAGGCCGGTTATCCGGTGCGGGCGGTGGTCATGCCGATCATCCCGGTGGGCGATTGGCAGGAGACCTACGGACGATTCATCGTAACGTTGCTCGAATCCACCCCATTGTCGCGGATCACGCTCGGTTCCATCTGTTCCTACCCACAAGCCAATCGACTCATGGAACTCAAACTCGGCAAACAGAACGCGATTTCCACGCTGCTCAGCCGCGGGCCAACCAAGTCGGGCGATGGACGGCTGCGTTTCAGCCGCTCCACGCGCGAAGAGGTCTTCCGATACCTGGTCGGCTGCATTCGGCGGCAGTGTCCCGATCTGGAGATCGGCCTGTGCTTGGAAGACGAAGCGATGTTCGCGTCACTTGACCTGCCAGAGAGCATCGGACGATGTAACTGCGTGCTTTGAGGACTGCGCAAGAAATGGCTCTCGATCAAGATAATCCTCGGGACATGCCCCGTCTCCTCGAACCTGGATGGGTTCCCGCTCCGTCTCAGGCAAGGCGGTTCTGGAAGTATCTTCATCGCTGGCGAGTCTCGTTGTTCCACCACTGCATTCGAGAGGGTTGTGGCGATACGCAACCAGCGGACCTCGCCCGGCTGGTCGATCACCTCCTCGGTACGAGGCTCCTGCTCTGCTACGTCGAGCGATGGACTAAGGCTGGCATCCGCGATCTTCAATGCTTCTGTAGTGGCCCTTCTCAACCAACCTCGTGGAGTCTTGGGGAGGCAATACAGGCGTCCTTCTCGTGTCCGATTCTTCGGTCGGTATTCGATCCCGTCTGGACTGCGGTAGACTCACCCATCCCCGCCGCTATCTTCGCGTCGGGTTGGGAGGAGCGGATCGCCAACGCACTATGGCTGCTATTCCGCGACCACCCCTTGCCCATTTCGTTCTTTGGGGACTTTCATCAGCTTTGTGTCGCCAACCCTCTCGGCACAGTTGCTTCCCGCCGCTACGAAAGGGGCATCCATTACACGCCTGCCCCGATTGTCGATTACCTCGTCAACGCCATCTTGGATCGAGCATTCGCAGGGCGCTCGATTGACGAAATCAAGAGGCTCCGTCTTCTCGATCCTTCTTGCGGTTGCGGCGCGTTCCTGATCGCGGTATTACGATACGTGCTTCGGTGGCTGGACGATCACGCTGGCAACGCGGATGATTCCGTAGACTCGTGGTTTCAGGAGCGTTTCGATGTGCTGAGCGAAATGCTCTTTGGCATCGACATTGACGAGCGGGCGGTAACTTGGACGATCAGGCTCCTGCTGCTCGCCGTGTGGGAAGCGTCGGTTGTCGATCTCCAGGATGGACGGCAGTGTGCGGTGGCTCCGCCAGACCTGCGAGCGAACATAATTTGCCGGAGTTTCCTGGATGTGGAGGACAATTTACCGCATGGCTGCGTCGATGCGATCGTTGGCGGCCCACCGTTTGTCCGCCTGCGCGAGTTGTACCGAAGTCAGCGAGAGCAGATCGCAGCATATCGACGGCAATTCCAGTCGGCGCGCCGGGGGCAATTCGACCTTTACATGCTCTTCATTGAGAAGGCTTTGGATGTTCTCGCGGATGGCGGATACCTCGGTTTCAGCCTCTCGAATTCCTTCATTCGCACGCTGGGCGGTAACAGGATGCGCCGAATCATCGCGCAGCGGAGTCGGATCATCGAGATCGTCGAATTTGAGGACAAGGAAGTGTATCCCGAGGCAGTCACCCAGATCGCTCTGTTGTCGCTGGCGAAAAAGGCCGATCTCTACCGATCCCGCCATGTGCTGGTCAAGAGCGTTGGGGACATACGCGCAAAGCTGGGCAGGCTGTCTCACGCCGACGTGGGCTCGGCTCCCGATCTCGTGATGCACGACATGCCGAGCCATGCCTTCGACTGGCCCGATTGGCATTTGCTTCCCCACGAGGATACCGCGTGGCTTGCACACATCCGGTTTGTCGGCCGCCCTCTTGAGCAATTCCTCGGCGGAATTGGCCAAGGGCTCAACACAGGCGCGGACGACGTTTTTCTGATGTGGGAGGTGGGGCGGACCTTCAAGCAAGTGGTCTTCGGCCGTTCACGAGTCGATGGCAAGACCTATCGGCTGGAAGGGAATGTGACTCGCACGATCATCCGGGGACGGCACATTAGAGGCTATCGGGCTCCCGACTCCCGCGATCTGTGCATCTTCCCGTATGACTCGGACGGTCGTGTCCTGTCGGAAGACAATCTGAGAGCGGACTTCCCGCACGCTTATCAGTACTTGATGCAATGCCGCCTACGCCTTGCCGAACGCCCGGCAAAGGATGGCTTGCGTTGGTATGCCGCATCGCGGGATGAGGCGATTCCGCGTTGCTTATCTGTCTGTAGATTGCGGATTCCGTTCGCGGCGGCAATAGTCGGTCATGGCCCGCCCGACCAAGTGGCTGAATTGACACCGGGCTTCCCATGACCAGTCGCGGTACGATGCGACCAAAGGGCTACTCAACCAAAGCGTGACCTTCTCCTTGGGCAATGCCGACGACGTGGCCTTGCCCAAGGGGCGACCGCGACGCGATCCCACTTGGCGTGGCAGGCTACGATTGTCCGCTGTCTGGACGGCTGCGACTGGCTGTTGGGCGATGGCGGACGCCGATGTCGCACTATGGCTTGGCTGATTTTCTCGCGACAAGATTCCATCCAGAACGCTCAATATGCCGTTTGCTCGTTTGCTCATGGCAGCACTCCGCTCAGTCGGACAAGCACATCGGCGTAATCGTCCAGTGCCTTGGATAAGGTCAATTTCTGGACCAGACCGGCGGTGGTCGCGTACAGAAGCCGGGCGTCACTGCGAACCGTGCCCAAGACCGGGCCAAAAAGGCCAGCTTCCAATCCAATTTGTTTGGTGATCACTCGTCGCCGATGGGCGTTGGTCACCACGATGCCCAGAATATGCAGATCAGGGTTGACCTGCTCCCGAATGGCTTGAACGGTCATGTTCAGGACTGCACCGAGGTGCTTGGACGCCCTTCCAGGGGGACGTGACAAGGCGACGGGCGGCGGGGGTCAGGCCCCGGGATTGCCAACCCCACGGATCGGACCCTCGGGCGCGGGCGCGCGCGAGGTTTCACGTCGCCTGCCAAAGCAACGACTACGCCGACTTCCGCCGCCGGTGCCAGATGAAGCCAAGGGCACCGGTGGCGAGAAGGCACCAAATGGAGATGAGGGTGGTGGGTTCGGGGGCGGACGGGTTCTGCTCGACGCCCTCGTACCAGTGGGCCGCCAGAATCGCGGCGTCTCGGTCGTTCACCACGTTGTCGCCGTTGAAGTCGCCGTCTTCCCACTGGGCGTCGGTGCTCATCCAGTGGGCACCCACGATCGAGGCGTCGGTATCGTTGACGACACCATCGCCGTTGGCATCGCCGGGCTCGGGGATGATTGGACCAGCGGCGCCACCACCGCCGCCACCGCCGCCGCCGGTGAACAGGAAGTCCGTGGAGTATTGGCCATTGGGATCCACGAAAACGTTGCCCAAGAGGGTTCCTGGTCCTTGCGTGGAGAAGTTGTCGGAGAAGACATAGATGCCGCCGCCGTAGACAGCGTCCGCTCCAGGGGCCGTGACGTCGATCGTTCCAGAGTTGTTCACCGTGCCGTAGCCTGAGCCTAGGACGACGCACCCGCCGTTGCCGACGCCGCCGGGTCCTCCCATGCCGGGCTCGACGTAGATGCTTCCGAACGGGAGTATCCCGCCGCCCGCGCCGCCGCCGGCTCCCTTGCCCCCGCCGCCAGAGCCGGAGCCGCCGGTGCCGCCGGCGCCGCCGAGGTTGAGCAGATTGCCGCCGCCGCCGCCCCCACCGCCGCCGCCAGAGTTAGTGCCGCTGGCGCCGCTGCCTTGGCTACCCGAGCCACCCCAGAGGGCCCCGCCCGCGCCGCCGTTTCCGCCAGAGCCGTCGGTGTCGGTGCCACCGAGTCCGCCCGCGCCGCCGCTATTGCTGCCGCCCATGCTTCCGCCGTAGCCGTTGCCGGCGCTTCGTCCGCCCTTGCCGCCGTAGCCGGCCGTGCCGTAGGCGGCTCCGCCGCCGCCGCCGCCGCCACCACCGCCC
>JAPLNP010000174.1 GCA_026401055.1 Planctomycetia bacterium
CCTCCCGCAACGTGTTGCGTTCCTGTTTCGACAAGCGCACAATGTACTTCTTCTGCATGGGACACCTCCGTGTTCCACGCAGCTTCCCAAAAAACCGCCCTACGACCAATCCCAATTTTTAGCTGTGACAAAGCACTAGGGCCTGCCCGAGCATCTCGCGGTCGATGCGGTACAGTCGCCCGTGGGTTTCTTCATCGAGCCGCTGGAAGTCGGCGGCCTGTTGCGCGGTGACGCCGAGCGTTTTCCTCTTCTCGGGATAGCCGAGCGCCAGGGCTGCTTGCCTTCGGAAGTTGATCTCGTTGAGCGTCGTCAACTGCCGCGGGTTGAGAATGGCCTCCACCTGTTTCTTCGCGTCGGCTTCCCAGTCCGGCGCGGATTCCGACGGTTGCGTTTCCTTTGACAACTGCTGTTGGCGAGTCTTTTCCTTTCCGGCGGCCAAGCCCTCCATGACGGCGCGCAAGTGCTGTTGTTGCTCGGCGCTGAGCCCAAGGCGCTCGCGCGCCGGCGCCTCCGCGAGCATGGGGTAAGCGGGCACGAGATGATCGAGGTCGAAGCCAAGGTCCCAGGCGATCGACAATACCGCCGACGTCGGTCCTTGACGTTTGACGACTTCGGGAAGCGCGGCCTGCTGTTGCGGCGTCAACATGGCCCACAACTTCTCGGCCCGCTCCATGTAGACCTCTTGAAACCGCGACAGCCTCTCCTGGGCAATGCGACGAAGCCCGTCTTCTTGCTCGCCGTTGAAGCCAATCTCTTGGCGCACGTTGGCATCGTACAGAAGGCCGACGGCGTACAGAGGGAAAGAGAAGTCGTTGAGCGTCTGCAACTGTTGGGCAGTGAGCGTCGCCTCGATCCGGCTGCAAATCTCATTGTCCAGTTGCTGCCGCCACGGCGCGGTTTTCCCCGCCCATGCTTCCACCTGTGCCTTTTGCTCTTCCGGCGACAGTCTCTTGAATTGCTCGGCGCGGTCTTTGGCTTCGGCCACGGCCTTGACATTGATGGCCAGCAGCTTTTCCTTCTGCTCGGCCGAAAGGCCGATTTCCTCCTGCCACCGCGGCCCCCAGATCATGGAGTACGCGGCGGAAGGAATCATGGAGTACGCGGCGGAAGGAACTGGGCGGGCTGCGTGTCGGCGGCCGGGGGGAAGTGGGGCGCCGGCGGGTACTTGGGAACGGGCACCCACATCGGGGCAAAACGGAGCCTGGCCATCGCGTCGCGCCCTGCGTCGTCAGCCAGCCTTCCGGGGGGCTGACCAGCGGCATGGCTGTCCGCGGGCGGCGAGCCGGCAGGCTGCCCACCGTGCGACGGGAAGGTCACCAAGAAAGCGGCAATGGCCAGCATGACACGACCGAGTCTCATGGCTCCACTCCTGGAAAAGGGGCATGGTTTCTCCCACCAAGGAGAGAGGCTCGATCCGTGCTCGGATATAACACGGCAAGTCCAAGACTCCGGGCCGGAGTCGGGCGCCGCTGGAGAGCAACCCAACGAGGGATAGCCGGGTCGGTGGTGAACCCCAACTTCCATTTGTCTTCACCCAACTCGAAAGCCCGGTACAAAACCCGCGCGGACGTGGTAGAATCGATGTCTCGGGCCGCCTTCACGATTGAGATCTTGTCAGGAAAAGGGTGTTGAAACCGGGAGCTTAATACGGCGGCGCGGCTCTTACATGGCATCTTCGCTTGGCGCTCGGGGACGTGCCACTCAACCGCC
This sequence comes from Planctomycetia bacterium, assembly GCA_026401055.1. Classification (GTDB taxonomy): domain Bacteria; phylum Planctomycetota; class Planctomycetia; order Pirellulales; family Thermoguttaceae; genus JAPLNP01. The sequence goes on from JAPLNP010000174.1 coordinate 1,711, forward strand.
CGGCTGTGGTAATCTCATTGTCGCAACAAGGAGTCGATCATGTTTCGTCGAGTCGCCGAGAGTCGTGGGATGCGGGCCTTGGGAAGCGTGCTCGTGCTGGCCGTCGCGGCGGCACTTCAGGGCTCGGAATCGCCGCGAGAGTATCAAGCCCAGTGGATCTGGGGCAACGTCCAATCGCCCAAACCGTTCCAGTTCGTCCGGTTCCGCAAGACGATCGAGCTTGCCTCGCGTCCCACCAGCGCCACGGCCTATATCACGGCCGACACGTTTTACCGCCTTTGGATCGACGGGCAGTTGGTCATGCACGGTCCCGCGCGAAGCAGCCGCGGCAAGGCCACCGTCGATCCGGTTGACGTCGGCCGGTATCTCAAGCAGGGCAAGAACACGCTCACGATCGAGGCGTTCCACGGCGTCTGTCCCTTCGAGACTCTGACGCAGGCGCCGGGAGTCCTCTGCGAACTGGAGGCGGACTCCGACGGCAAGCGAGAGATTGTCGCGGCCACCGACGCTACTTGGGAGGCGGCCGAAATCACCGCGTGGAGCCGCCAGTCGCTGCGGTTCAGCTACCAACGCGGATGGGTCGAACAGTACGATGGCCGAGAGGTATTGCGGGAACAATGGCGGCCGGCCGTCGTGCTGGGCAAGGTCGGGACGCCGCCGTGGCGAAAGGTCGAATTGCGAGACATCCCGCTGCCCGCGCCGCTGGTGAGCGTGCCGCCGACCGCCGTCGTCGCCGTCCAACGAAGCGACGGAGCCGTCGGCAAGATCGAGCCCGTCGAACGCTACGACCTCGACGGCGTCTCGCGGCCCGAGTGGGACCGCCGTAGCGAGTGGCTCCGGCGACTGGAGGGCGAGAACCTTCGCGACGACGCCGCGGCGGCCGTCAATCCCGCGGGCGTTACCGGCAAGGGCGCGGGCGATACGCTCCTCGAGGGCGACGGCGCGTCGATCGCCTACGACCTTGGCCTCGGTTACGTCGGTTTCCTCGGCTTCGAGGTGACCGGCCGCAACGGGCAAGTCCTCGAGATTGCCTGGAACGAACGTCTCGCGGGCGACGGCGCGGTGCGCCCCCGCGCCCAGGTCGGCAACAACGCTATCCGCTACGTCCTGCGCGAGGGCCGGCAGAGCCTGGTCACCTTCATGCCGCAGTTCGTCCGCTATTTCCGCGTTGTCCAGCGCGGCGAAGGCCGGATCACGCTGCACCGGCTCGGGCTGACCGAGTATCGCTTCGACGGCCAGCCCAAGGGAGATTTTCGCTGCTCCGACGACGCGCTGAATCGCATTTACGGCGGCGCGGCCCGAACCGCGATGCTCTGCACCCTGGACGCCTACATGGATTGTCCGCACCGCGAACGCAACACCATGTATACGCTCGAAGCGTACTCGATCGAGAAGATTCTCTATCCCAGGTTTGGCGACACGAGCGTCAGCCGTCGCAGCATTCTTTACGGGGCCGACAGCGTGGACGACCCCGATCGACTCGGCCCTCCCGGCCTGGTGCAACTGGCCTACCCGATGCACCTCCCGTATTACCACTGTATCATTCCCGGCGGGCCGCTCTTCTGGGTCCTGCACATGGGCGTGTACGAGCGTTGTTCGGGCGACACTAAACTAATCGGCGAGATGATCCCCGTCATGCGGGCCAATCTCGCCGCGTTCGACCCGTGGCGCAACAGCGACGGCCTGTTGGACATGACGGGCGTGCCGTCCGTGTGGCTGTTCTTCGATTACGCCGACGTTCGCGTCGACGGCATTTCACTCGGGCTCAACGCCTTCTACGCCCGGACGCTCGACGAAGCCGCCCGGCTCGAACGCCTCGCCGGCGACGCCGCCCACGCCGAAGCGTATGACAAGCTCGCCGCGGGGGTGCGGCAGGCGCTGAACCGTTATTGCACGGGCGATACCTTCTATCCCGACGTGTTGCTCCGCAATGAGAAGAAGGAACTTGTACCGTCGAGCGAGAAGAGCGAAACGACGCAGTACTACGTCATGTGGGGGCACATCCCGCCGCCGGATCGGATGGAGCGAATGTGGCGGGCGCTGCGCGACGATTTCCTGCCCACGCCAAAGCAGAACTCGCGTCCCAACCACTTCGAGCCGGTGGCGCTCAAGCGGGACCCGCCCATCCGGGGACTCGCCCGAGCCGGCCTCTATCCGTTCCTCGAACGCATGGACGTCAGCGCCGAACTGGGCGATCACGCCGCCTTGTTGCGCGACATCAAGGCGATGTTCCTGCCCATGGTCGACAGCCCGCCGGGAACGCTGTGGGAGGACCCCGTGGCCGAGATCGCCCTGTGTCATGCCATCGGTTGCTGCGTGGGCGGAGTGCTGACCGAAGAGGTGCTCGGCATCCGCTTTGGACTGCCCCTGAAGATCACGCCGCACAACGGCGGCTCGCTTGAGTGGTGCAAAGGCTTCATCACCACGCCCCAAGGACGCGTCGAAGTCGCCTGGAACTGGCGGAAGGATCGGTACGAATTGCAGGCGTCAATTCCCAAGGGCATGACCGCCGACGTGGTCCTGCCGCCGGAAGCCAAGGCCGTGTGGCAATCGGCGCCGGCCGCGACCCCTTGGCAGGAAACCGTCGCCATCCGCGCGGACACGGTCATCGTCGTCGAGCCCGGCAAGCTGACGCTCAAGTGATTCGAGACGAGCAAGTCCCCTCTCCCAAAGGGAGAGGGAGTATACCGCACCCGAGCGCTACCGCGGGATCGAAGCGATGCGGCGGGCATAACGCTCGCCGTGCGTCGCGGATTCCCCCGCGTACAACCGCTCAAGCAACTCCGCCCGCTCGTGCTGCCAACGCTCCCGCTCGCGAAGCAGCCGGAGCAAGAGACACCGGGCTTGACGGATCAGCCGGGCGTTGGCCTCGATCGCGGCCGGATCGTCCGAAGAGGCGTCCGGCGCGAGGCTGATGATGTGCCGTCCGTCGGGCAGCGTTGCCACCACAGCCCCTTCGCCGGTGGTCTGATCGTCGATCAACAACGGTCCCCGGGTAGCCGCGTCACACAGCGCCTCGATCGCGGCAACGTCTTCGTCCGTCAGCGGCAGGCGTCCGGAAGCCATCAACGGATCGAATGCCTCGGAGTCATCCAAGCCCAAGTGCAGGCAATCCTCGTCCCATGGTTTCATAGGAACACCCCCCATTGAGTGCAATTCCCAGACCATAGCAGTGGGATTGATTCTAACACAATGGACGCCGCCTTGGCAATAACCCGGGCCTTGGCAATGACCCGGATTGTCAGTCCGTCAGTCTGTTGCTTGCGGGATACCGGCGTCCGCAGCACGTCTTGTGTATTTATCCCAGACTGTACAGACTGCGATAATACGCCGATTTCAATTCCCTATACGGGGGGACTCCAGTCATCGTTTTCCCGAGAATCGGGCGAAAAAGGGCGAATCCCGTATGGACTCACACTGCCGGGGATGGCTAGACTACGCCGCCTGAAGTTCCAGCCGGGCCAGGCGTGTTTTCTTGTCAAGAAAAGGACCCCACGGATTGGGTAGGCGATCTCGCGGCGACCTCGCGGTGCGGCGGCAGGCTGGGCCGCGCGGCACGCTCGCCCGTACTTACGCCGATGTGATCGGTCAGGTTCAGGAGGAACCAACATGCACTTCACGATGAACGAGTGGCCATGGACCGCGCGGCGAGGGCAACGCTGCTTGCTCGGCGCGGTCGTCGGTGCCGTGGTGATCTTGACGTTGTCGAGCCCGCTGTCCCTTGCCGAACAGCCCACCGACTCCTCGGCCGTCGCGCCGGCGGCCCGCTCGGACTCGGCGTCCGAGGCGTCCGCTCCGCAAGTGTTGCCGAGCGAGTCGTCCGACGGCAAAGCGTCGCCCGCCGTGCCCAGCACGTCCCCGACCCGCTTGCGGGTCGTTCCCACGGGTCCCGAGGAAGGCGTCAAGTCGGCGGAGCCCCGGCCGACGGTCGCCACGACGAAGGCGCGCGCGAAGCCGGCGGCCGCCTCGCCGGGCGTCTCGCCCCGGCCCGCCGCTGCCGGTGCCGAACCGTCGCTGGAGCCCATCCCCGACTCGCGATCAGCCGCGTCGCCGTCGGTCGAGACCGCCAGTTTCAGCGGCGTCACGCCGGGCGCGACCACGGTCGCCGAGTTGGAGAAGGCATGGGGAGCGCCTCGCGAGGTCCGCGAGCACGAGGGCGTGATGATCCGGCGTTACGCCATCGAACCGTTCAACCAGATCGAAGTCATGCTTTCCGGAGACAAGGTCGCCTCGATCGTGATCCGGCTGGAGAAGGCATTCCCCGCCAAAGCCGTCGCCGAGCAACTTCAACTCAACGATATCCGCTCCGTGCTCGTTTCCAACGAACTCGGCGACATCCTCGGCGAGGCATTTCCCGAACGAGGCGTCCTGTTCGCCTACGAACAAACCCACCAGCCCGGCAAACCCTCGATGCAGGTGACCGAGATCGTGCTCGAGTCGATCGGCCCCGATCCGTTCATTCTTCGGGCGGAGACTAATCTGGACCGGCACCACGCGCTGAATCTCAAGGACCTCGACCAGGCCATCGCGCTGGCGCCGAACCTGGCGCGGGCCCATTGGCTCCGCGCCCGGGTCCTGGCGGCCATGGGCAGAGCGTCCGAGGCGCTCCCGGCGGCCATGCGGGCGGTCGAGTTGGAAAAGGACAACGCCCGCTACTACATCACGCTCGCGCAAATCCTCGAGCAGGCAAGTCGCCACGACGAGGCGATCGCCGCCGCGAAGACCGCCGTCGAGCGCAGCGAAAACCGGCCGCACGTGCGAGCCCGGGCACTGTGCCTGTTGGGCGATCTGGCCGGCAGCGGGGAGCGGCCCGACTGCGCCGCGGCGCTCGATCACCACATGGAAGCGATCAAGATCGCCGATCCGCTGGCCGTCGAGCGCCATCCGGCCATTCGACTGGCGGCGAAGGAGGTGCTCATCGACGCCCACCTCGGCGCGGCCACGGACATCGCCTGGGGACAGTGGGCCGAGAAGGACAAGGCCGTCGAGCGATGGGTCCAACGGGCCGGCGCCTTCGCCGAGGAACTCATCGCCAACGACGGCGGCGGCAACGAACACCGCTTCCGCGTTGCCACCCGCGCGCTGGCCGCCTACGTCGGCGTCCAGGGCAAACTCGATCCGACCAACTGGGCCAAGGAAGCCACTCGCGTCGGAAAGGAAATGATCGACCAGACCGACGACCCGATCGAGAAGCGCCAACTGCAATGGGAACTGGGCATGGCGCTGTTCAACGCCGTGCAGATCTACCAGATCCGCAAGGAAGACTCGCTGGCGTTGGAGTGCGGCGAGCGGACCATCGAGAACCTCGAGGCCGCTCGCCAAGACGCCCAGGCGGATCCCTCGCGGGACTACCTGCTCGGGCGGCTCTACTTCCGCCTCGGCGCCATCAACGCCCTGAACAAGAAAAACCACCATGACGCCGTCACCTGGTTCGACAAGGCCATCCCACTCTTGGAGACGCCCTTGCCGGCCGAGTCCGCCAGCGAACGGGGCCGTCACGGAGAGACCTTCGTCAGCATGGGCGTTTCCTACTGGGAGGTCAACCAACGCGACAAGGCCGTCGAGTTGACCAACAAGGGCCTCGCCTTCATGAAGCAGGCCGTCGAGGGACACGGCATGGTCAAGTCGGCGCTGAGCGTCCCGTACGACAACCTCGCCGCCATGCAACGCTTCCTCGGCCAGGAGGAGGCCGCCAACGAGTCCCAGAAACTTGCCGACGACGCCCGCGGCCTCAAAGCCGCCCAAAACTCCGGCACCGCCAACAAACCCGACGCGCCCGTGCTACGGTAGCCGGTAGGGTGCGTGCTCGCACGCACCGAACTGGTTCGAGAACACCAAGATCGTGTGAGGATGGCTGGTGCGTGCGAGCACACACCCTACGCACCCTACGATCACTTTCGGTCGATCACCGTGATGACGCGCGTCTCGCCGCGTTTCATCGACAGGGTGATGCGCGGTCCCCGGCCCAATCGCTCGCCGGAGAGCAGGTCGATGACGTCGCCCTCTCGCCCCGTGTCGACCTCGACCGGGCCGTCGCCCGAGGCGTGCAATGCCGTGTACGGCCCGTTGGCGTACACGTTGCAGTCGCTCTGAGTGAAAAGGTGGACGCCGGCCTTCCTGGCGGCGGCTCGGAGTAGCTCGCTCGTGAGCCCGGGCGGGCCGACGAACAGCGACGGGCCGTCCGCCGTCTCGCGCAGCGCCACGGCCGCCGAGCCGTCCGGATACGTGGCCAGCGTCTCCTCGGCCGTCGCATCCGCGGCGGCAAAAAGCGGCGCGATCGGTTTCTTCACGCCGAACGCCTCTTTGAGTCCGAGCGCCGCGCCGGCAGGGGTCGGCTCGGCCCACGCGGCCGTGTCCGCCAGACGCTTCATCTTGAAGCCGGTGAGCGTGGACATCGCCTCCAGCGAGGTCTGCTGGCCGTCGTCGTATCCGGGGGCGTAGCACCAGACGCGAAGGCTGCCTCGGGTCGCGCGGAGGAGTTGCTCGCGCTGGGCCGGCGTCAGACGCCAGGCGGTCAGCAAGACGTACATCTTCGCCTTGACGCGGCCCGCGGTCACGTCGTCCAAAAGGTATTGCCCGTAGGGCGTGCCCATTCGCCCGAGCGGCCGGCGGACTTCGTACACGCCGGGCCGGGTCACGGCGTCTCCGCCGGCGGCCACGCGGATCATGCTCGGCTCGTCGATCACGGCGGCGACCTCGGGCCGAAACGGCCGCGGATGCTCGAGCATCGGGTCGTCAAGAGCCTTCAACCGCGCCATCTCGGCCCACATCCGCGGATCGTTGAACCAGCCGGTCGCCCCCAGGTCCATCCACCACGTGCCGAAGTTGCGCAGCCCGCACTGAGCCGTGTTGCGCACGAGTTCGCGGTTCGTGTCTTCGAGCGTGCTGACGCCGTCGAACGCGCCCGGAAACTGGCCCGAGCCCAGGTACGTCCGCGTGTCGTCCTCGTAGAGCCACATCTTGCCGGCCAGGGCGACGCTTTCGGCGGCGGTCATCGCAGGCGCGCTTTGGCCCAGCCCGCGGTCGAAGTACGAAATCGGCGAGCACAGCACGTCGATATCGGGGCAATCGAGGACTCGCCGCAGGGCATAGTGGCCGGAAGTCGCCGGAGAGTTCGTGATCGGTCCAAACTCGAAGACGTACCCGTAGAAAAAGACCACCAGCTTGCGTCCGCCGGTGGCTTCTCGCGTTGCCCGGGCCAACTCGCATACGCAGTCGGCCATCATTTCCTGCTGGAACTCGGCAAAATCCACCAGCGACCGCTCGGCGACCGGATCGCGGAGGATGCCGGCGGGCGCGGCTCGCCGCGCGGCGGGCGAGGGAACCGCGGCCGTCGGGAGCGTGATCGCCGGGTCGCGCCAGGCTGCTTGCAGAGCGGCGTCATCGGCGTACCGCCGGCCGAGCCACGCCCGCCACGCGAGGAGGCTGCCCTTGGAGTACCCGTTGAGCGCCGGGCCCCACGTCTCTTGATAGAACCACTCGCCGGTGTTCTGACCGCAAGGATGGTAGCCGGCCATCGACGGGCCGAACTTCTCCTCCAAATGGCGCACCAGGGCGGCCAGACTCGCGGCGGCGTCGCGGCGGTACTCGGGCGAGGCGACGACGAAGCTGCCCGGTTGCCCCGGCGTGTCCCAGACCATCGCGTCGTCGGGGTGCGCTCGGAGCCACCACTCCGGCGGTCCCATCCAGATTCGCGGCAGCAGCAGGGCCTTGGGATTGGCATCGAGCACTTGTTGGCACTCGGCGTCCGAGGCGGAGAAATTCACCGCCTCGCCCGGCGGCGGCCACGGCAGGCTCACCGGAAAGCTGACAAAATCGACGCCCACGTCGGCCGCCATTTTGATCTCTCGCTCGAACGGGTTTTTCGGTCCTCCGAGGAACACGAACGGCTGGCCCGGCCGGTAGAACGCGACCGTCAGGTCCCGCGCAGGCTGGGCCCGCGCCCACAGGCTCACCCGGTAACGCCGCCCCTTGGCGAGCGTCAGGTTGGGGAGGTGGTAGACGTGGAAGTCGGGCCAATTGCCGTCGGGCGGGGCCTTCAGGCTGACGTGCAATCCGCCGGTGTTCTCGCGTCCGCGGTTCTTCTCGACGCGAATCGTGCCGGCCGTGTTCTTCGGCCCCGGCGGCCAGAACGTCCAGCGGGCGGTGAAATCACCATCGCCGCCCTCGAACGCCTGGGCCGGAATCACGTCGCGGCCGGCGTCGATCTCCGTCACGTGGATGTCGTCGAGGTCGATCTCTCCCGGCGTGCCGCCGAAACGGAAGTGCATCGTCGCCGTGCCGGTGGCGTCCTCGGTCGGCGTGAACTCGAAGCTCAGCACTTCGCCCGCCGGGCCGATCGCCAAGGGCTGGCTGCCCGGGATGCCAAAAAACATCCTCGCCCGAACGGGCTTCCCGTCCACGACGATCCGCGGCGCGCCCGACGAAGCGTCCACCCGCACCGTCTCGGCGGATGGCGCCGCGATACAGCAAGTGACAACAACCAGGCAAACAAGCAGACCGATCTTCGGGAAATTCATGGCGGTAAGGTGCGTGCTCGCACGCACCAAAAGAGAGTGGGTGGGCCGAGTGG
>JAPLNP010000100.1 GCA_026401055.1 Planctomycetia bacterium
GCGCGCAGTTCGACCGTATCCATGATAAAGTCCTCCAAAAGACTTCCATGACACGCCGAACCGGCCAGTTCGATTCACCATCCCTCCTGTATGCCTCAAACCGCGAAAACCTCCAATAGCAAAATGATGTTGTAGAACTAACCACTCGCTGACTTCCCCCGATTCAGGTTCGACGTACAAGTCAAGGAGGTTGATTTCACTAGGCATTTCAGCGAGCGGTTGGAGCTTATCGCTTCTGAACCAATCGAGGTACGTGTCCTGCGCAACCAGCGTGTCCAAAACTCGCTTCACTTGAAGGCTGCAACTGTACCGCAGTTTTTCCTCCTTGTCGGCATACGCCAAATGGTCCGCCTTCACCCGCTTCGCTACGATCCTTCGTTTCCCCTTGTTGGCTAGTGTCACCTGGAGAAACACAAGATTCTTGGCGCCAAGCGGGTGCTGACTGACCGACACCCTGATGGCGAGGACGGTCTCATAGACGCGGTGGAACCAGTAGCGATAAACCGCCCATCCGCCGCCCACCACGGCAGCAAGCGAGATGGCCGCATAATAGGCGGTCTCCGCCATGTCCTTGACACTCATCGGGTCATTCATAAGGGTCCCTCCCGAGAGCTGCGAGGCGATGTCACTTAACGAAGGCCATCTTCACACAAGCCGGGAACGGCGTGGTTGCGTCGCCTATCTGTATCCCCACAACACCCTGAAACGAACAGCGGGTAAACATTGATCCACCCAGCCTTAGGCTGTCGTTCTCGATCGTCAACAACCCCGATAGATCAGTCTCTGACCACCGCAAGAACGCGCCATCAAAGGTGTGTAGTTCAGCATCCATTTTCAACGCAGCGGCACCCTGGCGTCTGATCTCAAAGGCGGGCTTGCCGTTGATCTTGCAGATGGTCCCATCAGGAATATAGTCTAACGTCACCCCGGCCTTCTCTCCGTCTTTGGTCTTGTAGATCTGCCTACCCTTCACGACGGCGAGCTTGGTCCCATCAGAGTGAAAAATCGGGATGTGGCTGGTATACGTCTCTCCGTGGCTGGTGTCCACTTCCTTGACGAATTCCAGCATCGCCGTGTCTCTGTACCGCACAGGGATGCGGCATAGAAACTGGTTAGAGCCGATCGTGATGAATGGCGACTGAGCAAAAATCAAAGACTCATCCGTTCGCATTTTCTGACCCCTTCGAATACGTATAGGTTCACGGTTTTCGATGTCTCGATGTATCCCTAACAGGCTGAAGGCAGCTAAGTGCTCTGGTAGCGTCGGATCCTTCATTTCGTATGCGCGAATTAGCCGTTCAGCTTCGACTTCGGGAAGCAACACGACGATTCGGACGCTCCCCTCGGTAACCGATATCACCGTCACGTACTCCGGCGGGATTCCGAGGAAACCCGCGAGCGCGTGCTGCAAGTGGCTCTTTGACCTTTGATCACAATCCTCGTATTTCAAGTCGATACTAATCTGAACTCGGGTCATGTTCGGTTGAGCCGCTGCGCAGTCCGTATACTTGCGCAGCACCCAGGGCCGACGCTTGTACTCACGCAACGTACGTTCTCCCCAGCGTTCCTTGTCGGCACGTTCATGGCAGTTGGCGCACAGACAAATCAGGTTTTCCAAAGCATGATCTTCCGAATCGCAAAAGGGAATTATGTGGGCTCGCTCAAGTGGACAAGAGTCTCCGCATACTGCGCATCTGTGACCTGATTCAATGAGAACTTGTCTTGACACTCCAGCAGGAATTGAAGGTCTGTTGGACACTTCGGTCTACTCCTCGTGAACGCTTACTCGAACGCGGTGCTCGCAACAACCGAACGTCGTTCATTAAATGCGCTGTGCGAGTTCTGTCAAGTGGCGTGTTTCTTTGCGAAACCGTCTCGATCCAGCAAACGGTGTTCCGCCGTACCGCAACCACTCTGGCTTGAACGAATGACACAATACCTATAGGTGATACACGACTTCATCGAAGCTGATCTGCTTCGACCCGGCGTATACCGGTCACCGTATGCTACTGGCTCTGCCCGCAAAGCCAGTGGCACCAAATACGGCTAGCGGCCGTCTCGCGCCGCCGGCAGCTTCGGCTGCTCGCCGCGGTAGCTGAGGTCCAGGAGGTCCATCGGGTGCATCACGGCCACCGGCTCGCGGTGCTCGCGGACTTCGCGCATGATTTGCAGCAGGCAGCCGGCGTTCGAGGCCAATACCAGCCGGGCGCCGGTGCTCCGGATGTTCGCGAGCTTCCGGTCGCCGAGTTGCCGGGCCATGCGCGGCTCGTTGAGGTTGTACGTGCCGGCCGAGCCGCAGCAGATTTCAGTCTCCGGCAGGTCCTTGACCACCAGGCCCGGGATTTTTGCCAACAGCCGCCGCGGCGGGTCGACGATCTTCTGCGCGTGGCCCAGGTGACAGGCGTCGTGGTACGTGGCCACGACGTCGATCCGCCCCTCCGGCGGAATCAGCCCGAGGTGGTCGAGAAACTCGTTCACGTCGCGGACCTTGGCGGCCAGCGCCTGGCGGTCGGCTCGGGCGTCGTCGTGCCAGTGCAGGCCGTACTCTTTCATCATCGCCCCGCAGCCGGCGTGATTGACGACCACGGCGTCGACGTCGCTCAGATCGAAGGCGGCGACGTTGCGATCGGCTTCTTTGCGTGCCCCGTCGCTGTCCCCGGCGTGGTAATGAATCGCCCCGCAGCAGCCCTGGCCGTCGGGAATGACAATGTCGCATCCGTTCTCTTGCAGGACGCGGAGCGTGGCCCAATGGGTCGGGCGGAACATGGCGTCGGCTACGCAGCCGACGAAGAAGGCCACCCGGGCGCGGCGGCGGCCCTTGGCCGGCAGGAACTTCGGCAGCTTCGGCCCGGACTTGACCGGCGGCGGCACCAGCGTGACCATTTGCCCCAGCCGCCCGGGCACGAGTTTCAACAGCCCCATCCGCTCGGCGAAGCCGTAGATGCCCAGCCGCTGCGCGAGCACGACCGGCGTCAAGGCTAGCCGAATCCGTTTGGCGTAGGGAAAGAGTTGGAACAGGATGATCTGGCGGAACCAGTCGTACTTCTTCAGCAGCGTTTCGTTCTCGTGCTCCATCGCCAGGCGGAACGGCTCGATCAGCCGGCCGTAGTGGACACCCGAGGGGCACGCCGTCTCGCACGCCCGGCAGTCCAGGCAAAGCTCCAGATGCCGCTGAAGCGTTCCCTTGGCATCGAGCCGCCCGTCGGCCACCGCCCGCATCAGGTAGATCCGCCCGCGAGGGCTGTCGTTCTCGTCGCCCAGTTCGGTGAACGTCGGGCAAGTCGACGTACACAGGCCGCAGTGGACGCATTCGAGAAACAGATCGTAGTCGACGGCGCTGCCCGGGCCGCGACCGCTTGACTCGCAGGGCTTGTGGTTCTTCGAGGTCATCGGCTTTCAGTAGACAAAGCGGCCGGGATTGAGCAGGTTCTTCGGGTCGAAACGTTCCTTGATCGCCCGCATGACGGTCGCGCCGTCGCCGGGCGGTCCCCAGACGCTCCGGACGTCGAGGTCGGCATCGGGGGGATGGGCGAGCACGACCATCGCGCCGCCGGCTTGGGTGACCAACGGCCGCAGACGCTCGCGGAGCATCGCCGCCGCGGCATCCGGCGCGACGGCGAACCGGCCGCGAATCACGCCATTGCCCGCGTGGACTTCGAGCGAGCACTCGGGCATCATTTCTCGCAGCCGGCGGACCGCGGCGACCGTCGCGCTGGGCAACACCGAGATTTGCACGACCAGCGGCGCCGAGCCGTCCGGCTCGGGCGTGCCGACGGGGAACTCCGTCAGGCGGCGATAAAGCGGCTCCACCTGAGCGCTGGGCACGGTAATCGGATTGGCCACGCCGCACTGGTGCCACTCTCCGGCGAGCGATTCGAGCATCCAGTCCACCTCCGGCGCGGAGCCCTCGAAGCCGACCACGAGCCGGCCGACCGCGCCGTCGGTCATCGGGCCCAGCGCCGGATCGTCTCGCCAGGCCGGGCCCGCGAGCAATTCGATCGCCACCGGCAGCGTGTCGGTCCGGACCATGACGGCAAGCAGCCGTTCGGCGGTGTCGAAGTCGCCGAGGTCGCAGGCCATCACGGCCGCCGTGTCGGCCATCGGCTTGACCATGAGCGTCACTTGGGTGATCACGGCCAGCGTGCCCAGCGAGCCGGTCAATAGCCGGCAAAGATCGTACCCGGCGGCATTTTTGACCACGCGACCGCCGCCGGAGAACTCCGTGCCGGCGCCGTCGACGGCGTGGATGCCGATGACGTAATCGCGCATCGTGCTCCAGCGATAGCGCCGCGGGCCGCTCGGGCTTGCGGCGACCGCGCCACCCACCGTTGCCCGATCCGCCTGCGGAATGTCGACCGGCAGCCGCTGCCGCTCGGCGGCGAGCTTTTTGCGAAGCGCGGCGATCGTCAGCCCGGCCTCGACGGTGATCGTCAGATCGCGGGCCGGATGATCCACCACGCGATTGAGCTTCGCCAGCGAGACGCCGACGCCCGTCCGGGTGGGCCGTGCGCCGTAATCCAGCGCGGTCCCGCCGCCGATCGGATAGACCGCCGCGTCGGTGCGCGCGGCTTCGGCCACCGCCGCGGCCACCGCTGCCGCGTCGGCGGGCGTTATCGTTTCGATCAAGGGGAGATTCGTGGTCGCCATCTTCGATTACGACGCGCTGGGGATCAACTTGCCGGGGTTCAGACAGCCCGACGGATCGAACGACTGCCGCACGCGGCGCATCGCTTCGAGATCGGCGGGAGCAAACAGCTTGTCCATGAAACGAATCTTCTCGACGCCGACGCCGTGCTCGGCCGTGACGCTGCCGCCGCAGTTGATGCACTCCTGCAAGAGTTCGCCGCTGGCCGCCAGCGTCCGCTCGACCTGCTCCGGGTCGCGCTCGTCGAAGAGCAGGATCGGATGCACGTTGCCGTCGCCGGCGTGGGCCACGTTGACGATCCGCAGGCCGTACTTGACCGCGATCTCGCCGATCCGCCGCAACACCCGCGGCAGTTGCGTTCGCGGCACGACGCCATCCTGGATGATGTAGCTTGGGCTTAAGCGTCCCACCGCGCCGACGGCCATCTTGCGGCACTGCCAGAGCTTCTCCCGCTCCTTGGCGTCGGCGGCGTAGAGCACTTCCCGGGCGTTCCACTTCTCGCAGAGCTTGACGATCCGCTGTTGCTGCTCGTCGAGGCCGGCCGAGGGGCCGTCGATTTCGATCACCACGGTCGCGCCGGCGTCCAGCGGGAAGCCCATCGCAAAGGCCTCCTCGACGGCGGCGACGATGCCCCGGTCCATCAACTCCATGGCGGCCGGGACGATGCCTTGGGCGATAATGTCGCTGATCGCGTTGGTGGCGTCGTCGACCGTCTCGAAGATCACCTGCATCGTGCGATAGTCGGCCGGATTGGGCGTCAGGCGGACCCAGACCTTGGTGACGACGGCCAGGGTGCCCTCGTTGCCGACCAGCACGCCGATGAGGTCCAAGCCCGCGGGGTTGTCGATCGGTCCGACTCGCAGCACCGAGCCGTCGCCCAAAACGGCCTCGATGCCCAGCACGTGGTTGACCGTGACGCCGTACTTGAGCGTGTGCGGGCCGCCGGCGTTGGTGGCGACGTTGCCGCCGATCGTGCTCGCCTTCTGGCTCGACGGATCGGGCGCGAAATGGTAGCCCGTGCCCGACAGGGCGCGTCCCAACGCGACGTTCGTCGCGCCGGCCTCGACCACGGCGAGGCGGTCGCGGAGGTTGACCTCGATGACTTGCTTCATCCGAGTGAGCATGACGACGACCCCGCCGCCGATCGGCAGGCACCCGCCGGCCAGACTCGTGCCCGCCCCGCGAGGAACGACCGGCACGCCGAGCCGGTTGCAGATTTTGACGATCCGGGCGACCTCGTCGGTCGAACGGGGAAAGACCACCGCGTCCGGTGGATGCTTCTCGATCGTGAACCCGTCGCATTCGTAGGCAACGAGGTCCGCCGGCGCGGAGAGCACCTGGGCGGCCCCCAACGCCGCGCGAAGCTCCCGGATCAAGGGTGAAACGCTAGCGCGGGTCATGGGGTCATCCGCCGGGTTGGGGGCTCAGAAGCGGCATCAAGCCGGCCGCCACGTAAACCATTGATTATACCGGAGGACGACAGGGCCGCAATGAAACGGGAGGAGCAGAAAGCACGGGCAGGAAAGGACTCTCATTCCGATTGGACGACTTGTCGGTTTTCTCTGAACCGACCCACCGTGGGCAATCGGGCTCACGTCAGAGGGCATCGGAAGCAGCAAGAGTGGAAACTACACCCCCCGCGAGATGTATTGAGTCGCACCACGAGCCAATCTGTGATTTGGCTCGGACGTGCAACGCCGTGCTCCAGGTCGATGTGACCGACGCGCGCAACTGCCGGGCTCCAGCGCCGGCCGCTCGCGCCGAGAAATGGGTCGTTTGATGGTGAGTCTCGTGATAGGGATGAGTTGACGAGACGATGGGTGCCGAACGCAGAAATCAGCGGCGACTGTAAGACGTCCGCTGGATCGCCTTGTTGGGCGATCGTCCACGCCACCGTGATTAAACATGTCAGTAGCTGTAGCTGACTCTTACGCTTAATCCCTGTACGATCAAGTCATTGTTGTGTGGTCCGGTGGCGTCGTCGAATATCTGGCATTGGTTCAGCCAATCGTTGAATTCGTAGCCCGCGGTGGCGTTCCAGTTGCGCCAGTTGAGATGCAGGCCGATCATGGCTTGGAATGTCAGGGCGCCGAAGTCGCGATTGTCGATCGGGATGACTTGGGTGGTCACGGTTTGGCCGCTCGTGTTGGTCGCGGCGTCGTGGAAGGTCCAGAAGCCCAGCAGATAGGCCGTGTAGAAATTCATCGCGAGATCGACCTTGCACTCCTGGCCGCGCCACAAATTCAGGGTGTTTTCGACGCCGAGCTTCGGCCCGATTCCCCAAAAGTTGTTCTTGATGTGCTCCTCGGAAGACGCAACGACATCCGACCACGTGCCTTGATACTCGGTGTCGAACTTCTGATCGATCCAGGCGCCGCGGAGGCCGAGCACCGGCCGCAACTGCCAGGGCTCCGAGGGGCAATACGACTTGCCGAAATCGAGGTCCAGGACGTTGTAGTCTATCGCGGCCTGGACGTCTCCGCGCCGGAAATAGAACGGCTGGGTCTGCGCTTTGGCGAACAGTCGGCTCCCCAGGAAGTTCGGCGTCACATGGCCCTCAACCGTTTCGGCGGTGTCCGTCTCGAAGCGGGTGTAATAGAACTTGACGCCCCAATCGCCTTCGGCGCCGATGCCGACTCGGAAGCCCGGGTCGAAATCGAAATCGAGCGTCTCGAAGGCGACGAATTGGTCTGGCGTCGTCGCGTTCGTATTCATGGCCCAATCCACCGGGGCCGTCGCCTGCCAATACAGCACGTCCCCGAAGAACTCCACGGCGGGAGCTCTCGGGCCTGTCAGCGCCAGGCAGCAGACTAGAAGCCAATGGATACGCCGCATGTAAGACCCTCTAAAGTCAAATCGCCGTGCATGGGCAATTGCTGGAACGCGAGCATTCGCTGTTGATTCGCCCACCATTGCAGCTCATAGCCGACACGCGCGGTGAGCGTGACGTTGCCTTGGTGGACCCATTCAACACCGAGACAATACCGCAGCGCGGGAACGCCGAGCCACGAGTCCTTCATGCTCGTGCTGAAGGCGCCGTAGCTCAAAACCGGAAGTTGGTCGTCGGTCCTGGCATAGGCGTCGTCGACGTTCCACTGGCCAAACAAGAAGTCGGCCGCAAACGAACCGACAAGGCTCAGGTTCCTGCGATTCGGCAGGCTCCAGCCGCCGCTGATTCCAAAACTCGGTCCGATTCCCCAGAAATCGTGCGCGATGTTTTCCTCTGCGGTCACGCTCAGGGCGGGAATTATGGCATTGGGACTCGCGAACCTCAAACGCACGTCTTGCTGGATGATGGCTGTCTTGATCCCCATGGACGGACGAAGCCAGGCCGACTGGCCAACGGCGACGCGTCTTCCGAGTTCCAGATCGATCGTGTTGTAGGTCAGACGCCAGTCGATCGACGCGTGGTTGAACATGGGGATGCCGTCGAGGGTGCTCCCGACGAATCCGCTGAAGAACTCGGGCACGACCACGCCCGGCTGCCCCTCCTCAATCGCGACGTGCTCGTCCTGCGAGGTGCGGAAGTGGGTCCAATACAGCTTGACGTCCCACGACTCGTCATGCAGTTTGTGCCCGAATCCGAACCGGAAGCCCGGACTCCAATCGAAATGCACGTTGTCGGCGGAGAACGACGAACCTTCGTAAGCTGCGTTTGACCAGACGGTTGAGGCTTCGGCCGAGGCATGCCAGCAGAGGACGTCGCCAAACGGCGTCACGCCGTCGGCGAGCGCCGTCGAGCAGCTCGCGATCAGGGCAATCGCCAATGTCAAACGTGTGAACCGCATCATCGCCTGGTTACGCTAAAAGTTGAGTTGCCACTCCAGGAAGCCGCCTTGGAGACTCGTTACGTTGTTGAGCCGTCCGATGTTGTACGAATAGAACTGCATCTGATTCAGCCACAATTGGGCCTCGTAGCCCAATCGCACGGTGCTGGT
This sequence comes from Planctomycetia bacterium, assembly GCA_026401055.1. Lineage (GTDB taxonomy): Bacteria > Planctomycetota > Planctomycetia > Pirellulales > Thermoguttaceae > JAPLNP01. The sequence continues at coordinate 8,584 of JAPLNP010000100.1, forward strand.
CGCCCCGGAAAATCGCTGTTGCCATTCGAGACCGACCACGCCCCGCAACATGGTCGCCGCGCCGGTAATGGGGCTCATGTCAGTCGTGATCGACGTCGGCGTCGGGTCCTGGTCGTTGGTGTACTGCTCGCTGAACTTCCAATGCCCGAACATCAGCGCGCCCGACGGAGTGCCGAAGAGTTTCAGGCTGTAACGATCCTCACGGCACAAGGGCATCGTCATCGTCGCGCCCAGCGAAGGACCGATTCCCCAGAAGCCCAAATTCATGTCCTCGGTCGCGGAGGTGAAGGTGTAGCAATGCGGGACCGTCCCGCCGAGGGTGTCGATCGGATCGCGCCATTGGGACTTGATGGTCTGGTTGATGAACGCCGTCTTGAGCCCGACGAAAGGCCGCAATTCGAGGTTCGCGCCGATCGCGCGGTTGCGGCCAATCTCAAAATCGATCGCGTGGAAATCGAAGTCCCAAGCGATGCTGGCATGGTGATAGTGGGGGCCGTAGTCGGAGCCGTCGGTGTTGTCGACGTAGAAGTTGCCCATGAAGGCCGAGTAGACTTCGCCCGACGCCCGGCTCGTGGCCGCGGTGTGGAAGTTCGTGTAGTAGAGAGTCATGTCGAAGCCGTCGTTTCGCTGAACTCCGGCGCCGACTCGCAAACCGGCCCTCCAATCGAACGGGGCATCGACCACCGTCGCCGTGCTGATATTGGTCCACAGGGCTTGCTGGGGCGTGATAACCTGCGCCCAGTTCTCGGCGGCCCCCTCCCGGACGGTCCAAGCAAGCGCGTCCGCAAAGAAGTATTTACGGCCCCCGCAGTCCCTCGTTGGGTCGCATGTCACGCAAGTCGTTTCGTCGCATTGGGCAGGGCAATCTTCAGCCCAGGTTGCGGCCGCGGAAAGAGTCAAATCGCCGTCTTCGGCCGAAGCAGATCCGGCCGTTCCCCCAAATTGTGCGCCGTGCGATGGCTGAAGAAGAATTACCGCAATGAACAGTACGCTCAAAGTGGATGCGCAGCCCGATAGGTATGTGGGTCGGTAACCTCCTGTGCGGCTATAGGCAATTCGGCTCCACATAGTCACCGTAGTCCCTGGGAGTGGGAATGGCGATCGCCGGTATCCAGAAGAGATGAGATACTGTCTGGAACAGTCTACTTAATCGGAGTATCTTACTTGGACAATCCAGGCAAAACGAGCAGAAAACTCCGTTACGTTAGCATAAGCTGCCGCATCTCGGCATGATGGCGAAAGTGCTGATGCTGGGCAAAATGGGGTGTGTTGCAGTCAGCGATGGAGCATGGGGTTGTTTACCGAACGGACGACCGATTGCCTGCGAGCATCGGTGTGCCACCAAAGCAGGTCAGGTATTGTCCTGCAAAGGGTTCCTTTCCCGGTGTCCGTCTGCCATTTCCCTGACTCTGGCAATGACTTCCGTCAACGCATCCCGAGAACTCATCTCGTAATTGAAATCGTTGAAAAGCCGTGGCAATTAACGTACTTGACGCGCGGGGTAGGGTCGCCGAACGCCCACCAAGATGCCGCGACTCGAATGTTCAGCGTCACTTCAAGCGATTGCTTGGGCGCATCGGTGCGACACACCGACGCGTCTTCATCGCATCACACTGCCCAGACAACGACCTCCCGAGAATCGCGACGGATCCGCCGGGAGGTCGCACGGGGCGCAAGTCATCGTCGTGGGCCACATGGCTGGCGACGTTCAAGGGGGGAGCCGTAAGCGGCCTCCGGACCTGCTATGTTCTTCCCATGGCCATCGCCGTGGATCGAAATGTCCGGGCTTGTCCGGAACCGCGGGCTTTGCGGAGACGGCAAACGTTAAGTATACGGTGGGGTTAATGGCTAGTCTATATGGTGGGTTATCGGCCAAAATCGCCCTCCCCCCAGGTGAACATAATCGCTACACTGCCGCTCCTGCCGGTGCCGGCTGGGCGAAGCTGCGCCAGCCTGCCAACCGCCTCTTTGGGGGGAAGACGACAATGTCCATCCAGAAGTACTGAAGGGGACTGCCTCGTGTTTGGCCTTCGCAGCGTGTCATGCCACTTGTTGGTCTTGCTGGCGGTCGCCGCCGCGTCGGTCGGCTCGGCCGAAGCGCAGGAACTTGCCATGCCCGCGTCGGTGGCGCTGCCATCGGAGGAGCTGCCGCCGCGGGAAGCCCCGGCCGAGAAGGCCGAGCGGGCCCAGAAGGCAGCCTACTGGGATACGGTTGAGGACGGCCCGGCCACGATCGACTTCGAGGTG
>JAPLNP010000140.1 GCA_026401055.1 Planctomycetia bacterium
GGCGTACGAAGTTGGAAAAGGAACCGACCCGCTTGCCGCCGTACCAAATCGACGAAATCATCCGAGAGGCCAGGCACAGGCTCAACAACCCCAGCCGATGATGCCCTCAACCCCCTGGTGTATCGAATCCTTGTCGTCGTCGCCGTGGCGCCGGCTGTGGTCGGCGCGGTTCTGACGGCCTCTTGCCCAGGTTGACTCGGTAGTCCGACCCAGTCTACGGAGTCGAGGGGCCGCTGCTGAAGAATTGGATGCGGGGATGAGTGGCGAGTCGTTTGCGGCCCCACCGCCAGAGGGGTATCGCGATCGTACCGACCTCATTCCGAGATTGGGGTGGTTTGTTGGGAAGTCCCAGAAAACGGTTGAGGTGATGAGATGAGTCAACGCGACGGACGCCAGGCGGACTTCGGTTTAGCAGGCGAGGGTGACCGCCGCGTTCAGGCACCGGCCGGCCTACGGGCCGCCTGATCGCCCCATGCCGCCGTCGTGCCTGCCTCTGTGAGCGATCGACGCGTGCCTACGATCCGGCAAGTGATGGCTAAAGGGATTGCGGCTTCGCCAACCACACCATCGGCACCGCTGTTTTCAGACGACAGGCTTGCGGCAGAGGCGGCCCCGGTTATGCTTCTTGGATTGGATGGCCGATTCGGATTGCCCGGCGTGCGTTGGGAATTGAACGGTCACGTCATCGAAAGGCGAAGCAATGAAACGATGCACTTGGTTCTCGCTTGCGCCCCTCCTCGTGCTCTGGTCGGCATCCGGCGCTTTCGCTCAGACGGTCAAGACCGTCGGGGTTGTGCTTCCCCAGCACGCCGATGCGGTGCTTCGGAGCATCTCCGGCGTGTTGGCCAGGCAAGTCGCCCAGCGATGTGACGCCAGCATCGTTGCCGACGGCGAGGCGCCGATGAAAGTGGAATTGGCGATCGCACCGGGAATCGGAACTGAAGGGTTTCGGATCGAGAACCGGCCGGACGGCGGGGTGAAGATCGTTGGTAACGACGCCCGCGGCTTGCTCTACGGCGTGGGAAAGCTGCTCCGCACCAGCCGCTACGATCGGGGCGGCTTCAGCGCCGGGGCTTGGCGCGGCACGTCGATTCCCGAGAAGCCGGTTCGCGGCATCTACTTCGCCACGCATTTCCATAACTTCTACCATGACGCGCCCATCGACGAAGTCCAGCGGTATGTAGAAGATGTGGGCCTCTGGGGCTTCAACACGTTGATCGTCTGGTACGACATGCACCACTTCAAGGGTTTCGAATCACCCGAGGCGGTGGAGTTCCGCAAGCGTCTCAAGGCGATCTGCGGTGCGGCGCGCCGCGTCGGGCTCGACGTGGGATTTGCCTGCGTGGCCAACGAAGGATACGCGAACAGCCCCGAGGCGATCCGCGCCGACGTCAAGGGCATGCGCGGCGCGGCGTTCCCCACGGACATCTGCACCGCCAAGCCGGAAGGACGACGGTATGTCTTGGACAACTTCACGCGGCTGTACGGCTGGGCCGCGGATCTTGAGCCGAAATGGGTCATGATCTGGCCCTACGACTCGGGCGGTTGCGGCTGTGGGCAGTGCCAGCCGTGGGGACACGGCGGCTACCTGCGCATCGCCGAGCCGCTGGCGAGGTTGGCGCGGCGCGAATTCCCCGGCGCGAAGGTAATGCTCTCGACGTGGTTTTTCAACGGCGACGAGTGGGCCGGCCTGGCGAGGGCGTTCGCCACGCGGCCCGACTGGGTCGACTACCTCCTGGCTGAGCCAGCCTTCTTGCCCGGCACTCCCAACTCGCCCCCGGCACATCCCTCCCCGGCGAGACTCCCGCTGGTCGGCTTTCCGGAAATCAGCATGATCGGCTGGCCGGTATGGGGCGGATTCGGCGCCAACCCTCTCCCCACCCGCTACGAGCGTGAGTGGAAGGAGCTCAAAGCCCAGTGGCACGGAGGCTTCCCGTACTCCGAAGGCATCTTTGAGGACATCAACAAGATCCTTTTTGCGAGCTTCTATTGGAGGGCCGACACGACTGCCGAAGAAGCGCTCCGGGGGTACATCGCCTTCGAGTACTCGCCGGAGGTGGTCGACCTGGTCTTGCCGGCCATCCGAATGCTGGAGAAGAACGTGGCGCCCCACGAGCGGGTCGGGCCATGGTCAGTGAAGGCACGCGACCTGATGGAACAGGCCGACGCCCGGCTCACGGGGCAGGCACGGCAGGCCTGGCGCTGGCGCATCCTGCTCTTGCGGGCCCGTATCGATGCCCAATTGTACCTCACCCGAGGTGCGAGGCAGGGCCGGGTCCTCCACGACGCCTTCCAGGAGCTGACTCGCATCTACCATGCGCAAAATGCCGAGCCAGCCGTCAAGCCGCCGCAGGTCGATCCGACCGAGCCGCCCGTGACCGTCCGCCCCTCGGATTTCCATGGGCCGGAGTTGGCTGAGGCGTATGGCCGAGCTGTGTTGTCGTCCAAGCCAATGGCGTTTTGGCGTATGGGTGACGTCGCGGAGGACGTGCTGAAGGACGCGTCGGGAAACGCTCACTCGGCCGCTTGCGAGGCCGGCGTGGAATTTTCTACGCCGACCGGTTCCAGGCCCGCCAATCCCGCGGCTGTCTTCCGGGGTGGGCGGATATCCGCGGCCGTCGGCAATCTGCCGGACGAGTACACTGTCGAGTTGTGGGTTCGGAACGACCTGCCCCCAACTGCCCGCGCCATCACAGTGTACTTCTTCTCCCGGGGCGTGGACGGCCCGCAGGGGACAGTGGGTGGCGACAATCTGGGAATTGGCGGTACGCACTGCGCCGAAACCCAGGGCAAGCTCTTCTTCTTCAATGGCACGAAATTCGACCAGGTTTTGTCGGGCAAGACCGCCCTGAAGCCCGGGAAATGGCACCATTTGGTCCTTGTGCGCCAACGCCGGAGTATTTCCGTGTACCTCGATGGCGGCCGCAAACCTGAGATCGGCGGCCAAGCCGAGATTGGCTACCCCACCGGCTGCGGACAACTGTTCTTCGGCGGCCGCAACGACGGCTTCGCTCCCCTGGAAGGGAAGCTCGACGAAGTGAGCCTCTACGATCGCGCGCTCGGCGCCGACGAGATTGCCGCACACTATGCGGCGTCGAAGTGACAGTGGAAGCATATTCCAACCACTACAAAATGGGAGACTCGCGATGAAACGTTTTTCCGGGACGGCCCTGCTTGTCTGTGTTGTTGCAGTCGGCGCATACGCCGCTGACGACAACCGGCCACAACCGAAGGCGACTGTTCAGAAAGAGTCCGCGGCGATCCCCAAGAGGGACAACGGCGACGTTCTGCCCCGATCGGGAGCTCCGGAGGACGAGCCGCGGGCGGTCTCGCGGGAAAGCGTCGAGTACCTGCAAAAACTACGCAAGAACACGCCATTCGGCACCAAGGACTTCGACCTGGTGGGGTTGCGTGCGGGCATGGGATCGCGCCGCGAGCCCACCATCAAAGGCATCAAGCTCATTCCCGTGAAGATTGGAGATATTCCCTGTGAATGGGTGCTAGCGCCCGGCGCGGACCCCGATCTTCGGTTGCTGTACCTGCACGGCGGTGGCTTTGTCTCGGGGTCGGGCGGATTTTATCTCACGCTGGCGGCTCACCTCTCGGCGGCGGCCAAGTGCGCCGTGCTCCTGCCCGACTACCGGTTGGCGCCAGAGCACCCCTTCCCCGCCGGGCTTGAGGATTG
>JAPLNP010000127.1 GCA_026401055.1 Planctomycetia bacterium
CGCTCTCGCCGTGCTACGCCTGATCCACCCTCCAGGCGAGCCCCTTCGGGCAACCGCCGAGCGAATCCAATGGCGACCCGGCTCAATCCTCCACCGGTTGGGATTCAATCCGTTGCGATGACTTTGCAGATCTCCTGGGTGTGGTACAGTCTGACTGAGGAATTCACGGATTCCAGGAGAATCAAAACGCATTAGCCGCCACCAACCAACACGGCCCCCCCACATAGGCCATGGTCTCTTGAAGAGTCGGCAATCAGTCCAAGAAGTGGTTTGGCACAGAACGGCGGGCCGCGGTTATCGTCCTTGCTTGCGAGAATCCAAGTAGGGAAGGCAATGGACGACGCGAGCATCGGAGGGCGCTGCCACGAGCCATCCCACCGGCGCCGCAAGAGATGCCTGGGCGAGAAGTGGAGCGGTCGATATTAGTGCAACCGCCGTCGGACGCGCCCGGCAAACCCATCGGTTTGCGTGCGAAGCCGCCGGACAACGGCTGACCGAAGTGCGGCCACCGATGTAGGGATTCTCGGGTTGCAGAGTCTTCGCAACCGACAGAACCGTTCGTTTCCGTCGCCCGACGCGACTGTTCACCGACGTGTTGCGGACTCCCGCGTCAGCGGAGGCGACCGGCGCCGCCGATAGCAGGAACTACGGAGACTGGATGCGGGTCGCGCGACCGTGCTGGGAATGCTCACCATGGTGTGTCCCATTCTTCCGTGCCGGCCCTTCCGACCAGTCTTGGAGGCAGCGTTTCTCTATTCGACGTAACGGAGTACGAGACCATGAGAATTACCCTTTTGGCAATTGCCGCCATCCTTTTGGCGGCCCAGTGCGCCGGCGCGGCTGTGACCGACGCCACGCCGTGCGGCGTCTGCAATTCGTGTGAGTCCCGCGGTGGTTGCTGCTGCGACCCCGTCTGGATCGTCCACGCCGACGCCCTTTTTCTGCACCGTTCGACCCCGCGCGACGTCCTGCTGGTCAGAAACTCGGACGGCCTCCCGCTGACGTCGGCCGGCGAATTCGATTTCCAGTATGATGCGGGCTGGCAGATCGGCCTGACGCGCCGCCTCAACGAGCGGTGGTCCATCGAGGGCAACTACTTCAAGGTGGATAGCTGGAACGCCACCGCCACCCCGGTTGTCTCGGCCCTGGGCACCTACGTCCAGTACGTCGACCCGGTCGGCAGCGACCATGAAACGGAGATGCTTAGTTCCTATCGCTCCGAGTTGGAGAGCGTCGAGGTCAACTTGCGCCGGGACGTCGGTCGCCGGCTGGACCTGATCTTCGGCTTCCGCTTCATCGAGCTCGCGGACGGCAACTTGGCTCTGGTGAACTATCGAGGCGGACAAGAGCCCTTTGTCGCAACGCATTCGATCGACGCCAACAACTGCCTGTACGGCTTCCAACTCGGCGCGGACGCGAAGGTGCTCTCTTGGGGGCGATTCGGATTGGGGACGGTACTGAAGGCCGGCATCTACGGCAATAACGCGCACAACGCCGTGTCGATCGCGGACCCCGATCCCCACTTCGCCTGCGCCGCCGCGGCCAACCATGCGGCGTTCGAAGGCGAGCTGGGCATTACGGCGTCGTACCAACTGACCAAAGCCTTGTCGGTCGAGGCCGGCTACCAGTTGCTCTGGCTCGAAGGAGTCGCGTGCGCCAGCGATCAGGTCGGGGTGTCGGACCCGCTCACCGGCACGGGCGGCATCACCTTCAACGGCAGCCCGTTCTACAACGGGGCGTTTGTCGGGCTGGTGCTGACCAGGTAGCCGCGCCGTGTAGCCGTAGGCCGGGTTGAAGAACCCGGCAGCCGCGCGTCAGATCTCATCGAACCGGATGAGCGGCTCGAAAGTCCAGGCGATGCCCCAGTAGCCGTGGCAGATCGGCTCGGCCTGGGACTGGCCGGTGACGCGATAGTAGCCGGCCCGGCTGAGGCACTCGTCGTCGAGGTGGTCGAGCATCCAACGGGCGGCGGCCTTGTAAGCGGGGTTGCTCGTGGCCTCGAACACCTTCTTGGACGCTACTCGATCTCGAAGACCGCTTCGATTTCGACGGCCGCGCCCAGCGGCAGCGAGGCGACGCCGACGGCGCTTCGGGCGGCGACGCCGGCATCGGGGCCGAAGACGTGGGCGAACAGTTCGCTGCAGCCGTTGATCACCGCCGGGTGCTCGGTGAAGTCCGGCGTGCAGTTGACCATGCCGAGCACCTTGACAACGTGGCGGACCCGATCGAGGCTGCCCAGCGCGGCGCGGAGCGTCGCGAGGATGCCCAAGCCGGCCAGCAGGGCGGCGCGATGGCCTTCGTCGCGGTCAAGGTCCTCGCCCACGCGCCCTTTGAGTAATCCGCCGCCCGGCGCGATCGGTAGGTGCCCGGCGGTATAAGCCATATTGCCCACGATCACCAGCGGCCGGTAAACTCCCTTGGGCTCCGCCGCGGCGGGTAATTCCAGCCCCAGTACGCTCAACCTCTGAGCCAATCTGTCTTCGGCGTTCACGAGAATCCCCTGTCATTCGGGAGGCGAGGTCACCCGGTGTCGCCAACCCCCCACATGCAATGTGGGGGCGTTTCTTACTCACCACCGGCCACTGACCACCGGCAACCGACAACCGACAACCGGCAACCGGCTACTTCTTCTCGACCTTGACGCCCTGGAGTTTGAAGTCGTCCCACTGGCCGGTGTTGTCGAACGAGCCGAGACCGACCTGGCCGAAAGTGAACGTCTTGTCGTTGGCCACGAGCCGCGGCTTTTTCATGTCGTCGAAGTAGACCTCGATCGTGCCGTCGCCCGCGCGCCGGACGATCTTGACCGTGTGCCACTTTTCGTCCCAGGGGATGCCCGGCGATTCGTTCTTCGTGATCATCTTGCGCGGGGCGTCGTCGACGATCATGATCTGGCTGGAGTTCGGGTCGGGACGCTCGCCCAGGTGAACGTAATAGAAATTGGCCGGGTCCTGGTAGCCGAAGAACAGGCACACGTCGCGGTGCGCGCCGCCGACGGGGTCCGTGCTCTTCACCTTCACCGTCAGCACGAAATCGCCGACCACGACGTCCTTCAACAGCGAGATGTTGTAGGGGCTTCGGTGCGGGCCGCGATAGTCGCCGTCCTTGAACTGATCGTACACCTTGCCGCCGTCGGTCGCGGTGATCTTCCACGCCTTCGCGTCGGTCGGCGCCCAGCGATCGGCGCCGTGCTCGAAATCGTCCTCGACCAATAGCGGCAGCGTCGCATCGGCGGCCGAAATCGCGGTCGCGACCACCAAGGCGATCGTGGTGGCCAAAAGCAGGGCCATGGGGCGTGGCATGGGTGGGTCCTCCCGGGGGTTCGGGAAAGCAAGACGCCGCGAGGGGGACAGTCCCATTTTCGCGGCGACGATGTTGGCTGGCGGCGCGACGTTTGCCGCGCCGCGAAAATTGGGACAGTCCCCGGCGAGGGCAGTGTGCAGCGTAGCAGGCCACGCCGGCTCAGTCAATCAGCTTGTTCAAGGGGTACTCGACGATTCCTCGGGCGCCGGCCGCCTTCAGTCGCGGGATGATCCGGCGGACGATCGACTCGTCGAGGATCGTGTTCACGTCGACCCAGCCGCCGTCGGCCAGGTCGGATATCGTCGGCCGCTGCAGCGCCGGCAGCAGGGCGAGCACGCTGGGCAGGCTCTCCCTGGGCACGTTCATCATCAGGCCCACCTTGCCCTCGGCGGCCATCGCCCCGCGGAGCATCAACGCCAGATCGTCGATGAGTTGCCGCTTCGCCGGGTCGGCGTAGGCCTGGTGGTTGGCGATCAGCCGGGGCGTGCTCTGGAGCACTTCGTCGAGGATCCGCAGGTTGTTCGCCCGAAGCGAACTGCCCGTCTCGGTCACCTCGACGATCGCGTCGACCAGCTTGGGCGGCTTCACCTCCGTCGCGCCCCAACTGAACTCGACCTGGGCCGTCACGCCGTGGCGTTCGAGGTACCGCGTGGTCAGACCCACCGCTTCGGTCGCGATCCGCTTGCCCTCGAGGTCGTTGACCGTCCGGATCGGCGAGTCCTCCGGCACGCACAGCACCCAGCGCACGGGGCGGCGGCTCACTTTGGAGAAGACCAGTTCGGCCACTTCGTGAACGTCGGCGCCGGTCTCGACGATCCAGTCGTAGCCGGTCAGCCCGCAGTCGAGCACGCCCTGGTCGACGTAGCGGGCCATTTCCTGGGCGCGGATCAAAAGGCATTCGATCTCGTCGTCGTCGATCGTCGGATAATAGCTCCGCGAGCTGAATCCGATCTTGTACCCGGCGCGGCGAAACAACTCGGCCGTGGCCTCCTGAAGGCTGCCGGCGGGGATTCCTAGTTTCAGAAGCGTGGACATGGCATTGGTTGGGTGGGTGGTTATTTCTTGCCGTACACCTTGTCGGGGTCGAATACCCGTTGGCCGACCGTTTTGAGCCCGTCGGGCGTGACCTGGCGGAAGAAGCAGCTCCGGTAGCCCTCGTGGCAGGCGGCGTCGCCGATCTGCTTGACTCGCAGAAGGATCGTGTCGAGGTCGCAGTCAAGGTAAACGGCCTGGACCTGCTGGACGTTTCCGCTTTCTTCGCCCTTGCGCCAGAGGCGGTTGCGGCTGCGGCTGAAGTAGACCGCCCGGCCGGTCGAGAGCGTCTCGGCGTACGCCTCGGCGTTCATGTAGGCCATCATCAAGACGGCGCCGTCGTCGGCGTCCTGGGCGATCGCCGGCAGGATGCCGCCGCCCTTGGCAAAGTCGGGAGCGGATTGGGGGGATTCGGACATAGCGGAGTGGGAGTTGGTGGTTAGGGATTGGGGGTTAGCGATTGGGGATTGGAGGGATGCGATCTGGTCAAACGCCCCCACGCCGCGTGTGGGGGGTGGTGTGCGACAATCCCACCACTCTCGCCCTGAGAGACTCTAGCCCAACGCCCGAGGTTCGTGTTTGCCCGCAGAACGTACCAGGATACACGCCAAACCGCCCTCATTCCAGGGAACCCCCTCGCTGGGTGGTATTATTCATGCGCTGATTTGAAGCCGGTCGCGTGGGGCTCGGAAGGCGGGGCCGGCCAGCTCGCGTAGACGAGCAGAGAGAACCAGAGCCCGTCCGCAGCGTTATTGCTTCTGAGCCATCTAAAGGGGTCCGGTTAGGCAGTTTGGGTCTACTCTTGCGCGAGTCAGTGAAATCCTCATATTGTGTTTCGATCCAAGGCGAAGCGCCAGATGTTGTGGTCTTGAACATGCCCGGAGTGTACGTGTATGTATGTACACATACTGGGGGTACGCTACTGCCTTGGCTGGGCGATTTTCGCGATTCCCAAAACAGAGTATGATGCGAACAGACGCTGGGCCGAATAATGGATCCGACTTTTCCCTACGTTTCTCGGCGGAAGTATTCCGAAACCGAAGGAGTCAACGAGGCTTGGACTGTCGATATCAAAGCAATTGGAAAGGACAACAGTGAGAATCCCTATCTGATTCCCAACGAGTGGATCGCCGCCAGCATCGCTCGGTTTCTTGGCGTGCCGGTGCCGCCGTTTGCCATAATGAGCAAGATGGGTCGGCGAAGTGCCATGTTCGCGTCCATCAGTTTTGAGGGCGACACCACGCCAAGAGATGTTGTCCCGTCCATCCTTTGGGAGAAGCATCCACGTTTGTGCACTGGGATCCTGGTGTTCGACATTCTGATTGCAAACTGTGATCGGCACGCGGGCAATATCAAGGTTGATGACCCCGCTGCTCCCAAAAGGGTACATGTTTTTGATCACGACCGCGCTTTGTTCCACATGTTCCGAGGCGAAGGAATCAAGCGGCTGAAGGCCATGGAAGGCCGATTAGGCATCAGCGGCGGCAGTGTCAGCCAAGGATCGCGACACTGCCTGATTGACGAAGTCAACACCGCCGACCATTTCGCTTACTGGCTTCAACGCATGGAGACAATGCCCGCGTGGTTCATCGAGGACGTTTGTTTCCAGGTCCGCGGTTTAGGGGCAAAGAAGCGTGAAGCAGAAACCGTGGCGGACTTTCTGAATCGCCGCCGGGAACAACTGGGAAGTCTCATCCAAAACAACAGGGCGGAGTTCCCTTCCATCAACGATTGGCAGTTATTCCTATGAGCGAACCACGCTACTTATTGGCAAAGTACGTTCCAAACCTGAGCCGCATGGAGCCGCGGAATATCGGCGTCTTCTTGTGGCATAAGGGACATTTACTCGCTCGTTTTCTCGATGCCCATGATGCTGACTTTGTCAACAACAAGGAAACCTACAACCGTTGGGTCCAGTACTGGACAAAACTGATTGCAGGCGAGGATCTTGCGATTGCTGGACGGAAGCCCGTCACAAAGAGAAACGAGGCTTGCCTCGACGTCCTGTTGGCGGCCCAGGAGGGTGAGTACCTTCTTGTTGATGCGGGCTTTGTGCCGACCAAGCTATCCGTCAGCGACATGTCCAAGGCCGTAACGTTTCTCTTCGGCGAGTTGGTCTCGCCTCGTCCCCCCATGGACAAGGGCCATGCTTCCCACAATCTAAGGGAACGCTGCACTCGCATTTGGGAGCGGACGAGAATCGTGGAACTGGCCGATTTTCGGAAGAGATACTTGGTTCGATGTCCAGTCTATGGCGTCCATAAGGACCTTCATTTTCACTATGGACTTGGCAACGGAAAGCCTCGAGCGGTTTTCCATCGTGTCACAATCTCTCAGGATGTGAGTGTCAATAGTGCCGCGTTCATGTTCCACGCACTAACGGAAAGCGCAACGCTCAAGAAGGATCATTGCGCGGCACTCATTCAGGGCAGCGAAATCAGCGGACAAATGGCCGAAGAGGGACGCGATCTACTCGGGCAAGTATGCCGAGTGATCGATGTTGAACAGGAGTCGGAGGCTGTCGATACCATTCGCCGCCTTGTCCCGCGCCCGTGAACCACACGGCGTTACAGGTTTCTTGGCTGCTCTGCGACCCTCCAGATCGTGACATTGGTTCTTCGACTCGCTGTGCCTCCGGAGTGAGTCGCGACGGCCGACCACCTCGATGGGGTTAGAAGATTCGACGATCTGCTGGTCGCCCATGGAATAGGCCGAAAGGCCGTACCCCCCCACCGGTGGATCAGGACTAGTTCCAAGCCCTATGAGCCCGCCACTGCACTCGGTCCGAACGTCCGAGTTGACGAGCAGACCACAGAGCCCTTGCATGCGGAACGATCGATGACCTCGGCACCGCCGGTGCAACGGTGTCGCGGCGAAGTGGATTGGAGTCGGCGCGGCTTGCGGCCCGAAATACCCAACGGCGCGGTCTTTGGGCATGGCATCGGCCCACGATCTGGTATTCCACGGACGACTCTTGGCGGCCCGCGTGAAAGTCTCCTTGCAGCGATCAAGAGGTGACGTCGTGGAACGTTCGCTGAGCGTGCTGTTGCCGGTCCGAAACGCCCAGTCCAGCCTGACCGATTGGGTTCTGGAGTTGCTGGAAGTCCTGCCGGAGTTGACCGCGCGGTTCGAGGTGATCATCATCGACGACGGCTCGACGGACGCGACTCCCGAGGTGGCCGGCGACCTGGCCGCCCGGTATCCCCAGGTTCAAACGGCGTTTCATGCCCAACCGCAAGGCCGCGCGGCGGCCGTTCGCTCGGGTCTTGGGCGTTCGATGGGCGACGTGATCTTCCTGCGGGACGAGGACTGTTGCCTGGCCGCGGACGAAATTCGCAAGGTGTGGCTCGCGGTCGACGACCATCCGATGGTTTTCGGACGCCCCGAGTTGTCGCGTTGGCCCAATAAGTTGATCGGCTGGAAACGTCATGGCGAAAGCCGAGGCTTCCGAATGATCAATCGCCAAGCGATGCACCACCTTCAAGAGTCCTTGGACGATCAAGCCCGGCTCGTCGGCGCCTTGGCACGGCGAACACCGCAATGGCATGAAGTCGAACTCAGCGAGCGGCCGACGGGGGCCTCGCGGCCGAGCGGCGAGTCCGGGCGTCCGTCGCAGCCCCGTGGCGCCGCGGCGGCCCGATCCAAAGGTCGCGGCTATCTGCGGAGTCTGAAAGACTTTGCCTTCGGCGAATAGCCGGAACCGTTCGCGGCGGACCGTCCGGACTTTCGCGGCGCAAAGGGCGTTGCTCCGCCAATCGGTGTTTTCGCCGCGAAAATCGGACTGTCCACCTCGCGCCGCTTCCCTCGCGCCGCTTTGTCAAAAGTGTTCTCTTCGATCGCGTGCCGTGTTCTGTAGAAACGCTCTGCCCGGCGTGTTTGCCACCACCCTGTCGTTGCGGCGGGGGGCGAGCACTCCGGCGGACATCCAGCTCGCCTCGTTTGCCGGCTTCCCGTGGCGGTAATCGTGGTCTTGCGCGACTTTTTGCCGGCTGTCCAGCGCCATCCGCACTCGGCAAATCGTACGGAAACCTTTCCTCGGAAAACGGCTTGTCAGTGGCGCGCGGCCCGAGTATAATGAGCGTGAAAGCCGTGGAACAGGGGTCTCTTCTCAAGGCTTTCGATGCGGCACATCGCCGACGGGTCGGTGCGTGCGGGTTGTTCGACGCGAGGGCAAGGACGTCGAACCCGGAAGGACGCAATCAACGCTCTGTTGTTCGCCGTCAGGTTCACACGGCTTCGCGAATCGGACGAAGCGCCTGGGCCGCCACGATCGACTTTGCTCCTCGATGACATTGCTCTTCGATGACAAGGACTCGCCGGGCAGCGGCGCCTCGCCTCTCTTCGGTCGGCCGTGCAACCCGTCGCGCGAGACGGCAGGGCGGATCGCGATCGATCCATGGTTGGCCTTATCCACCGCGACGGCTGTCTTTCTCGAGGCCGGCGACACGACCATGTCGGGATCGTCGTGCGGCGCGGTTCACGAGAGGAGGTTTTGTGATGAGCATGACTGATTACCATCCATCCGCCGCCGAGGTCGCGTGTCACGTGCCGGTGAAGGGTCGCAACGGCGCCCGGCTGTTGCACCAACTCGCCGCGGTCCGACGGCGCGAGGGACTCTCGCGGCGCGCCGTGGCCAGACGACTGGGAATCGACGTCAAGAGCGTGCGACTCCAGGAAGAGCAAACCACGGACTTGCCGCTGAGCCAGCTCTACCAGTGGCAGGCCGCGCTGGGCGTCCCCGTCTGCGAATTACTCGGCGACGCCGACGATTCGCTCTCGCCGCCGGTCTTGAGGCGGGCGCAAATGCTCCGACTGATGAAGACCGCCGTCGCCATCCACCAACGCGCCGACGATCTGCCCATCCGGCGCATGGCCCAAATGCTGACCGAACAGATCCTCGAAATCATGCCCGAACTCAAAGACGTCAGTCCGTGGAACGCCGTCGGGCAGCGGCGAACCCTGGACGATCTCGGCCAGGCCGCGTACCGACGGTTGTCGCTCGACGCGCTTGCCGACCTTATGGACCAGTAAACTCAAGGAACCGATCCACCAACAAACCGACCAATCCGAAAACCACGCCTCCTTGCGAGGCGAACCCATCTTCAATGGCTAGTTCGCCACCGTGGAAACCGCACAAGTCCATGCACCTTTTGGTGGCGAACCCATTGAGGCGGCCGGGGCCTCCCCATGTGTCAACACTCCATTGATCGGGCCCCGGCCGCTCTCTTTCTTGCCGCAAAGCGGCCTGCCCCCTTGTGACAACCGCTCGCCGCGTCGACTAGACCTTAACCAAGCGAACGGTTCACGTTGATTGCATGAAAAAACTCGAAACCTTCCGCGTTTTCCGGGGTATAAAGGGTATTCGTGGTAACCTTTGACCCGGGCACAAGGAGGATTTCGAGTGAAGGCCACTATACA
>JAPLNP010000636.1 GCA_026401055.1 Planctomycetia bacterium
GAACGCTACCAGGACCGGCTCGTCTACGGCACCGATATGGGCGCCAGCGTAGACACGTATCGCTTCACGTTCCGGGTCCTGGAATCCGCCGACGAGCACTTCTACGCCTGGAACTACTCCAGCTACCACTGGCCGCTCTACGGCTTGGCCCTGAACGATCCGGTCCTGGAAAAGGTCTATCGAGCCAACGCGCTGAAGATCCTGCAGAAGCGATAGTTCGCAGTGGTCCCGGTGCGACGCGATGCAGGCGATGCGTTGTAAATCCGAAATTCGAAGCCCGAAATCCGAAACAAATCCAAAACCAAAAGCTCCAATGACCGAAACGCTGGCGCCGGCCCAGGCCCGTTTCGAATTTTGGATTTCCTCGCCGCGCAGCTTCGGCCTTCGAATTCTCAGCCCTCACCGCTGCGGGGGACGTGCGACCGGCTCGGCCGGAAATTGGGACAGGATGTAGTTGCGGCGGTCGCGGACGAACTGCTTGATCGCGTTGCGCCGGCCGTCCCCCCAGCCCTCGGCGACCAGCACGTCGGCCGCCTCGTCGAGGAAGCGGTCAAAGGCCGTGGGCGGATCGTTCGTGCCGTAGGACGTCCTCCAGGGCCCGCCCACCAACTCCTGGAAGGCGTCGTAGTACATCTGCTGGTACTTGGGATAGTTCAGGAAGGCCGTGACCTCCGGGAACTGGCCGGTCACCTCGAACAGGCTGGAGCCGGCGCCGCGGCCGGAGCCGAGCGCAAAGTCGATGTCCCAGGCCAAGAAATACCACTTGCCCTCCGGCAGGGCATAGTAGAAGCTGCTGTTCTTGCCGCGCGTGTACCCGTAGCTGTCCCAGTTGCCCACGGCGTGCTCGGCCGCCAGCATCCTGGTGAAATGCCGGGGGTCGATCTTGGCTTCGATGCTTTGCTCGTAGCGCGGGTCGCCCGACGACGTGTTCAACGCCACCGCGAAGGCGAACAGGTGGCTCCAGTCGTCCTGCTCCGGGTGCGAGCGTTTCTCAAAATGCCACCGGTAGGTATCCGGGAGCGGCGGGTGCCGGGCGTCGGCATGGAGCCCTTCGTCGATATTGGAGTAGCTCGTGCCGTCGACGTTGTATTCGAAATAGTCGTCGATTTTGTGGATAAACCCCTCGGCATTATCCGGGAACCACATGCCGAGGTAGCCGCCGTCGATCTTGCGGACGTCATCATAGCTTCCCATGCGCGTGCCGTTGCTGAGCAGCAGGACCCATTCCTGGGTCGAGTACGGGAGGCCCAGGTGGCGGAAGAACCAGTAGGAGGCCTGTTCCTGAAGGGGCCCGCGCGAGCTGCCCTCGGTCCAATCGAGGTTGATCTCCGTCAGGCCCCGGTAGCTCTGATCCGGGTTGAACTCGATGCGGTAGGAGCGATTGGTATTGGGGGACCAGCCGAAGCCCGAGCGGAGGAACGGGCTGCCGTGGAAGCGAATCCCGCAGTTGTAAAAGACATCGGTATCATTGTAGACGAACGTGCAGTCCAGCAGCTCGTTCGAGAGATTGGCGCGGGATCGGAAGGTGTTGACGACGTCGTTGGACATCCAGACCCGGTACGTGTTGACGCGGGTGCTGGCGGCGCCGTCTCCGACGCGCACCAGGCAGGTCCGCTCGGGCACGTCCGCCGACGGCTCCAGCTTCGTGGGAAACCGCGTTGAGACGAGGCCGTCGGAAGCCGTGAGATAGAACGCCCGCATCGTGTTGGCGGAGGCGCCCGGGATGGCGGCCGTATAAATGCCGTCTCCGGCGACCTTGTCGCTGCCGGTCCCGTCATCGGTCATGGACGCCGTGGTGAAGGCGGTCGTGCCCTCGGACCG
>JAPLNP010000025.1 GCA_026401055.1 Planctomycetia bacterium
CCCTTGGCGTTGTTCTCGAAGGCGTCGGCGACGGCCACGAGCTTGACGTTCTCACAACTGCCCAGGCAGTTCGCCGCCGCCCCGTTGCCGCGGCCGCCGCAGCCGATCAGGGCGACCTTGATTTCGTCGCTGCTCGCGGCATGGGCGCTGCGCCCCAGGCTCAAATTGGCCGCCATCGCGGCCCCGGCCACCACCACCGAGGACTTCTTCAGAAAGTCGCGGCGCGAGGGTTTCTTCGTTTCGCTCATCGTCGATATTCTCCTGCAAATGAGGGTGTGAAAAGCTGGGAAGTGGGGTCGCGATTACTGCTTGCCCGCTTGGGACTCTTTGTACTCCTTGATGACCTCGGTCTCCGGCTCGTAGAGCTTCGCCTTTTCCGCGTCCGGGGTCACCAACGGGCGGACGACGCGAAAACCGAGGAAGTCGGCGTCGGTGTGGTACCAGATGCTCTGCGGAATCTGCGGGTCCTGCGCCTTCCAACTCTTCTCCGAGCCGCGGCGAGCCGCGCTGCGCAACGCCGCGGTGTCGTCGTCCCAACTTCCGCCCCGAGCGCCATGGGGATAGGTTATCGGCTTCTCGGGCACGACCAGGGGATTCTTGATCAGCTTGTCGCCGGCCTTGGCGTAGACGTCGGGCACGTACTGGTCGAGCACCCATTCGACGACGTTGCCGTGCATGTCGTGGAGGCCCCAGGCGTTCGGCTTCTTCGTGCCGACCTTGTGGTACTTCTCGTCGCTGTTGTCGTAGTACCAGGCATACTCGCCGAGTTGCGCGGGGTCGTCGCCGAAGGAATAGGCGGTCTTCGAGCCCGCCCGGCAGGCGTACTCCCATTCCGCCTCGGTCGGCAGACGGTAGTAGCGGCCGGTCTTCGCCGAGAGCCACTTGCAGTACACCTTGGCAGCCAGTTGCGTCATGCAAATGGCCGGACAGCCCTCCTTGCCCATGCCAAACGTCATGTCCGTGTAGGGCATCGTGGGCCGGGTGATCGCGTCGGCCAGCTTGTCGTAGTCGTCTTGCGCGACTTGCTTGACTCGTCGCCGCTGGGCGTCCAGGCCCATGCTCCACAACTCGTATTCGTCCCACGTCACCTCGCACCTGGCCATCCAGAATGGGTCGATCGCCACGTCATGCTGCGGACCCTCGTCGTCCTTGCGCCCCTTCTCTTCCTTGGGGCTACCCATGGTGAACTTGCCGCCGGGAATCGGGACCATGCCAAACTTCACCGTCGTGCCCGGTATCTCCTCGGTGTAAGGCTTCATCTCGGCCTCGGCCTTGGCGTCGGCATTTTCGACGGGCCGGGCCTTGGGCATCCATTTGACGGTGGGCGTTGCGGTCGGGTCGAACTTCGCCGCCGCGTCCTTTTCCTCCGCGGCCGTGGCGACGACGGCACCGAGCGCCGCCGTCAAGAACAGACCGCGGAAACATACCGCTTGCAATCCATGCCGCTTGCCATGTACGCTTAACATTCAGAGGACCTTAAAAAGTGGCGTGAAGAAATGGGTTTGACGATTCCGGTTTGGGTCAGAAACAGGAGGGACCAACCCGCCATGGGAAGGTTGGCTTTTGTGTGGCTTGTGGCGGTGGGCGCCGTGGCCGCGGGGGCGGACGCGCCGGCGCTGGAGCGGTTTGAACGGACCGGAACGGAAATGGCCGTGCCCATTCGGTTCCTATTCTACGCTCCGGACGCCGACACTGCAAACCGGGCGGCGGACGCGGCGATGGCCCGAATTCATCAGCTTAACACATTGCTGAGCGATTACGACCCCCAAAGCGAACTCCGGCGGCTGTGTCTTACCGCTGGCGGAGGGGAAGCCGTGCCGGTCAGCGAGGACCTGTTCCGCGTGCTCGCCGCCGCGGAGGGCTTCGCCCGGCGCTCGGACGGGGCCTTCGACGTCACGATCGGACCGGTGGTGCGGCTCTGGCGGCGTTCCCGACGCCGCGGAGAGTTGCCCGATCCGCAACGTCTGACGGAAGCGCGCCAACTGGTGGGGTACGCTCTTCTCCATTTGGACGACAATAATCGGACCGCGAAGTTGGACAAGCCCGGAATGATGCTCGATCTGGGGGGGATCGGCAAGGGCTACGCCGTCGACGCCGCAATGGCAGTTTTTGCCAAGCACGGAATCGACCGGGCGTTGGTCGCCGTCGCGGGGGAAATCGGACTGGGAGCCCCTCCGCCGGGGAGGAATGGCTGGCGTGTCGGCATTGCCGGGCTGGCCGACAATGGCCCCCCAACCCAATACCTCTCGCTCGCTCACACGGCGATCTCCACCTCCGGCGATACCCGGCAGTTCGTCGAAATCGGCGGCCGGCGATATTCCCACATCGTCGACCCCAAGACCGGCGTGGGATTGACCGATCACAGCATCGTTACCGTGATTGCCCCGGACAACATGACCGCCGACGCGCTGGCCTCGGCCGTCAGCGTGCTCGGGCCGAAGGCAGGGCTGGAACTGATCGACGCCACGCCCGGCGCCGCCGCGCTGGTGGCGCGCCAGCCGGAGGGGAAGCTCGAAACCTACGAGTCTCGGCGGTGGAAGGAGTTGGCCAATCCCGCGGAGCGAGATGGCGACAATCACTGATTTGCCCTCCACACCACGTCGGATTCGATCTCCGCGGCCCGGCTCCCGCAGTTGCCCTACTTGAAGGCGGCGCCCTTTCGTGACTTCCGAATCCGAACCCACCGCCGCGACCGACGCTCCCGCGCCGAGCAAAAACGCTGGCCGATTCTACGTCCTGGCGGCCGCGATTCTGTGGAGCTCCAGCGGGCTTTTCGCCAAGGCGCCGCTGTTCGACGACTGGCCGGCGGCTGACCGGGGGCCCCTGTTGGCCTTTTGGCGGGCGACGTTCGCCGCCATGGTCCTCTTGCCGGCGGTTCGACGGCCTCGCTGGCGTCCGGGACTCGCGCCCTTGACGCTGAGCTTCACGCTGATGAACACCACGTATCTCGTGGGCATGACGCTCACGACGGCGGCCAACGCGATCTGGCTCCAGTCGATCGCGCCGTGGTGGGTCTTTCTCATGGCCGTCTTCATCCTGCACGAGCCGATCGTCCGCCGCGACCTGATTCCGCTGGTGTTCGGGCTGCTGGGTGTGGGGCTCATCTTGAGTTTCGAGTTCTCACGGGGCACGGGGCACGGCACGACGGGCGTGATCTGCGGGCTTGCCTCCGGTTTCTTCTATTCCAGCGTGGTCATCTGCATGAGGAGCCTCCGTGGCGAGAACCCAGTGTGGCTTGTGGCGCTGTGCCATCTCGTGGCGGCGGCGTGCCTGTTTCCGTGGGTGCTCTCTCGCGGCACATGGCCATCAATCCCCCAATTGGTGGTATTGGCCGGCTTCGGCGCGCTGCAGATGGCGGCCCCGTACCTCTTCATGATGCGAGGCTTGCAGTCGGTCAGCCCTCAGGAGGCGGTCGGCATCGGCCTGATCGAGCCGGTTCTGCTCCCCATGTGGGTGCTACTCGTGTGGGGTGAAGTGCCCGCCTGGTGGACCGTCGCCGGCGCTGCTCTCATCCTCGCCGGGCTTCTGCTGCGCTACTTCGTCCTATCGCGGCTGGCGAAGAGGTCGCCGTTGCCGTAGAAAGATAGGCATAAGCCATGCTACATTTTAGCAGCCCACCCCGCCAGAGGTAGCGGTCGCCGCCGCTTTGACGTGGAACTTTTGTCGCCCCACTGTCGTCCATGAACTGGTTCACCACGGAAGACGAAAGCACCGGACGCACTATCGAAAGTCCACGACCGTCCGGGTAGAAAGATCGCCGCGATGACGAACAAGACGCCGCGATGCACGGGGATGCCGTTGCACCGTGTCTTCGCCAGCGAGATTAAGCGTTGGGCCGGTTTGAAGCGAGAGAAAACGAGCATGATCGACCATTGCTCTACATCGGTGGCGGTCGTCGCGATTCTCGTGACATGCTCGTTGTTGTGCCGGGCACAGGAGATCGACGGGCAACGCCTCCTTGACGCGGCGAAGAACGGGCAGGTATCGACGGTTCAGTCGCTTCTTGATCAGGGAGTCTCTCCGAAGGCGAAAGATGAGAGTGGCCGCACGCCGCTTCACCTGTCCGCCGCGAACGGACACCAAGCGACCGCCGAGGCCCTTTGGCGGTCTGGGGCGGATATCAACGCCCTGGATGACTCCGGGAAGACCCCGTTGGACTTGGCCGAGACCGGCGGCCACTCCCGACTTGCCGCGTTCTTTCTGAGCAAAGGAGGCAAAAGGACCCAGGCCCTTGCCACTTCGGGTCCCGGATCCGTCAGGATGCTCAAACCCTCTCTGAAATTCAAGACGGTGGAGGAGTTTGAAAGGGAGGTTGGGGAACCGGCGGTGCTCCTCGACAGCGCCAATGTGTGTTTCTTTGTCCCGAAACGACGCGAGAAAGAAGCCCAAATCGTTCTTGGCTACTTGGTCAAGGCCTACGACGCCTTGTATCAGACCGTCGGGACCCATACGGACTACAAGATCGCGGTGTATGCGTTTCCGAAGGGGAATCCCCACGGTTGGGGAGGTACATCGGAATGCAGCATCGAGTATGATGATTCCAATCTCGCTTTGGCGCGCCAGCCGGAATGGATCCGGTACAAAGTCCCCCACGTATCCGGGTACATCGAAGAGATGGCCCACAACTTCGTTAGCGCGACGAAGGCGCAGTTCGGCTGGGAGATGATCGGCTGGTCGCTTGGGGCCGAGGTCTCCCAGCAGCTCGCCGGCAACCCGATCTTGGCTGCCGACCTGCGGGCCACGCGTGAAGAGCAGAAGCGGACGTTCACCGAATACGTCAGGAATGGATACATTGTCCCCAAGGACTTGCCTCCCAATCTGTGCGACCGGATTCACGCATGGCTGCTGTGCCAAGCCGCATCGAAATACGGGCCTCGTTTCTGGACGGACTTCTTTCGCGAAGTTCGGAGCCAGAGGCAGGCGCTAAGCGATGCGGTACGATTGGGCGATGGTGACAAGATCCGGAACGCTCGCTACCAGATCACCATCGCGTGTTTCGATCGGTTGCCGGGCCTCGATTTCAGGAATACACTGCGAGCGAGCGGTGTATCGTTGACGACCGACGTGAAGTCGCTTCACCCTGACTCGCCAGACTGGAATCGGCGTTTGGCCGAGTAATTCCATGGCCATGAGGAGCGCGATAGATCACGCAGACGCGCCAGCGGACGCAGCCGGACCGCGCCGTCTGTATCATTCGTTTGAGTCCGCGCGGAACCAGGCCAGCTTCCGCATCCCATCCCACTTTCGTGAGGACACGAGCATGACCCCCAAGCGACGCTACTTGTTGTCGGCTTTCCTTCTCTGCGGCCTCGCCGTTATGTTCGCGCCAATTGCCGTGGCGCAAGCTCCGCCGGCGAAGGAAAACGACGGGCAGAAACAGGACAAGGAATCGGACAAGATCCTTCGCGAGCAGACCATCTACATCCCCTACGAGAAGCTCCGCAAGGTCTTTGAGAAGCAGGGCCGCGGGGTGTTCTTGCCGTACGAGAAATTCCAGGAGCTTTGGAAAGCGGCTCGCGAAAAGGAGAAACCGCCCACCAGCGACCAGCCGCCCGTCGGAGCGCTGCTGACCGAAGTCGAAAACGACGCGACCGTGGCCAAAAACGTCGTTCGCGTGAAGGCCAAGGTGAAGATCGAGGTGCTCGCCGAAGGCTGGAATGAGATTCCGCTCCGTCTGGCCGACGCGGCGATCACCCGGGCCGAAATCGGCGGCGCGGCGGCACGGATCGTCCCCGACGGCGACAGCGGCTACAAGTTGCTTTTCGAGAAGAAGGGCAAGGAACCGGAGTCGATCGAACTTGATCTGGAGTTCGCCAAGGCGATCACGAGCACGCCGGGCCAGAACCAGGTTTCCTTCGAGGCGCCGCGAGCCCCGGTGAGCCGCTGGCGGGTCGTGATCCCCGAGTCGGGCGTCAAGGTGAACATCCATCCGATGATCGCCGCTTCCGAAGTGCCCGTCGAAAAAGCCGACGCCGACAAGAACGCCGACAAGAACGCCGATAAGAACGCCGCCAAGCCCGGCGAAACCGTCGTGCTGGCCTTCGTCGGCGCCGCGCCGACCGTTCGGATCGAATGGACGCCGAAGGCCGAGGGCGCCACGGGCTTGGAGGCGTTGGCCAGCGTCGAGGGCGAGCAGCAGGTCTGGGTCAATGAAGGCGTCACCCGGACGCAAGCCCGGCTCGCCTACACGATCAGCCGCGCGAAGCTGGCCGCGCTGGCGATTGAAGTGCCGGCCGACCAGAAAGTGGTCAACGTGTTCGACGCGAACGTCCGCCAGTGGTCGGTCGAGAAGAGTGGCGACGCGCAGAAGATCACGGTGCAACTGTTCGAGCCGGCCGACGGTTCGCAGCAGGTGACCGTCGAACTCGAGAAATTCGCCGACCAGGGCAATCAGAAGGAAGTCCGGGTCCCGGTCGTCAAGACGCTCGGCGTGGGCCGCCAGCAGGGCGTGGTGGTGGTCCAGGTGGCCCAGGGCCTCAAAGCCGAGGCCACCGGGCGCGGCGGCTTGTTGCAGGTCGACGCCGCGGAGTTGCCGCAGTCGCTTGCCCGGGCGAAGTGGGACTTCTCGTACCGCTTCGCCACGGTTCCCTTCGAGCTGACCCTGGCGGTCGAGAAAGTCGAACCGCGGATCCTGGTCGACTCGCTCCTCGAGGCGGAGCTTCAGCCGCAGCGGCTCTCGCTTCGCTTGTCGGCGCTGTACACGGTCGAGCGGGCCGGCGTCTTTCGCCTGGAACTCGACGTGCCCGAGGGCTACGAAGTCCGCCGAGTGCAGGGCTGTCAGATTGCCGGATCGGCCGAGGCCCAGGTCGACACGCATCACTTGACCGGCGAGAAGAAGACGCGGCTGGTGGTGAATCTCGCGAGAAAGGCCTTCGACCGCGTGGGATTGGCCGTCGATCTCGAACGGGAGTTGCACGAGCCCGACTTGCTGACCCCGACGGGCAAGGCGGCGAAGGTTCCGCTCATGCTCCCGCGGATTGCCCCGGGCACGGTGCAGCACGACGTCGGCCGGCTCGTGGTTTCCGCGCCGCAGAGCCTGCGAGTGAACCCCGAGGGCGACAAAGCCCTGCGGGCGATTTCGTTCAAGGAGGCGTTCGAGGGCATGTCCGCCCGCGGCGGGAATCGGCCGGACCTGCAAGCGGTCCTCGCTTACGCCTTCACCCAGGAGCCGACCAGCCTCACGTTGGTTGCCGAACGCCGCAAGCCGCAGGTCACGATCGGGCAACTGCTGGTCGCGCGGATCGAAGACGACGCAGTGAAGTACGAGGCGACGTTCTTCTACGACATCCTCTACAGCGGAGTGAAATCGCTGCGGATTGACGTGCCGACCGCGATCGCTCAGCGGCTGCGGAACAAGACGCCGGGGGTGCGCGAGAAGGTGATCGAGCCGGCCCCCGAGGACGTCACCCCCGGCTGCCAGGCGTGGGCCTTCAGCGGCGAGACGGAACTGGTGGGCAAGGGCCGGATCAACCTCGTCTGGGAAGAGAAAGTCGAGAAGCTGGGCATCGGCCAAAGTGTCCCGCTGGTTGTTCCGCGGCTCGTCCCGGCCAAGGCGGACCAGGCCAAAGTCGATCGGGCGTGGGGACAAATCGTCGTCGTCAAGGCCGAAACGATCGACATCCATCCCTCCGGCGAGCCGAAAAACCTGCGGCCGATCGATCCCCAACACGACCTCATGCCCGGCGCAACCGTTCAAGGAGCCGCCGTCGCCTTCGAGTTCCACGACGATTGGGCACTGACGCTTACCGCCACGCGATACGAACTGGAGGACGTCAAGCTCACGAGCATCGAGCGGGCGGTGGTTCGGATGGTCGTCACCCGGGCCGACCAGGTGTCGGTCCAGGCGCTCTACCGCATGCGCAGCGCCCAGCAGCGACTCGAGGTCAAGCTGCCCGAGGAGGTTCGTTTCGACGCCGAGCCGCTTCGGATCAACGGCCGGCCGATTACGCTCGAGCGCCCGGTCACGCCCGAGCGCGGCAAGGAGGGCAAGTTCTTCGTTCCGCTGGCGGGGTCCAGCCCCGACGCGCCGTTCGTGCTGGAACTCCGCTACACGGTGCCCGGCGACGGCGGCACGCTCGAACTGCCCGAGTTTCCCGAGGAGCCGGCCGTGCTGAAGGTCTACCTCTGCGCGTACCTGCCCGACGAGTTGGCCCTGCTTGCGAAGTCGGGTCCGTGGACGGACGAGATTCGCTGGCGCGCCGACGGGACGTGGAACTGGTGGCGGCCCGACGCCGAGCGGACCGACGCCGAACTGATCGCCTGGGTTCGCGAAGGCGTGAGCGTGACCGACACGTCGGACAGCTTCGAGACGGACGGGCGGCGTTACGTCTTCTCGACGCTCCGGCCGGTGGGAGCGCTCGGGTTGACGAAGATCAACGAGAACCTGCTGACCGGCGTTCTGTTGGCCTTGATCGTCGTGGGCGGACTGTTGCTGGTGCCCGCCCGGACGCCGCTGAGGGCGTTGGCCGTGGGCATTCTGGTGATCGCCTTGATTCTCTCGGGCGTGTTCCTGCCGATTTTTGCGAGGCAGGTGCTCGACGGCTACCTGCTGGCGGCGCTGGCGGTGGTGGCGGTGCTCTGGATAGTGGGATATTTCGTCCGAAGAAAGCCTCCACGGTCCGCGACTCCCGCGCCGGCCCAGACGCCATTCGCGCCGACCCCGCCGGAAACCGCCCAAGCGAAGCCCGAGGTCGACAGCACGGAAGGAGGGAAGAGCAATGCCTAAGCGTACACTGCTTGCCCTGTTCGCGGTCCTCCTGTCCTTGGTTGTCGCAATGCCCAACGCCCCCGCGGCGACGAAGCCCGCCGCGGGGCCGGAGGTGATGGTCCGCGAGATCCTCGTCCCGTTCGCGGACCTCAACGTGCTGCTGGAGGACCAGCCGCGCCGCGTGCTGCTGTCGCGGCAGGACTACGAGGAGTTGCTCAAGAAGGCCAAGACGACGCCCGAGACGAAGGCGCCGCAGCCCGCCGCGTGGATTTCGGGCGAATACTCCGGCACGATCGAACAAGAGCGGGCGCGCTTCACCGGCACGCTCGTCGTCGACGTGCTTGAAGACGGCCTGCACGCGCTGCCGTTGGATCTCGGCGGCGTCGGTCTGGCAAGTGCCGCGCTCGACGGAAAAAGTGCGGCAATCGGCCAGGCGAAAGACGGCCAACTGGCGCTGTTCGTCGAAGGCAAAGGGCGGCATTCGCTCGTGCTGCAGATAGTTGCCCCCCTGCAAACCACGGCCGCCACGCAGGTGCTCCAGTTCCGGCTGCCCAAGACGTCGGCCTCGCGGCTGCGGATGACCGTGGCCGGCGACGTCGAGGTCAAGAGCGGCCTGGACGTGGCCGCCCGCGAGGTCGACGCCGCGGCCGGCGTGACCCGGTTCGAGTTGCTCCCCCGCGGCGGCGACGTCTCGCTCGTGATGACGCTCAACAGCCACTTGCAGCGGATCGAGCGGGCGGTGGTCGCCCGAAGCGTGGTGGTCGGCGAAGTGACCGAGGCCTACGAGGCGCTCTACGCGACCGTCTCGCTGGCCGTCCTTCACCAGGCGGTCGACCGCTTCCGATTTGTCGTGCCCGAAGGATTCGAGGTCACTCAGGTCGCCTCGCCGCTTCTGGCGACGTGGGCGATCGTGCCGGAGGGGCAGCGGCGGATCCTGGACGTGAAACTCCGCGAGCCGACGACGGACACCGTGGTGCTCAATCTCTCGGCGGTCCGAACGCCCGCCCGGCTCGAAGGCTGGACGCTCTCGAAGTTCGAGCCGCTGGACGTGGTCGGCCAGGTGTCGGTCGTGGGGCTCTTGGTCGAAGACCGGCTCAAGACCGAGTCGATCCAGCCGGACGGACTCATCGCCATTGACACGGCGGTTCTCGACGCGGCGATGCCCGAGGCGGTCGTCCGCGGCCAGCAGGGCAAGGCGCCCCTGTACTCGGCCGTCGCCTACTACGCCCCGCAAGGCGAATTCGGCCTGAAAGCCGCCTTCCGCAAGCCGCCGGCCGAGGTGGCCGTGACCACCGTGTTGCTGTTGACTCTTTCGGACAAAGCCCAGGAGATCCGGGGCGGCGTGGCCATTCGGCCCGAGCAGGAGAAGCTCTTTGCGATCGACCTTTCCGTGCCCGCCGGCTGGCATGTCACTCGCGTCACCGGCGCCGACGACAAGCCGCTGGCCCACGAGCGTCACGACGAGCCCGACAAGCCGGGCAGGCTGCACGTCCGGCTTCCGCAGGGCGTCGCGCCGGGCACCGAAACGCGAATCCACTTCGAGGCCACCTCGACGCCCGGCGGATGGCTCGCCGACTGGAAGAAACAGACCGTCGCCTTCCCCGATTTCGCCGTGATGGGCGAGTACCGGCAAATCGGCGCCGTTGCCGTGGCCGTCCGAGACGACCTCAAGGTCCGCCCCGAAAATGAGGAAGGCCTCCTTCTCATGGACGAAGCCGAGAAGAAACAGTTCAATCTCGAAGGCGTGCCGGCCACTCTGGCCTATCGTTGCGAAGATGCCCGAGTGAAGCTGTCGCTCGTGGTCGAGCGAACCGAGCCGAGAATTACCGCCCGGACGTTCTCGTTCGTCCGCGTCGAGTCGGGGGCACTGGTGGGCCATTACGAGGTGCTCTATAACGTGGAGGAAGCCCGGACCCGATCGCTCGAATTGCTCCTGCCCGAGAGCACGCCGTCGGACGTCTCGATCCGCGACATGGATGGGCCAAAGCCGGAGTATACGGCCGAGGTGGCCGAGGGGATGCGGCATTGGCGGGTGCAACTGGCCGAGGCCCGGCGGGGCACAATCCGCCTGGCCGTCGATTTTCAGCAGCCGGTGGCCGACGAGCAGCCCAAACAGTTGGCCGTGCCCGTGGTCCGCGCCGGGGGCGTGGTCGTCTATCAGTCGGGCATCGTCGCCGTCGAGGGCAGCGCGGAGCTGGACGTCCAGGTGAAGACCGACGCCCGGCGCGTGGACATCGGCGAACTGGTCGACGCCGAGTATCAGCCCGGCCGGCGATTGCTGGGGGCGTACGGGTTCGTCGGCGCGCCGGCGGCCGTTGCGGTGAATGTCTTTCGCCACCCGGCGTATCGGCTCGACCCGGCGATCGTCCAGAACTCGCGGCTGACAACCCGCCTATCGGCCGAGGGCGTTGCCCAGACCGAGGCCCGATTCGATCTTTTGACCAAGGCGAGCTACCTGGAAGTGGCCTTGCCGGCGGACGCGGAGCTTTGGTCGGCCGTGTTGGGTCGGCGTGGCGGCGCCGAAGCTGATCCTGCGCGCGGAGAAGAACTCGGAGCCGATCGAGGTGCCGCTGGTGGACCTGAAGTGGGACCTCACGCTGCCCGGCGGCTACGAAGTGATCCACAGCACCGGCAGCGTTGTCACGCGGGACGTGCAACTGCCGCTGCCCGCGGCGGCGCAAGTGGTCGGGGCGATCGGCTACGGCCTGCGATGGTTAGTGACGTTTCCGATCAGTGAAAAGAAGAGTGCGATGAAGTACTCTATGCCCACAAGTGAGTCGACCGCGGCGTTCGCGGAACGTGTCGAAGGCGAGCGGTCTGACTCGCAGGCATTTGGTCGGCGAGTAGACGGCGATGACGATCCGTTTGCCGCGGAGCCGTCGCGGGAGCGACTGGAGGAGGCGAAGTCCGAGGCGAAAGCCCCCGCGACGCCAGCGCCCGCTGCCGCCGCGAAAGCGCGACCCCTCGGCTTGATGTTCACCCGCGACGGCGGGCCTCCCGGACCCGAACCCCAACCGCCTGAGGAGGGGAAACCAGCCGAGGGGCTACCCGAACTCAAGGAGAACACGACGGGGGGGCGCTCGATGATCACCAGGAGTTACGGCGGCGGGAAGAAGGACGACAAGTCCATGGTAGTGGGCAAGCCGAAGTGGGCCGGGTCGTTCGGCATCGAAGGTTTCCGCAGCCTCAAGATCGACCTGGCCGGCGACGCGGGCGCCGAGGGCGCGGCCGTCGAGTTCCAGAGCTTCGGCGTCGATCCCGCCTTGGACGTGACGCTGGCCGACCGCAACCGGCTCGATACGCTCGGCTGGGCGCTGGCTCTGGCCGTCGCACTGGCGGGGCTCGCGCTGACGGATCGACGGGTCCGCGCGAAAGTCCGCTTCATCGTGGTCGTGATGATCGTCGCCTCGGCGATCCCGCTGGTGCCCGGTTTGCTGTTGTTGGCCGGGCCGTGCAACATGGCGTTCTATGCGGCGACGCTCTTGATCGTGTATTACCTTCTGATCGGATTGGTCCGGCGGTGCGTCGCGAGAGCACGGCGTCTGGCCGTGCCGGCCGGAATGCCCACGGCGGCGGCGATCCTTCTGGTGGCTGCGTTGCTCGCTGTCACCGCGCAAGCGGGCGACACAGCGCCCGCCGCGTCGAAGCCCGCCGCGCCGACACCCGCCGAGCCGAAACTCGCCGAGGGGATCACGGTCCAGGTGGTTCCGCCGCCCGAGCCCGTCAAAGTGCCCGACGACGCGATCCTCCTGCCCTACGATCCCGACTCGGAGACCGGCATCCAGGCCGCCGAACAGCGGTTGGTGCCCTACGACAAGTACGTCGAACTGTGGAACCGGGCGTATCCGGACAAGAAGCTCGAGACGAAGCTTCCGCCCGCGCCGTTCGCGCTGGCCGGCGCGTCGGACACGACCCGGCTGTCGGGCGACGAGTATCTGCTGGTCGAGGGCGAGTTGGAGATCGACGTGTTTTCGGAGGGCTACGTGAGCGTGCCGCTGGGGTTGCGCGAAGGGGTTTTGGCCCGGGCCGAACTCGACGGCAAGCCCGCCCGGCTC
>JAPLNP010000007.1 GCA_026401055.1 Planctomycetia bacterium
TGCACGGCAACCCACCTGATCGCCGAATCGGTGGTCCGGGCGATCTCGCGCCGGCTGCCCGAGCAGACCCCCGTCGACCAAATCGTCCTGACCGGCGGCGGTCGGCAGAACGGCATGTTGTTGCGCAAGGTGGCCGCGCGACTGCCGGAGACGACGTTGACGCCGATCGACGAGTTGGGCATCGCGGACCGAGCGTTGGGCCCGGCCTGCATCGCGGTGTTGGCGTTCTGCCACCTCGACCAGGTGCCGGCCAATCCGACGGCGGTCACCGGCGCGGAGATTCCCCGGGTGCTCGGCCGTCTCACTCCCGGCTCGCCCCAGAGCTGGCAGCGCCTGTTGGCCCACATGTCCGGCAGCCAACCGGCCATCCGCCCGTTGCGTAGCGCGGTGTAGCCGTGCAGGGTGGTGAGGCCGCCGGCGATACTGCCCATTTCGTTGTCTCCTGTGTCACCACCCCACCGCACGACGATCTCGGTAGGCAACCGGTTGGGAACGTGAGGCCACTTCGCCAGCCGAGGGCGGCTGCACCACATTCGCGGGCGTACTCTATCTCGGCGTCATAATAGGATGAGTAGATAAACTGGTGAGATATCGTCGTCTTTACCGATAAGTAAAACTGCTACGGGCCAACTGTCTGTGGATACATCCATTACATTTTGTACATATTTTCTGGTTCTCCGGAGTTACTTAACTTAACGCGATTTCCGACCATGGGTTTCCGATGATGCCTGCATCACCAGAGTACCAGTTGTATTCCGAGTCGACCAAAGGCGACCAGCCCGGCCGATGGCGATTCGTCCTGCGCGCCAGCGACGGGTCGGATCCCCTGGTGGCCGAGGACGTCGAGCCGGACGTCCAAGGAGAGCGGCTCGAATTGCTGAGCGTGGTCCGGGGTCTCGAAGCCCTGGACCAGCCCTCGCGAGTGACGTTGATGACGCCGAGCGTTTACGTGCGCGAGGGAATCCGCTATGGCCTCGAGGAGTGGAGGAGCAACGACTGGCAATGGGAGTCGTTCGGCCGGATGGTCCCGGTCAAAAACGGCGACCTCTGGCAGCGCGTCGATCGCGCGATGGGGTTTCACGAGGTCGAGTGCCACACGCGGCGGTTCGATCCTCCCCATCAGACGGTTTCTCCCCCCCATAATGGCGCAGCGGCATCCACCAGAACCGCCGCCGGCGTCCTTGGCTGGCTTATTCCTCCATGGCAGCGTCTGGTGGCCGGGTCTGGGCGTCGAATCGCCCACCGTCTACGCGAATTGGGCCGCGTGGCGTGTGCGTAAGAGTCAAGATCGTCGGCGTTCGGGCAGCTAGCGGGTCGCCGGGAATTGGGGTAGATTACAGGGTTTGTTTCGAGAATGAGTGTTCTCAGCGCCGGACGCGATCCCAAGGGAAACGACGCCGGACGAGAGAAGTGGCAACAACGTCTCGATCAGGAATTCAGGTGCAAGGAGGTCGGCGTGCGCACTACCGTCGCGTTGGACAAGATCAGCCAACTGATTGAAGGAAAACACGAAAACCCCTTTGAGCTTCTCGGACCGCACGAAGTCGTTGACTCCGGACGTCGGGCCTTGGCCGTCCGAGCGTACCTGCCGGACATGGCGCAGGCCTGGGTGATCCACCCCGCGCACCGGAACCTCAAACACCCGATGCGCCGGATCCATCCGGCCGGCGTTTTCGAGGCGATCTGCCCGGCATCGGAATTCAACGGCTCGGGCCGCTACATGCTTCGCGTCGCCGACGAGGGGGGAAAGAAAAGCGTTATGCACGACCCCTATGCGTTTCCACATCTGCTGGGCGACCTCGACTTCCATCTGCTCAACGAGGGCACCCACTGGCGGATGTACGACAAGCTCGGCGCGCAGTTGCGCACGATCGACGGCGTCGAGGGCGTGAACTTCGCCGTCTGGGCGCCCAACGCCACGAGCGTCAGCGTGGTGGGCGATTTCAACGCCTGGGACGGCCGCCGCCACCCCATGCGCAAGCACATCCCCAGCGGCTTCTGGGAACTGTTCGTGCCGGGTCTGAGCGAGGGCACGCTCTACAAGTTTCGCATTCGGCGCCACGATCACGTCTTCGATAAGACCGATCCGATGGCGTTCGCCACCGAGTTGCCCCCCCGCACCGCCGCCAGCGTCGTCGACCTGAACCGCTACCGCTGGCACGACGAGGACTGGATGACCCGGCGGCCGAAGACCAACTGGCTCGACCGGCCGCTGGCGTTCTACGAGGTCCACCTCGGCAGTTGGAAACGCCCCGGCGACGACCCCAACCGGTGGCTCACCTACCGCGAACTCGCCCACCAGTTGGTCGACTACGTCAAGGAGATGGGCTACACGCACCTCGAACTTTTGCCGGTGTCGGAACACCCGTTCTCGGGCAGTTGGGGCTACCAGACGGTGAGCTATTTCGCGGCCACCAGCCGGTACGGCACGCCGCAGGATTTCATGTACTTCGTCGACCTCTGCCACCAGAACGACATCGGGATCGTCCTGGACTGGGTGCCCGGCCACTTCCCCCGCGACGGACACGGCCTGCGCGAGTTCGACGGCACCGCCCTGTACGAGCACGCCGATCCGCGCCAGGGCGAGCACCGCGACTGGGGCACGATGATCTTCAACTACGGCCGCCACGAGGTCCGCAACTTCCTCGTCTCCAACGCCTTGTTCTGGTTCGACAAGTACCACATCGACGGCATCCGCGTCGACGCCGTGGCCTCGATGTTGTACCTCGACTACAGCCGCAAGGAAGGCGAGTGGATCCCCAACCAATACGGCGGGCGAGAGAACCTCGACGCGATCGGCTTCCTCAAACAACTCAACGAGCAGTCCCACATCCAGTACCCCGGCGTGCTGACGGTGGCCGAGGAATCGACCGCCTGGCCCGGCGTCTCCCGGCCGACCTATCTCGGCGGCTTGGGCTTCAGCCTCAAATGGAACATGGGCTGGATGAACGACACCCGCGGCTACATCCGGCACGAACCGATCCACCGGAAGTACCATCACGACGAACTCACCTTCAGCCTGATCTACGCCTTCCACGAGAACTTTATTCTGCCGTTCTCGCACGACGAAGTCGTCCACGGCAAGGGCTCGCTCCTGGACCAGGTGCCCGGCGACCTGTGGCAAAAATTCGCCAACCTGCGGCTGTTGTACAGCTACCAGTGGACCCATCCGGGCAAGAAGCTGTTGTTCATGGGCTGCGACTTCGGGCAGTGGAACGAGTGGAACTACGACGCCAGCTTGCAGTGGGACCTGATGCAGTGGCCGTCGCACCAGGGGCTGTTGAAGTGCGTGGCGGACCTGAACCGGCTGTATCGCCGCGAGAAGTCCCTGTACGAGTTGGACTTCGACTACCACGGCTTCGAGTGGATCGACTGCCACGACCACGAGAACAGCACGCTGAGCTACATCCGCCGCGCGCGAGACCCCTCGGACTTTGTCGTGGTCTGCTCCAACTTCACGCCCGTTCCCCGGCCCGGCTATCGCCTCGGCGTGCCCGGACTGGGTTGGTATGAAGAGATCTTCAACAGCGACTCGATGTACTACGGAGGCTCGAACCTGGGCAACGGCCCTGGCGTGAACGCCGACGCCTACTCGAGCCACGGCCGCCCGGCGTCGATCTGCATCACCCTACCGCCCCTGGCCACGGTGGTGTTCAAGCGGCGCTGATTGCCGTACAGGTGTGGGGTGGGCCTCGGGTGGCACCGACGATTTTCCGGAGCACGTTCTCCATCAGTGAGGACGGGTTCGGAAAATCGTCGGTGTTGCGGAGCGTAAGGAGCATTTCCCTGATTCACTTGTCCCCACGACCTTGTGGCGGAGAGCGACCAAAGACATCCGGTTCAATGTCTTCTCCAGCACCCGTTGTTAAGGACAAAGGCTTTTCGTCCTTGATGCCAACAACCTGAATATGGGAAACGTTGTTAGTTGTTTCGGAATACACAAGATACCTTCCATCGGGCGACCAACGAAGGTTGTTCATCAAAGCGCGTAGATCCTTGCATAAGGGCGTCGGCAGGGTACCATCTGCATTCAGTAGGAAGATTTGCGATAAGGGCGGTCCACTATTTGAGACGCGCAGGGCCGCCAGCTTCTGACCGTCGCGCGACGCGGCCGGGGCTGACCAATGGGTGGGTTCACCTTGACTCTTGGTAATCTGCTGAATGTCGCGAGTCTTCGGTGAGAGAAGAAAGATATCCTGTTGGAAGAAGGAAGCAGGATGTTGGCCATTGATCAAGATCTTTCCATCGGATTTGCGCCAAGAAAGCCCTCTGAGCCAGGCGTAATCGGGTGGGATCGCGCCATCGATCACCGTGCGCACCTCGCCGCTGGCCACGTTCACGATCTTCACCGCCTTCTTGTTCACGCCGATAAACGCAATTTCCGCGCCGTCGGGCGACCAATCGAGCGAGGTTTCCTGCGACGGGCTCGACAGTAGCGGATCGGTCTTTTCAAAAGAGTGCTTTACGCTGCCGCTACGGTCCATTACGAAGATCCTCGGTGTTCCTTCCCGATCGGAAATGAAGGCGATGGACTGCCCATCCGGCGACCAACACGGATAGCGATCGGAGGCGTGATTCTTTGTTAGCCGTAGTGGTTTTCTCTCGGCGGCATTCATGAGATAAACCTGATAGCTCTCGCCCTCGCGGTTGGAGGCAAAAACCATATCATAGGCCAGCAGATGAACATCAATCACGGCG
Organism: Planctomycetia bacterium; assembly: GCA_026401055.1. Classification (GTDB taxonomy): domain Bacteria; phylum Planctomycetota; class Planctomycetia; order Pirellulales; family Thermoguttaceae; genus JAPLNP01. The sequence goes on from JAPLNP010000007.1 coordinate 4,699, forward strand.
ATGCCGCCCCGCGGTTCCTCCTGCGCGACGAACACCGTGCCGCCGTCCGGAGAGAACTCCATGTCCTTAGCGCTATTCCGCAAGCCGACGACTTGGGCGAGCGGTGTTTCCTCCACCGGGTCTACGAGAAAAAGAATTTTCGTATTCGGGCAGGCAATCGCCAGCAGGTCACCCGCCGGGCTAAGGGCGATGGTTTCGGGTGTATGGCCTTGGACCGCAAATTCGGCGATTTCTTTGAATGTTTTCCGATCGACGACCCGGATCTTCTTCTGCCCAGTATCGCTGACGTAAATCCGGTCCCCCTCCGGCGAAACCGCAATCCCGCGAAGGTCGCTCCCGGGAAGATCAAGCATCCTCGTGACGCGGCAGGGCGAGGTCAGTTGAATTTCGTATAAGCACTGCTTGGAAGACTCACTGTTTCGCGCATTCATATAAGCGAACGGTGGTCTCAAATCTCAATCGCAATTTAATTTCAGGTTTTCTTCGGAAATTCAGCACTGCTGGCAATGCTATCAGGAGCCGCACACCTTTGAAAAGAAACAACATGCGTCAACGCACGACGCAACTGCTTATTTCCAG
>JAPLNP010000642.1 GCA_026401055.1 Planctomycetia bacterium
CGTGGACTCGTCCGGCCACGTCGACGCCAACGCCTCCAACGCGGCGCTGCGGACGTACTGCTGCTCGTCCTGGACCACGCGGGCGAGGAGCAGTTCCCGCGTGGACTCCTCCGGCCACGTCGACGCCAACGCCTGCAACGCGGCGATGCGAGGGCCCCAATCGTTGTCCTGCACGGCGCGGGCGAGGAGCAGTCCCCGCGTGGACTCGTCCGGCCACGTCGACGCCAACGCCTGCAACGCGGCGCTGCGAACGTAGTCGTCCTTGTCCTCGACGGCGCGGGCGCGGAGCAGTCCCCGCGTGGACTCGTCCGGCCACGTCGACGCCAACGCCTGCAACGCGGCGCTGCGAACGTAGCCGTCCGTGTCCTCGACGGCGCGGGCGCGGAGCAGTTCCCGCGTGGAATCGTCCGGCCACGTCGACGCCAACGCCTGCAACGCGGCGCTGCGGGGGCCCCCGTCCTTGTCCTCGACGGCGCGGGCGCGGAGTAGTTCCCGCGTGGACTCGTCCGGCCAATGCTTCGCAAGAGCCTCGCAAGCGCCGCGTCGAATATCCCATTGCTCGCCGTCGGCGCACTCAGTCACCTTCCTTCGATCGCCGGTGACAACGGCGACGAACTCAGGCCAGTTCCGATGATGGTAGTATGGGCCGGATGGCAAGGTGATGGGGAACTCGACGCAAGAGCGACCTGGCCACCGCTCGCCGATCTCACCGGCGGCAGTCACGATACCTTCAATGAAGTCCTTCTCGGGACGTTTTCCTAACAAGAAGATGCCAACCACTCGCGACAGTAACACAACAGCGGCCTGTTCAATCCGGCCGAGATTCCTCACCTCACTCAAGCACAAGATCGCCAAGGGCAATTCGGGCAGCGGCGTTTTGCCGTCCCACGTCTCTAAACTCGTCCGCGTCGCCAGCCGCTCGACGATTTGGCCGACGACCTGCTCGTTGATCTGGCCGGCGATCAGCCGCAGCACCTCGCGCCAGTCTTCATCGCGGCAGTGGGCGTCGTACAAGGCGAGTAACTCCTCCTCGGTCAGCGTCCGTTCGTCCTTGAACCGAGCGACGTATTCCGCCGCCGTCAGGAACTCCAGAAACGTGCGATGCACGAAACCGTATAGCCGCGGGCCGCGGAGGCAGAGGATGTAGTTCCGCTCGCGCAATTGCTGGATCATCAGCCGGGCCGACTTGATCGCCTCGAACTCCGACTGCTTGAACCGTTCGCCGAACCAGGCGGCCACTTCGGCTTCCAGGTCTGTTTCATGGATCGCGTTGGCAGCCAGGGAGCCGGGGCGGTTGGAAGACGTGCCGGGAGCCTGCCCCACGTTGCCCGTCTGCATTCGCATGGCCACGCGGCGCAGGAGTTCCTTCTTGTCCTCCAGCCGCAGGTAATCCGTCTGGGGCAGCGTCAGGTTTCGGTTGGCGTCCCAATGGTGGCAGAGGACGTTGACCGCCGCCTCGTAGAATGCCGCCCGCTCGCGTGGCAACTCCTGCTCGCGGGCCAACAGCGCCATGATGGTCAGCAGCATCGGGTTGCCCGCCAAGAGCAAGATCGGCTTCGACCGCCGCACGCTCGACAACACCCGCTCGATTCGCTGCGCCGCCAACTGCGGCTGCTGCGGAAACGTCAGCCCGAACCAGCCCCGCGTGAACGCCTCGATCTGCGACGTGTCCAGGTCCTGTAATGCGAAGTGTCGGAACCCAGCCTGGCGCAGGATTGCATCCCGATAGCCGACCGGCCGCGAGGTGACCACGATCCGCGCCCGGGGATACCGCTGGACGAAGCCGGCGATCTCGTGCATGACCTTCTCGCGGTCGGCCCGGTCGAAGATCTCGTCCAGCCCATCGAACATCACCAGCGACGGGCCGTCGCGGAGCGTGCGATCGAGCCACTGGTCGTCCAGAAAATACTGCTCGGTCTGCCCCAGGTACCGGGCGTAGTCCAGGAACGAATCGACGTCGTCGTTGTGGACCCGCGTGGCGTGGAAATCGCGCAGCTCGATCAAGAGCGGGAACGTCCGCCGCTCGCTGAAACGGATCGTCCAGGGAAGCGGCAGACCGGACTGCGCGTCGCAAGGCGGTTCGAGCACGCCCAGCAGCACATAGCGCAGCAGCGTCGATTTGCCGGAGCCGGGTTCGCCCACCAGCATCAGAAGCCGGTTAGCTTCCTCGGCGATCACGTCGAGCACCGGCCGCGGCGACTGGTTCACATACGCGGTGGTCAGCCGCTCGCGGTGTTTCGCGGCCAGTTCCCGCTGTTCGTCGTCGGACAGTTCGTCGAGATCCCTGATCCCCTTCTCGCGCAGCCGGCGCTCGAAATCCTTGGGCAGCTCGACCGCCGGCGGATTCTCTTTGACCCGCTGCGGCACGAAGACGTCGCGGATCACCAGTTGGCCGGGATCGCCCGCGTAGGCCGGCATCAGGTTGGCCAGATCGACCGGCGCGTATTTGGTGCGCATGCGCAGCGCGTACTTATCCTGCCGCACCTCGGGCCGCACGCCGCCGGCGCGTTCGAGCAGTTCGCGGACCCGGTCCAGGTTCTGGGCGTTGAGCACTTCCCGCATCGGCTCGTTGATGAACGCCCGCTTCGCCGCCCGCCGCCGAAACGCCAGGGCCACGCCGGTCCACAGATCGCCGGGAAGTTCCAGGCACCCGAGTTCGCTCCACCGCTGCGCCAGCGTTTCGGCCGCCGGCCGCCCGGGATCGAGCGGATCCTTGAGCGCCTCGAGCAACTCATCGCACACAACCTCGTCGCGCGCGAGGGTTTTCAGCGAGTCGGCGAACGGCTGGAGTTCCTCCTTCGAGTAGCCGCAGGCGGTGATGTTCGTCAGCAGCATCTCCAGGCATACGGTCAGGGCATCTTGCAGGGCCGCCTGATAGGCCAGTTCCAAGTCACCCCGCCGGCCAGCCTTCCCTAACCAGCCGAACAGCGACCCTAGCCTGTCCTTCAGGAAGTCCTTGCACGCATCCGTGAGCAACTCCTCGCCCAGTTTTCCCAACACGAGGAGCAACAGCGGCGTCGTTACAGGATCAAGCATACCGGCGGACTCCTTCAGTCGGAATAAGGGGGTCGGGAGTGTTCGTTCTCGTCTCTCCTCGCAAACAAAGACTCCTCGCCCCCTTTGTCTTTCGTCTTGATTCTCTTGTCACCCTCCGACACCCGGAACCTGAACCCGGTAACGGCAGAGTTCGCCCGTGTACCATCGTCCGCTGGGGTAGAAGTGCGGTACGAGGATCACGATTTCACCGGTCTTTCGGTCCTCGAGGCAAGAGAAGTTCGAAAACTGGATGTCCGCGTGCTGGTCCGGCCGGCGGTCGGCGACGACGGTGACGCTACGGCGCAGCAGCAGCCCGGTCGCGCGGTCCACCTCGCCGATGACCAACGGATAGCGTTTGCCGTTGCTGTAGGCGTGCGCGTTGTCGGGGGCAATGTTCCCGATCCAGAACAGCCGCCCGCTGGAGTGCGCCACCATCTGGGAGATCGAGCTGGGAGAGAAGAAGGGCTCTCCCGTCTCGTAGGTCCAGGGCGCGGGCGGGGACCATGTCTTGCCGCCGTCGGCCGACAGCGAGGTCCACTTATACGACGGCGTCTCCGGCTTCTTGTGGTTGGAGCCGCGCATGACCATGAGCACGCGGCCGTCGGCCAGGCGGGCCAACGTCGGCTCGCACAGGCCCCGCGTGGACTGCGTGTCGTAGTCGGCACGCAGGGGCTGGCTGCTGTCCCAGACACAGGCCTCGCCCGCTCGTTTGCCGATGAGGACCACGATCTGCGAAAAATCCCAGCCCAAGGGATTGTAGATCGTCTTGCCGTCCGCCTCCAGAACGCTCAGTTCCAGAGGCACCAGAAACCTCCCGTCCTCGAGAAAGAGCGGCTCGTAGATCCCGTACACTTGGTTCTTCCCGTGGTGCAGACCGTCGAAGGGATGCTCGGGGCTGTACTCGGGGCCCTGTTTGACCAGCGGAAGAGCCGGCCCGAACGATCGGCCGTCATCGAGACTCAGCGCATACGCCATGCCCGTCTGCCGCCAGTACGTTTGAGGAGTATTGGGATTCGCGCCTTCGGGCAGGGTCCGGACGGTGCCGATGTGGATGCGCTCGGCGTTGGCGGGATTGGCCGCCGAGTAGTCCCAGCACCTCGCGAACCGTCCGCTCGGCAGATCGACGGACGTCTCCTGGCCGGGTGTGTTCCGGTTGTAGACCGGGACGGGTTTGCTCCAAGTCTCCCCGTTATTCTCGCTCCAACGGCAGTACCCTTCGTCGGCCACGTCGCTGGTGCGCGAGGTGTGGTAGGTGAGCAGCATTTCCGTGCCCGTGTGTCGGGAGTAGCGCAGAGACCCGAACAGCGCCGTGGAATCGTCGGGGGCCGCGACAAGCACTTCCGGCCCGGTCACGCGCAAAGCCGCGCCCTCCCGCTGGGCCAAAGCCGGGCACGGCATCATCGTGGCCGCCAATACAGCCAACGCAATCACCCCACGCGCACGTCCCGCCGCGTGGACAGAACCCTTGGCGTTCATTGCGAAATCCCCCTTGGCCGTTCGCCATGATAGCCCCGTTCGCGGGACGTCGCAAGCGGGGCGTGGGGTGTGTCGCAGCGTGGTATACTGATCCGTGGCTGCCGTTGCCGGAGACAGTCCCCTTCGCCGCCTGCAAACAGGAGAAACGCAATCAAGAAGGAATACCTCGACGCCTCCCGGCTCTGGTCCGATCGGATGATCGAGTACCAGGAGAAAATGGTCCCCAAAGGGGCCTACTACATGCAGTATGGCCGCAAGCCCGGCGAGGACCAAGGCAACTGGTACGTGGCCGATTGCTCGTCGATTGCCATGGGCGTGCTGGCCACGGCCGTCCGCTCGAAGGAGCCGGCCGAGCGGCAGCGATATCTTACGAGCGTCGTGTCGGCGGCCGACGAGGAACTCCGCTACATTTCCGGATTGCTCGCCAAGGCCCCCGCGTCCAACCAGCGCGACCAGTTGGCCCTGTTCGCCCTGATGTCGATGGCCGAGAAGCTCAGCCCGGGGGCGATCTACCGCGCGACGAGGCGGTGATCCGTCAAACGTGCCCGGCGGGGGATTGAACGGGTGACGCAGCCAATCCTGTTCGGCACGATATTTGCGCATTTGTACGGACCCCGCGCAAGGGGTATTGCGCGATGGGGATTGACGCGCATAATCATGGCATGGCCGGCAGGAAACGCAAAGCGATCACGGAAAAAGAGATCACGGGCTTGAAGTACTTCGACAAGCTCGTGCCGCTGCTGGAGCGTCTCCGCGACGTGGGCTGCCAGCGGGATAAGGCGGACAACCGACGGTTGCACTTCGACGAGTATTGCCTCCCGTTGCTCCTGGCAATGTTCAACCCCATCGCGCGGTCGATGCGGGCGCTGCAGCAGGCCAGCGGGCTGCGCAAGGTGCAGCGGAAGCTGGGCGTCCAACGGTTCTCCCTCGGGTCGCTCAGCGAGGCCACCGAGGTCTTCGACACGAGCAGCAATAATGGGGCCGAACAGGATTGGACAGGCGGCTTTTCTTATGCGCCCGGAGGATCGCTGCTTGCACACGGAGCGGTAGGGCGTCTGGACGCACCACGAACCGCCTCGGTGGTGTGTTCAGATGTGCGCTACGTCTACTATGACTAGCTCCGATGGGGCATCTACGTCCGTCGGCCGCGAGCGATTCTGCGTCTTTCTGCTTGACATTGCCGACGAAGCGGATTAGAAAAGATGATTGGGGGATTCGATCGCCACGCATTTGCCGGTATTGGCGCCTGGCAGGTTCTAGACTCAGACCCCGTTTGTTTCACCATGGGAATGCGCCTCTGAGAACAATCTTCGAAACATCGTCCCAAGAACTGGATCCCGGAGAGCCTTTGGTGTTCAGTCGGCGAATGGTCTCGAGAAGCGAATTCCGCCATCCAAATCGCGTTTCTTGAAGCGGTGAGCCCTATCAGAGTTCGTACCAGCGCGTCTTCGATTGTGTGTGCTACAGAGGAAAAAAGTCCGGAGACCTGTCCTTTTCTTTCAGCGAGGTGAACTTATGAGAAAACTGATTCCACTTCTGGCCATTATGTTGATGGCCGGGCCGGCGCTGGTGGCGCCCGGCCTAGCGGCTACCTACACCGACAATTTCAACGGTGCCAACCCACAACAGTGGTGGGCGGTCCAGGATGAAGCCGGGAACGTAGAGGTGTGGAGTCCGGGCGGTCTGGTGACTGCTGATTCGGGGGAGTTTACTGTCAGTTATGGCGGCATGGCCCACATCGTGGATGGTGATCTCGTCGACCCGACTACCCCGCTGTTTCTCGGGTCGATTTTGGCTAGCTTCAACGGCGCCACCGTCGCGCCGATACCCTATAGCGGTGGGGTGACTGTCCATGGCCGGGTGAATGCGGGCAGCATCCTCACGGGCCACGGGCTGGCGATCGCTGCCATGTTCGGACCCGGTGACGGTGGATCCTGGAACTTCTACACGATGAACATCGCGCCGTGGTGGCACGATATCTCCATTGGTTGCTATCACAACACTACCACGTGGTTTCGACTCGATGATTGGAGTCAGCCCGTCCCGGCCGGCTTGCCCATGTGGACCAATCCCATCGACTTGACGATGCAAATTCAAGCGATGCCCAACACGAACGTGAGCTTCGTCGGTGTCGCCTACGGCGATCTCGCCGATGGACTAGGCTATCGCAAGATCTGCGAGTTGAGTGCCGAAGTCGGTGCGACCATTCCCGACCAGTATCAGGTCCTCGGCGTGACCCAACCGCAACCTTGGTACGCAAGTGACGTGCCGAAACTGACCGCCGGTGGAGTCGGGTTTGGGGGAGGGGTTGAGGGATCTTGGCTTTTGGCTGGAGGCGGAGGGCAAAATGTTACCTTCGACAATTTCCAGTCGTGGGATCCGCTGCCCGGTGATGCCAATATCGACGGCGTCGTCGACGACAAGGATGCCTCGGCCCTGGGCAAGAACTGGCAGGTCCAGACGGGGGCGACGTGGTTCATGGGCGATTTCAATTTCGACGGGAAGGTGGACGACGAGGACGCCGCGATCCTGGCAGCCCATTATGGCCAGTCGGCGGGGGTCGGTTCGGTTCCCGAGCCCTCGACCGCCGTGCTGCTCTTGGGACTCGCCTTGGCCGGCCTGGCCGCCTGGCGACGCCGGTAGCGTGACGCGAACACCTCGTGATTGGCCGTCGGGCCGGCATCTCTCGCCGGCCCGGCGGTTTTTTTGTTGTCCCCCAGCCATCGAAGGGGACAGGTCCATGTTTTCGGCCGACGGTTTTCTCGCAAAACACGTCATCTCGCCGAAAAATGGACCAGTCCCCAGCCGGCCCGGCGGCTTTTCTTGTGCGCCCGGAGGATCGCTGCTTGCACACACAGCGGTAGGGCGTCTGGACGCACCACGAAATGCCACGGTGGTGTGTCCAGACGTGCCCTACGTTTACTATAGCTAACTCCGATGGGGCATCTACATCCGTCGGCCGCGTGCGATTCTGCGGCTTTCTGCTTGACATTGCCGACGGAGCGGATTAGAAACGACGATTGGAGGCTCTCTATTGCCACGCATTTGCCGGTTCTGGCGGCTGGCAGGTTTCAGACCAAACTCCGTTTCTTTCACCATGGGAGACCCGACATGAGATATTTGGCACTTGCTCTCGCTGTTGTTTTGGCCGCGGCGCCACTGTGCTCGGCCGAACTGGTCGGTGTGACCGCGACGCTCGATCCGGTCACGCCCACCGTGAACACGTTTACCGTCTTGTGTGACCTGAACGTTGGGGGGTTTCCCGCCCAGGACACCACCACCTCGACGGGCTCGGGCACGTCGCGTTTCCAGTTGAACTGCACTTTCGACGGGAGCACCCACGCGGTGACGTCGATCGACGGCATCAAGTTTCTCTTCTCGGACGGCGCTGGCAACCCCGCCCCCCTTGCTTTTGACGACGTCGACCTCACGTTCGATTTCGACATCTTCGGGACGCTGCACGTCTTTTCCGAAAACCTCAGCGGATCGACGTCCACCGGAGAACAGGCGGACTATTTCCGGGATCCCGCCGGCAATCCCACCAAGAATCCCGACAACATTCCCTTCGTCCCGGTGAACAGCGGTGCGTTCGTGTTAAACACGAGCACGGACCCGTCGAGCGACTTCCTGCTCTATCTGAGCGGCGGCAAGTTTTACATCCAGGGGACCGGCGGGCTGGAGTATATTCAAGCGGTATGGGAGCAGTGGCCTTGGCCCTCCGTGAACATCGATACGCCGATGCCGGGCAGCGGGACCGTGACCGTGGGCGCCCCGAGCATTGTCGCCGGCGTGGCCACGTACGGCGTGGACGTGTCGATACCGATCTCCGCGAAATATCCCGTCCCGGACCCAACAGGAGGTTCCACCCCGGCCGGATACATGACCGCCACCGGCACGATGGAAATGTCGGGCGAGTTCACGCGCGCGATTCCAATACTCGGTGACGCCAACGGCGACGGCGACGTCGATGACGAGGATGCGTCGATCCTCGGCAAGTATTGGATGCAGTCGGGCGACGGGATCGGATGGGATCAGGGCGACTTCAACAACGACCACATCGTCAACGACAAGGACGCCGCGATCATGGCAGCCCACTGGGGTTCGCCGGACGGGGGCAATTCGGTTCCCGAGCCGTCGACCGCCGTGTTGCTCTTGGGACTCGCGCTGGCGGGCCTGGCCGCCTGGCGACGCCGGTAGCGTAACGTACCAATACCTCACGGTCTCTGGCCGCCGGGCCGGCGTCTCTCGCCGGCCCGGCGGCCTTTTTCGTTTTTCCGCGGTTGAAGACGGGGACTGGCTCCGAGCCGACGAGAAAGCCGTGTGTCGCTCGGATGACGCTGCCGGCTCGGTGCC
>JAPLNP010000516.1 GCA_026401055.1 Planctomycetia bacterium
CACCACCTCCGCCACCACCTCCGCCACCACCTCCGCCACCGCCGCCGCCGCGCGTCCCCAACATCTGCATCCTATCGCCGGTCACCTTCAACTTGGAGAATTTCTGACCGTCCTTCTCCCAGGAGTCGAGCTTCAACCGCCCTTCGATCAGCACGGGCGAACCCTTGCTTAGGTACTCGCTGGCCACCTCGGCAGTCCTGCCCCACAGAGTGATGTCCACGAACACGGTCTCTTCGACCCATTCGCCGCTGGCGTTCTTCCGGCGTTCGTTCATCGCCAAGCCGATATCGGTCACGGCCATGCCGCTGGGGATATACCGCAACTCAATGTCCCGGGTGAGGTTGCCCATCAGGATCACGCGATTGAAACTCGCCATCTCGATCGTTCTCCTTGTAGCGACAGGGGACGTGTCCAATACGTAGCCCGCCGACTGCCGGCGTCCCGGGCGGCTTGCCTCACCTTGTCGAGAGCATGGGCGGACGAGCCACCGGCCTCCCGCGCCGCGGGGGCGTCAGGCGTCATCCAGCTCGACGGGGTCCAGCTCGACGGCATCCACCACGACGGCTTCGACCGCGACGGGCGAGGGTTCCGTGGTTCGGACACTCGGACCGCCCAGGGCGTGGGCGACCAGGGCGTCGACGATCCTCGGTTCCACTTTCAGGAACAACACCCGAAGGATCGATTCGCTCAGCCGGCACTTCCGTTCGAGGCCCTTGAGTTGCGATGCGTCGAGCCGGAAATAGGCAAGCCAATAGGTGCCCTTGCGATGGCCGGCGATGGGGTACGCCAGTCGCCGTTCTCCCCAGAGGCGGCTGACGAGCACTTGGCCGCCGGCCTCCTCGATCATCTGGGGGATTTGGCCGGATACGGCCTGCGGATCTCGCCCGAAACGGTTCGAGTCGAAGATGAACATGCCTTCGTAAACGTTTGCAGCCAACAGTGCGCTCCTTGTGGCTTCAGTTGTAGCGATTCATGCAGTCCCCGATGCCCTCGGTGGCCCAACAAGCCACCGCGTCGGCCGCCCGGGAGACGGCGTCTTCGATAGGGGGTATTTCCAGCCGGGTAAACTTGCCCAGGACGTAATCGGAGGCATCCCAGCCTTCCGGCGGCGGACCGATCCCGATCCGCAGCCGGCAGAACTCTTCGGTTCCCAGCCGCCGGATGATGTCGTCCAATCCCTTTTGTCCGCCCGAGGAACCACTCGCGCGGACCCGCAACTTGGCCAAGGGCAGGTTCAAATCGTCGCAAATGACCAGGAGGTCCTCGGTCGCCAGCTTGTGGAAAGCGATGGCTTCCTGGACACTGATCCCGCTTCTATTCATGTACGTAAGGGGGCTGAGCAGCAGGGCTTTCTCTCCCCCCAAATCGGCCTCCACCACCTCGCCGTGAAACTTGGCTTTCGGCCGGCCGGAGCCGCGCCGCCGTGCAAGCTCGGCCAGGACCAGGAAACCGACGTTGTGTCGCGTGCCCTGATACTTGCGCTCCGGGTTCCCCAGTCCGACCACGAGTTTCATCGGCGGATCTCCCAAACGCAAGGGGGGAACGCTTTACTCGGCTTCGCCCTCCTCTTCTTCCTTGCGACCGCCGATCACTTCCGGCTCGGCCTCGCCGCCTTCGATGACTTCTTCTTCCTCCGGGGCGGCGACCGGCAGCACGCAGTGCGCCACAATCGCCACGGGATCACCGTGGCACTTGGCCCCTTCCGGCAGCGCCAGGTCGGCCACGGTAATCGCTTCGCCCAGCTTGAGATGATTGATGTTGACGACGAGTTTCTCCGGCACGCTCGTCGCCTTGCACTCGATTTCGACCTCGCGAACCAGGTGCTCCACGATGCCGCCCTCCTTCACTCCGGGGGACTGGCCGCGCAACTCGACGCTAACGACCACCTCGACCGTTTCATCCGCCGACACCCGGGCGAAATCGACGTGCAGGATTCCCTTGCCCCAGACGTCCCACTGCATCTCGCGAATCAGGGCGCTTTGCTGGACCGCGCCGGCAAGTTCGACGACGTGGCTGCCGTGGCGGACCGCCGCCTGCATCGCGTCGGTCCGGACCGCCAGCGAGACGGTCTCCTCGCCGTGTCCGTACAAAACCGCCGGGATCGTGCCGGCGCGGCGCATCCGCCGCGAGTTTCGTTTTCCCCGGCTCTGGCGAACTTCAACCTGGAGTACTTCCGCCATGCGTTTCCTCGATTAGCTGATTGCGATTTGTTATATTAGGGGGCTGCCCATCACCCGCCAATGTTGACAATCCTGTTCCCCGATCACGCGGCGTCACCAACCGGGCGTCGCCGTCGGGGGCGAATCTAGCCATTGTGCCTGAATCGGCGAGGATTTCAACCCCACCCGTCCGGATTTTGGCCCAAGTCGCCGAAAAACCCCGCCGTAGGGTGGGCCGAGTGGAGCGAGTCCCACCACAGATCCTTCCTTTCTGCGTCCGTCTCGCTGCCTCTTCCCGATATAATCGAGCACGCCTGACGCCTTGGAAAGTGGCGGGTCCGGGCTGAGACCTTCTCCGTGTTGCAGTGGTCACGTCAATTTCTATCGGGTACCGCACTTTAGGGGGCCAAGAGATGGGCCGTCACAAAGACCACGGGTATTTCGCGAGAACCGCCGTGCGACTGGCACTCTTGGCCGTGGCGATGCTTTGGAGCGTCAATGGCGACGCCGCGCAGTCTTGCGCCGTGGGGCCGGAGGCCGGTGAGCCCGTGGCGCGAAACACTCCAGGCGACGACACGCCGGCCGCGATTCTTGCCGAGGCGACCGCAGCGGCGCGGCAAGCCGGACCACCGTGGTCCGCGGGAGGCATTCTTTGCGACATTGCCGGCGAGCAAGCCAGTGCCGGGCTCTTTACCGACGCGCTCGCTACCGCCCGCGCGATCGAATACCGAGACGGGAAAGTCGTCGCGCTCCAACGGATCGCCGGCGCGCAATGCAGGGCCGGCCTGCTGACAGAGGCCCTCGCCACGGCTCGCGAGATCGACGTTCCACGGGTCAGCGCCGCCGAAAAGGACGCCGCGGACCGCCTCGATCCTGCCGCCGTCTCGGCCGAGTCGAGCCAACGACACGCCGCGGGCAGGAAGGCCGAGACGCTCGGCATGATTGCCGCCGCGCAGGCGAAGGCGGGACAAAGCGACCTAGCACGCCAGACATTGGAGGAGGCGCTCGCCACGGCCGAGCTGATCGAAGGTCCGGCGAGGGCTTCGGCCGTTTGTGAGGTCGCCGTCACCCAGGCCGAGGCGAAGCTGGCGGATCAAACGCGCCAGGCCTGCGCCAGGGCGATGGCAGCAAGCGACCCTCGCTGCGCGTCAGACCTCCGTGAGATTGCCGAAGCCCAGGCACGCGCCGGACTGTTTGCCGACGCCGTCGCCACGGTCCGTAAGATTGCCGCGAGTTCGCCAAGAGACGGCGGTGTATTTGGGGAAAAACTGCTGGCGTTCCTCGATATTGCGGTGGCGCAAGCTAAGGCTGGACGGATGTCCGAGGCCCGCCAAACCTTCGCCGAAGTGCTCACGACGGGACGTGGGGATGCGGAGGCGAGGGACGGAATCTGCTCTATCGTCAGTGATGCCCAGGTGGAGGCGGGATTTCTCGCCGATGCGCTCGCTACGGCCAGGCAAATAAAGTGTCCGGAAGGCAAGGACATGGCACTTGAGGGGATGGCAGAAGCCCATATCGAGGCGGGTCTCCTGAACGCGGCACTTGCCATTGTCCGCCAGATCGGCGGTGTGGATAGCAGTGTCATCAAGTCGAGAGTCTCGCTGTTGTGCGAAATCGCGATTGCTCAAGCGAAGGGTGGCCGACAAGACGAGGCACGCCAGATCTTCGCGGAATCGCTTTCCACGGCGAAGCAGAGCGAAGACGTATCGACGAGCGGTTGGGCTCTTTCCGAGGTCGCCACCGCCCAGGTCAATGCAGGGGAAATCGAGCAGGCTCGTCGCACGATCGTCGAGGCGCTCGCCGTCGCCGGCAAAGCCACGGATGCGGAGAGCCGGGCATGGGTTCTTCACAATATCGCCGCCGCACAAGCCAAAGCAGGCTCGAAAGACAACGCCCGCTCCACTTTCGCTAAGGCATTTGCCGCAGCCCGCGAGATCGACGACGCGGAGCACAAGGAGGAACAGCTTTCCCGGATCGTCAACCACCAAGTGGAGGCGGGCTTCTTTGCGGAGGCAATCGTCACGGTTCGCGCAAATGCCGCTGACGGCTATTACGTGCCACATGGCCTGCGCGAAGTCGCTATCGGTCAGATCAAGGCGGGACAGATGGAACATGCACGCCAGACCTTCGGGGAGGCGGTCGCTGCGGCTCGCGCGACCGGAAATCCCCAGGGAGCCATGGGACAGGTCGCGGTCTTCGAAGCCGAAGCAGGTTTGATCGCGGAGGCACTTGCGACGGCCCGTGGACTCACCGACACCCGTGAGAAGGCGAAGGCCCTGTGCGAGATCGGCGCGGCTCTCGCGAAAACGAAGAAGTAGAAATCGAAGAAGCAGGGATCTTGGTGGGACTCGCTCCGCTCGGCCCACCCTACCTGATTTGCCCACGTTCACGGCAACTCGATGGTCATGGTGACGGCGTCTCCTGGGTTAGGTCCGGTGTTCTCCTTGAGGTGTTTGACGTCCAGACGCCGTAGTTCCACGAGCAGCCACGCGCCGGTGATCAGCGACGAGCCGAGGTCGGAGATCGGAATGGCCATCCAGACGCCATCCAGCCCGAAGAACCGCGGCCAGATCAATAGGCCCGGCATCAAGAGCAGCACCTGGCGGGAAAGGCTCAGGAACATCGAGGTGGCGGGCTTGCCTACAGCCTGGAAGTAGTTGGCGCTGACGATCTGGAACCCCACGACGGGCAGCATGAGAAAACACACCCGAATGGCATGGGGCCCCAGGCTGGCCAACGCCGGGTCGTCCCGGTTGAACAGCAGGACCAATTGGGTGGGCAAGAACATGGCCAAGATGAACCCGAGCAGGGCGATGCTGCTGGCCGCGACGATGGCCAGCACGAGCGCCCTCTTCACCCGATCGAACTGCCTCGCCCCGTAGTTAAACCCGATGATCGGCTGGGCGCCCTGGGTAATGCCGAAGATGGGCATCAGCGACATCATGACGACGCTGTAGACAATGCCCATCACGGAGATCGCCAGATCGCCGCCGTAGGCCGAAAGCTGGTTGTTCAGGATGGCCTGCAAGAGGCTTGCGGCCAACTGCATGGCAAACGGAGGTGATCCAACCGCGAGAATCATCCGACAGATCGGCCAGTCGAGCCGGAGGTTCTCGACCCGAAGCTTCAGGACGCTTCGGCCGCGGAAGAAGTACGCGAGCACCCAGGCGGCCGAAGCGGCCTGGGCGAGGATCGTCGCCAGCGCGGCGCCCTCGATCCCCCAACCGAAGCCGAAAATAAACAGCCAGTCGAGCACGATGTTCAAGAGCCCCCCGATGAGCATCGTGAACATGGCGACCTTCGGGTTGCCCTCGCCCCGGATCACGTTGTTCAGGCCGAACCCGACTCCTTGAAAGACGGCGCCGAAGAGAATGATCCGCAGGTACGCCCGGGCCAACGGAAGGACGTCGGCGCTTGCGCCAAGTGCCGTCAGGAGGGGATTGAGCGAGAGAAACCCCGCGCCGGCCAGCGCCAGGAAGACGCCCACGAGCAGGACCAGGGCGTTGCCGAAGATCCGCTCCGCCTCGGCCTTCTGCCGGCTTCCCAGCCGGAGCGAAACCAGGGCCGTTGCGCCGAAGCCGATAAGCATCCCGAAGGCCATCAGGACCAGCATGACGGGAAAGGCGACCGTGATCGCGGCAATCCCCAGCGAGCCGATCGCCTGGCCGATGAAGATGCGATCGACGACGTTGTATGTCGCCTGGACGACCATGCCGACGATGGCCGGAATGGAGAACTTCAGCAAGAGGACGGAGATGCGTGCCGACTCCAACTCTTGCGATCGGCGGGTGGCGGAATGGGCCATTGTCGAGGCGGGCGGGGCACCCTATTTCCGCCGATCAAACAGTCGGCTGACCGACTCGTTGCGGTGGATTCGCTTGATGGCTTCCCCCAGCAGGGGAGCCACGCTGAGGGTCTTGATCTTCGGTGCTACGCGATCGGGGGGGATCGGGATCGTGTCCGTGACGACGACGCTCTGGATCGGGGCAGCGGCGATTCGCTCGAAGGCATCCGCGCAGAAGATGCCGTGCGTCGCCGCGAGATGGATTTCCCTCGCGCCCGCCCGACGCACCATCTCGGCGGCGCCGCAGATCGATTCGGCGGTGCTGATCATGTCGTCGAAAATCAAGGCGACCTTGCCGTCGATGGGTCCCCCGATCAGATTGGCTTGTCGGGTCTTGTCGGCGCTCGTGCGGCGTTTGTCGACGATCGCCAGTTGACAGTCCAAGGCGGCGACGTGTTTCAGCGACCGTTTGATGCTCCCCTCGTCGGGGCTGACCACCACGATTTCTTCCTTGTCGAGTTGCATCTCCATGAAGTGTTTGTCGATGACCGGCGCGGCGTAGAGGTGGTCGACGGGGATGTCGAAAAACCCCTGAATCTGGGCGGCGTGCAGGTCCATGGCCAGGACGCGGTCTGAGCCGGCCCGAGTGATGAGGTTCGCCACCAGCTTGGCCGTGATCGGGACCCAACCTTCGTCCTTGCGATCTTGCCGGGCGTAGCCGAAATAGGGGATAACGGCGGTGATCCGGTCGGCGCTGGCCCGCTTGAAACTCTCGATCATGATCAAGAGTTCCATGAGCGACTCGTTGACCGGGGCGCAGGTGGGCTGTATGAGGAAGACGTCGCGTCCGCGGACGTCCTCCTCGATTTTGCAGGAGATCTCGCCGTCTGGAAAGTTGCCCACGGTGATCCGTCCCAGGGGCAGGTCGAGATACTCGCTCACGCGGCCGGCCAGACCGCGATTGGCCCGGCCGCTAAACACCTTCAAGTCATTCACCCGATGGTTTCTCCTGAGTCTGAGTGAGCCAGGTTGGCAGCCGAAAAAGGGGGACAGGCACCGTGGCGACGCCATTTTCTGCGGAAGCCGCGCACACTTGGCGCCACGGAGCCAGTCCCCCTTTTTCGGCAAACCCAGTCTGACGCGCCAACCCCTATCTTGCCATGAAAAGCGTCCGCGTTCCAGGGGGTGGGCGAGTTTCTCCCGGCTGCGGCTCGGCGGATTGCCCGAACCGGAGGCGAATTTGGCTTGTCTTGCGTTCTTTGTCGCTCTGTGGGAGGCAACTCCGTCGCCGACGGCCCCCCAGCACGGAGGCTGTCAGCGGCGTTGACACGTCGGCCCGGCGCTCTAAAATGATTGGTTTCCCCCGGAGCGGAAGCCGCCCCGGGGGCGTGTTTTTTTCCGAACGACAAACCACGATATCCGGGGATTCCGCCCGTGCGGGAGGCAATCGAAAAAGCCAACGTCCTGATCGAGGCGCTCCAGTGGATTCGCCAGTTCCGAGGCAAGATCACCGTGATCAAGCTCGGCGGCAGCGTCATGGAGGACCCCCGCAACCTGGGGCACCTGCTCTTGGACGTGGTCTTCATGGAGACCGTCGGCATGAGGCCCGTGGTCGTCCACGGCGGCGGGGCCGCGATCAGCCGGGCGATGGCCGACGCCGGTTTGCAGCCCCGGTTCGTCGAGGGGCGACGCTATACCGACGACGCCACGCTGCGGATCGTCGAGCAGGTCTTGGGCCACGAGATCAACACGCAACTGGCCGCCCAGATCGTCGACCTCGGCGGCCAGGCCCGGCCGCTGAATTTCCGGACCACCAACGTCCTGTTCGGCGAAAAAACCCTCCTCCTCGATAAGCAAGGCCAGGCGATCGACCTGGGCCACGTCGGCAAGGTCAGCCGGGTGGATCGAGACGCGATCCTCGACCTGTGCCTCCAGGGCATCGTGCCGGTCATTCCGTCGCTCTGTCTGGACGATGACGGCCAGCAGCTCAATGTCAACGCCGACACGGCGGCCACGGCCGTCGCCGAGCAGTTGGGCGCCGAAAAGCTCGTTTTCCTCAGCGACGTCAACGGCGTGCGCCGCCGCCGCGACGACCCCGACTCGCTCTTGCACACGCTCACCGTCGAGGAGGCCAAGGGACTGATCGACTCCGGCGCGATCGAGGCCGGCATGATCCCCAAGGTCCAGGCGTGCCTGGAAACCATCGAACGCGGCGTCCGCAAGGTCCACATCATCGACGGCCGCCTGCGGCACTCGCTGCTACTGGAAATCTACACGTCCAAGGGCGTCGGCACGGAGATCGCTCGCCGGTAGACATAATCAGCCATCATCAACCAGGAGGTGTCCTCGTGGACTCCCAGGCACCGCTCAGTTCCGAACTGACGATCGAACTGTTCGACGACTACGTCATTCCCAACTACCGCCGGTTTCCCGTCTCGCTCGCGCGCGGCGAAGGGGCATACGTCTGGGACGCCGAGGGCAACCGCTACCTGGACTTCTTCCCCGGCTGGGGATGCAACCTGCTGGGTCATTGCCCGGGGCCGGTCGTCGAAGCCGTTCGCGACCAACTCGGCAAACTGATCCACGTCCCCAACACGTGGTACACCGAGCTGCAGGGCCAATGGGCCAAGGCGCTGTCCGAGCGGAGCTTCGGCGGCCAGGCGTTTTTCTGCAACTCGGGCACGGAGGCGAACGAAGCGGCCATCAAGCTCGTCCGGCTCCATACCCCCAAGTCGAAGTACAAGATCATCACGTTCGAGGGCAGCTTCCACGGCCGGACGCTCGGCAGCACGACGGCCACGGCCCAGCCCAAGTATCACGAGGGACTCGGCCCGCTGATGGCCGGATTCGTCTACGCCCCCTACGGCGACATCGACGCGGTTGCGAAGCTCGTCGATGACGAGACCGCCGCGATCATGATCGAGCCCATCCAGGGCGAAGGCGGCGTCGTCGTCCCGCCCGACGGATTTCTGGCCGGATTGCGAACGCTGGCCGACGAGAACGACCTCTTGTTGATTTTCGACGAGGTGCAGACCGGCTGCGGCCGCACGGGCGAGTGGTTCGCCTACCAGTATTTCGACGTCACGCCGGACATCATGACGTTGGCCAAGGCGATCTGCGGCGGGCTGGCCGGCGCGGCGATGTTGACCACGCCGGAAATCGCCCCCAGTCTTCGCCCCGGCATGCACGCGGCCACCTTCGGGGGCAATCCGATCGCCGCCCGGGCCGGCATCGCGACGATCGAGATGATCGAGAAAGAAAATCTCCTGGAGAACGCCCGGCGGCTGAGCCAGGTGTTCAAGACGCGGCTGGAAGAACTGCAACAGGAATGCGACTTGGTCCAGGATGTGCGGATTGTGGGTCTGATGATCGGCGTCGAATTGGGCGTCGAAGGCGCGCCGATCGTCAAGGCGTGCATGGACCGCGGGCTACTGGTGAACTGCACGCACGACACGGTCATTCGGCTGTTGCCCTCGATGAACCTGACCGAGGCGCAAGCCAACGAGGGCTGCGACGTCCTGGCCGAAGCGATCAAGCAACACGCGGGAGGATAGCCATGCGACACCTGATCACGCTGGCCGAGCTCAGCTCGGCGGAAATCGAACGGATTTTCTCGATCGCCGAGGATCTGAAAGCAAAGTTCGAGAAGGGCCTGCGCGAGCCGATCCTGCCCGGCCGAGTGCTGGCGATGCTCTTTGAAAAGCCGTCGCTGCGCACCCGGGTGAGCTTCGAGGCCGGCATGGCCCACCTGGGCGGAACGGCGATGTTCCTCGGCCAGGAAGTCGGCTTCGGCAAGCGCGAGAGCATGGCGGATTTCGGCCGCGTCCTGAGCGAGATGGTCGACGTGATCGTCGTCCGCGCGAAGAAGCACCAGACGGTCGTCGATCTGGCCGGGTATTGCTCGTGCTCGGTGATCAACGGCTTGACCGACCAGGCCCATCCGTGCCAGACGATGGCCGACCTGTTCACCATCCGCGAGTTGGTCGGCAAGCTCGAAGGCCACACGATGGCTTGGGTGGGCGACGGGAACAACGTGGCGCGGAGCCTGGCGATCGGCTGCGCCAAGGTCGGCATGAAGCTCGTCATGGCCACGCCCGAGGGCTACCGCTTCGACGACGCCTTTCTCACCCGGCTCAAGCACGACGTGCCCAATCTCGACTTGACGGTGACCGACGACCCGGTCCGCGCGGTGCGGGACGCGGTGGCGGTGTACACGGACGTGTGGATCAGCATGGGCCAGGAAGCCGAGGAGGCGCGGCGGAAGCGCGACTTCGCCGACTACCAGGTCAACGCCGCGTTGATGTCTCATGCCCAAAAGGGGGCGATCTTCCTGCACTGCCTGCCCGCCCGGCGCGGCGAGGAAGTGACCGACGAGGTGATCGACGGCCCGCAGAGCTTCGTCGTCCAGCAGGCCGGCAACCGCATGCACGCCCAAAAAGGCATCCTCGCCTGGCTCTTGGCGGCGCAGTCGTAGGTCGCCGCGCGGCGGGGAAATTCATGCTTTTGGGTGGCACGTCCCTGAGCCTCCGGCGAAGGGCGTGGCGGAGACCGGACCCATTTCTGCCACGCCCTTCGCTGCCCTCAGGGACGTGCCACCCAGGAGATCTGCAAAGTCATCGCAACGGATTGAATCCCAACCGGTGGAGGATTGAGCCGGGTCGCCATTGGATTCGCTCGGCGGTTGCCCGAAGGGGCTCGCCTGGAGGGTGGATCAGGCGTAGCACGGCGAGAGCG
>JAPLNP010000482.1 GCA_026401055.1 Planctomycetia bacterium
CTTGTGTACATCCAGACCGACATACAGTACGCTTGCCATTGGACCAGTCCTCCCGTTGTGGCTCTGTCTGAAAGGGTTAACGCAATCCTTCCAGCATAACCCACGCTAGACGTGAGTGACTGGTCCAACCATTTTGTCTACTGCTCTCAAAACAGCGTCGCGATGTCGGCAACGATCTTCGCCTTGGCGTCGGCCGGCAGCCGGGCGAGGCCGGTGTACTCTAGCCAGCCGTTGGAGACGCCCACTCCGGCGCCGATCTGGCGGGCGAGCTTCATCTGGGCGACCCATTGCTGCTGGAAATACCACGCGCAGGGACGCCACGGCTTGTCGCCCAGCGCGGCGAGGAATCGCACGGGCTCCTGGGTGTAGGACGGATGGCCCAGCAGGCTCGAATAGGCGTGGTCGCCGCCCTCGCCGTCGAACCAGAAGACGAACGGCGCCAGCGAGCAATCGCTGGAGAACACGGCCCGATCCGCGCCGAACGAGCGGACCAGCGCGCGGAGCTTCCGGTAGAAATCGATCGCCCCGAGCGACGTCCCGCCCGCGCGGTCGGGATGGTGATCGTAGCCGAGGCCGGCGAACGTCTCGTCGACCACGATGGCGTCGGGGGCCAGCAGTTCCATGATCCACTTCGCCTGCGCCAGCATGTGCTCGCGCCATTGCGGCGAGGCCAGCGACGCCCGCCAGTTGTTGCCTTGCGAGTCGGGGCCCTGCCACGGATAACTCGCCGCCACGCCCTTCTCGTCCACGAGCACGCAGTCGCGCAGGGCCGCGAACGACGGCGAGGCGTCGTCGAACAGGACGCTGTGCAGGTAAATGGCGGCCTTCGCGCCCGACTCGCGCGTCGCCCTGATCCGTGAGCGCATCTTCTCCAGCGACATCTCGGCCGGCCCGTGCTTGTCGCCTCGCATGGCTTGCCAGGTTTTTCGCTCGGGGTGAACGTAATCGCCAATCTGCGGGTAGTAGCCGTGCTGCGTGGCCATTCCGACGCGGAACTCGCGGAAGCACGACAGGTCGGCGTCGTATCCGTCGCCCCGACGGCCGTCGGCGCCCTCGGCCGATGAGAGGAAATCGTAGTAGTGGACCTTGAACTCGCGGGTCCAGCCGATCGGCGGATGGTCCTCGCGATGGGCGACGCGGTGAAAGGCCCGCCACGCCTCGGCGGCATTGCCCTGGTGCACGTGCAGCCAGCACCGTAGCGTTACGGTCTGGCGCGGCGGCACGGTGACCAACCGCCCCGCCGCCCAGGCCCGACCGGGACCGTGATCGCCGGTGAAGCGGAACCTCGCGGGCTCGTGCGAGGGGGTGAAGATCGCCACCCGCCACGGGCGCGAGGGATGAAAAACGTCCACGGCCGGCGCCAGCAGCAGTGCTCGCGTTGTGCGCTCGGCGGGGAAGCTCGCCATCGGTTCGAGATAGAGGCAGGCGAAATCCGCTAGGCCGACCAGCTGATCGCAGTCCTCGAGGAAAACGGCGACCCCCAGCGGCGCGAACCGATCGTCGCGCGAACCACCGGCCGCGGACAGCGGGACGTACACCCGCTGCGACGCCAGTTCCGGCCCCGGCTGGAGCGTGGTCAGGAACTCGACCTCGATCTGCTGGGCCCGATCCGCCTCGTTGCGGATCGAGAGGGTCGCTTCGAGCAGGTCCTCGCCCGGCAAGTCGTCCACGAGGCGGTGTTGGAGTTCGACGTCGAGCGGCCCGAGCCGGGCGGCGGGGCGCGGCACGCCGAGCCGGACGGTCTCGCCCGGACCGTCGCCGAGCCGGCACGCGGCCTCCATGACGCCCCCGGGCGGGTTGGACAAGCCGAGAGGCTCGCCGTCACAGGCTACCTGGGAAAACAGTTTCGAGCCGCTGGGCCTCGTCCACCGAATCCGTCCCCGTTCGGCGCCTGCGCGAGCGAATGCCGACAGTGTCACCATGCCTCCGGCGACCGAGCCCGATCTCAACAGGAATTGACGCCGATTCATTTCAGGTCCTCCACGAATCCCGGCCCCGCTGGTGGCTGTGTTCGACTGACAGGAATATAACGGACGCACACGGGAGCCGCCAGTCAAGCAGGGTCTCGACGCACCGTGCATTGCGCACTTGTTCAACGATTTCATCGATGCCACGGGAACGATTCTGATGGACGAAAAAGCGATCGCCGATGCAATTCCAAAAACGCACCCACAACCCGTTGCTGGTCGCCGCCGGGTTCGACCGCATCGAGGTCCGGATTCCTTGGCTTGGCACCAGGCATCGGCGACTCCAGTTCGGATAAGGGTTCCCGTAGTGTCAAGCGGTCACCCAACGCCCCCCGGCCCGCCCCCGGCACCGTCACCCGCCGCCCGAGGCGAACTTCTTGGCATAATGCGCGTCTGCCGGTCGCGCCGCGCCCCTCCGTCACCTCCGCGCAATGGGCCGGCTTCCCCCTCTTGACAACGGGTTCCCGGTCGGGAATGCTAAGAACGGTGCGGCTGATCTTCGCACCGGCGAGGAGCAAAAGCCCCTTACACGGGTGGTCATTACCACCAAAAGGAACGCGACCCCATGCGTCAAGTCGTCATCGAGAACCCGATCCTCAACTCGCCGTTTGACGAACCGGCCAGGCACTTCCGGTTTGATGATGAGGGGATCACGAACGAGATCGTGGACCAGCGGCGAATCAGTGCCTATTTCGTGCCGATCGCCCGGCCCAAAAAGACCGCCGGAAGGCGTGTAGTTGACTTCCGGCCGCGAGGCGGGCAGAATGAGGAGCGTCGTTCGGGGTGATTCGCCGGCTTACGCCGTCGCCCGAGACCGCGCCAAGGAGACTGCCCATGTCGGAACATCAGCACGATGATCGCCACACGTTGCGAACACACTGCTGTCCATGCTCGCGCCACGAGCAACAGCCCACCGAGGACATCTTCCATCGCGGCTTCCCGGTCGGCGCCGCGCTGGGCTCCGTGGCTCTGGCGGGGCTAAGTTGGTCGGCCCTTGCGGCCGCCGAGCCGGCCGTGCCCCGAGCCCCCCCGCGCCGCGGGCTCGTGGTCAAGCCGATCTTCACCTATCCGGCCCCCAGCCGCCGGCCGCAGACCAGTTGGCGCTCCTGGGGCGGCATCCAGACCCAAGAGGACGTCGAGGCCGAAGCGGCGCGAATCCGCGGCGAGATCGACAAGCTCAAGACCGCGGCCGATTTCCCCCTGGAGTTTCTGCCCCTAGCCACGATCCGCACGTCGGACCAGCTCGCCAAGCTCGACGACCTCGGCAAGGCCGACGTGTTGCTGCTCTATGCGGCCGGCGACGGCGGCGGCGACCTGATGACCAGCATCAATCCAATCGCCGCGCTGGGCAAGGACACGATCTACTTCGTCCGCCACGAGTCCGGGCCGCTCTACTACTGGTACGAAGGGATCATGGCCCGATTCCTGCACCAGCACCCGGACGTCCTGGCCGTCAAAGGGATCGACTATTCGGACGTCGTGGTCGACAGCCAGGACGAGATTCTATGGCGGCTGCGGGCCTTGTGCGGACTGCGCGGCACGATCGGCGGCAGG
>JAPLNP010000038.1 GCA_026401055.1 Planctomycetia bacterium
GACGTTCCAGCAACAGGTTGGTGTCGCATCAAGTCATCCCTTTTGTCGGATCCGTCAGAATACCACCGTATTCTCGGACGCGGTCCTGACCTCTACGGTTGTCTCATCTACTCGATGCTTTGCTCGGGAATAGGCCCTCCGTCACGACTTTTGCCGGAGCCGCTGTCCGGGCGCCTGATCGATGGGACCTCTTCTGACACCCCGGTAACTCGGGCGGGCCAGCCGATTCGGGCCTCTGACAATCATTGCGGAACCAGTGATTGATAGCTGGTTGTGGGCCATTATACTCAACGACAGCCAAGTGCCGCCAGACTCAGAGGCGACTGCGTGTCTAACCGAAAGGAGCGCGAACATGAGAACGACCCGCAACAGACCGGTTCTCACCCTTGCTGCCTTGGCGGCCACGCTGGCCTCCTGTGGAACGGTAGCAATTTGCCTTGCCGCGGCGGAGGCCGAGGAGCCGGTCAACCTGGTCGCCAACGGCGATTTCTCCGGGGCAGCCGGCGGCAAGCTTGAGAAATGGGCCACGTCCGGCTCTCCGGCCAACGTGGCCCAGACTCTGAGTGCCGAGAAAGACACCGACGGCAAACCGTTTGCCAGGCTGGTCTGCACGCACTGTGAGCGCCAGGGCGGCGACAGCCACGCCATGCTGGCCCAAAACGGCCAAGTCAACCTGATCGGGGATCGCCTGTATCAGTTCTCCTGCCGGATGCGAGCCACAGGGCTGGCGAGCCGCACGATCAGCGTGGCGATCCAGGAGACGGAGGGCTGGATCCCTAGCGGGCTTTTCACCGAGTTCACGGTGGGCCCGGCGTGGCAGCAGTACAAGACCATGTTCCGCGCCGCCCGCGACGTAGGCCCTACCGGCCGTCTGCAAATCTGGTTCGCCGAGCCGGGCACGATGGACGTGGCCGACGTGCGGATCGTCGAGGTCGCGGCACAGACGATCGAGTTCAGCGACACGGTTGCGCCCGCCGGCGACAAGAACCTCGTGCCCAACGGCTCGTTCGAGTTGGGCGGCGCCGACTGGTCGTCGATGGGGACGGGCGTCGGCTGGGGCGACCTGGACAGCTTGCACGGGACGATCCAAGCCGGCGGCACGCAAGGCAAGTCCCTTCTCCGCATACCGCTCGGCGGCGACCATACGCCCGTGTTGTACTTCGACTACTTCGATCCGCTGGTCAAGCGGGAACTCCGGCCGCTGGCGGTCAGTCTGGGCTGGATCAAGGTCGAAAAGGGGGCCGCGTACACCCTCTCCTGCGACATGCGATCGAGCGTGGCCGGGGTGCGGGCGGTGCTCGGCGTCCGAGCGAAGGACCCTTCGGCCGGCGACTTCAACGACTACAGCCAGCCCCAGGTGCTCACCACCACGTGGCGTCGCTACTCGCTCACCTTCCGCCCCCAGCGCGATTGGCTGTTCGTATTCGCCGGGCCCGACTTGCCTGAGGAGCAGCGGGTCGACGTCGACGTGGACGCTATCCAATTGGAGAAGGGCGACCATGCCACGCCATTCCGGCCGCGGACTGCGCTGGAGTTCGCCGTCGAGCCCAGCCAGCCGGCCGGCATTTTCGTCGAGGGCGAGCCTAACGCCCTGGCGTTGCGTCTGTGCAACCACGCGCCAAGACCTGCGACGGTGGCTATAGACTTGCAGGCGACAGACTACGCCGACAAACCCGCCTCGCTGCCGTGTGTTTCGGTGGACGTGCCCTCGATGGCGTCGATGAAGCGGGACTTGCCGCTCCCCGCCGACTGGAAGGGCTATTACCAAATCCGTGCCACGGCGAAGGTCGGGGGAAAGGCCGAGACCGCGGAGCTTCGGATCGCGATCGTCCCGCCACCGGCCGCGGGGGATTCCGTGTGCGGCATTAACCACGCCTTCGTGTCAGCCGATCAGATCCATTTGGCCCGCAAGGCCGGCGTCACGTGGTACCGCGACTGGTCGCTCAAGTGGCAGCACATCGAGCCGTCGCGGGGCGAGTTCCGCTGGGAACGGGGCGATACGCAAATCGACCGCGTGCTACGCGCGGGGGTGATGGTTTTGCCCCTCTTGCCGCCATTCCCATCGGCCGGCTGGAATAGCGATGCCCCGGCCAGCCTGGCAGAGGGCAGCAGCTATCCGGCCTGTCGGCTTAGGGCCGCTTTCGCCCCCAAGGAACCGGGCGAGTTGGCGACGTTTGCCGGGAAGGCCGTGCGGCAATACAAAGACCGCATCCACCTCTGGGAATTCCTCAACGAGCCGGTGTACACCTCCTACGCCTTGCCGGCCGACCGGGAGGGCAAACTCGGCGGCAAGCGCTACACGCCGGCCGATTACGTTGCCCTGCTGGAGGTGGCGGCCAAGGGCATGCGCGAGGCCGACCCGGCGTGCAAAGTGATCGGTGGCATCGCCGGTCCGCCGAACACCATGACCCGCGAAGTCATCGAAGCCGGCTGCCTGAAGCACGTCGATGTCTTCAACCTGCATATGTACCCGGGCAAGCGCGCGCCGGAGAGCTATCGAGCGGAGATGAAGGACCTGTTGGCGATGATGGACGCGCACGGCGGGCGTAAGCCGATCTGGATAACCGAGTTCTCCTACTACGGCGCCGACAACCTGCCTCGCCGTCCCTTCTTCCCTCGCGCCGACAACTGGGCCGAGGAGCGGTTGTTGGACAGCGAGCGTCAATGCGCCGACTACACGGTACGGTTCTTCCTGGTTATGCTCTCGCACGGGGTGGAGAAGGTGTTCATCCACTCCGGCGCCAGCGGCCGGGCGAACGACCCGAACTACGAGTGCGCCCTGTTCGACTACGGGAGCGTCCCGCGTAAGCTGTTTGCGGCCTTGGCGGTCTTGACGGACCTGCTCGGACCACGGCCGGTGTCCGTTGGGGAATCGCAGGTGGGCGATCTCGGGCATGCCGCTGCGTTTGAGACTGGCAAGCAGTCATTGGTCGCACTGTGGAGCGAGGGCGACACGCCCGGCCCGCACGTTGTCATCCCGGCCGGGGAGAGCCTGGTCGTTGTGAACGTAGTCGGCCGGAAAAGGGCAGGCCGCGATCTGGGCCTGTCCGGTTCGCCGGCCTATCTCCTCGGCCCGCCGGGCACGGCGAAGAAACTGCTCAAGTCACTCAAGGTGACCAAGTGAACTTCCCACGGGTGGCATACCGCCACGCGGCGCAAACGCGAGTCGGCATGTGTCCTACTTGTTGACTGCTGCGACTGCCTGGCGTCGGACCTGGCGGAGACCGCCGTGCAGACGGTGCGCAAGGTCATGGAATCCGCCATCTGGCAAAGGGCCATCACCAGCCCACAGCGACTCGTAGTCTTCCAGGCCCGCCGGGTAGGCCGCGATGACCAGGAAGTCCGGCGATGCCTCGACGCACTTGTGGCCGGTGCCGGCCGGCCGGATCGCGACGTCGCCGGCCTCGACGACAACGATCGGTCCGGACGAGCCGCCGAACTGCACCCGGCCACGGCCGGTGCAGTCGCCCATGCGGTGACGAACTGTGCTTTCAGGCGGCTATCTGCCGGATGCCAGCTTTCCTGAGGCAGATGTACGGACGGGCAAAGAGCGAGCAATCTTCCGGAGGGGGTTTCCCGTGCGTGTCCGGCTGGTTATGCTACAGGTGCTATGGGTAGAAAAATCTCAATTCAACTCGGATCCGCCGTTGTCGCACTGGCTGCAATACTGGGCGGCACGGTCGGCACTGCGGCCGACATGCGGATCAATCTCGATCCGCCGGGGCAACGGGAGTTTATCCTTGACAGGGCCCAGCTTCTCGACGGGGAAGCCGAAGCCAAGCTCCGCGCCACCTGCGATAAGCTGCTGACCGACAAGGCAATCCCAATCATCATCGTGACCATCAATTCGATGGCCGATCATGACGGCGCGGGTCTGCGGATCGAAACCTTTGCCCGGCTGCTGTTCGACCAATGGGGAATCGGCCACGCCGAACTGAAGAGTGGAAGCGGCGGGACGTCTTTCAGTTGGAACAACGGGATTCTGCTGTTGGTCTCTAAAGAAGACCGAAAGGCGAGGATCGAATTGGGAGCCGACTGGGGTCGGGAAAAGGACCAGATCTGCAAGCAGATCATGGACCAGCGAATCGTCCCCAATTTCAGGCAGGGCGACTACAGCCGTGGCATCTCCGCGGGCGTCGAAGCTCTGGACGCGATGGCCCGCGAGAAGGAACTGCCCAAGGTGCCGCGGCCGTGGTGGCACTATGCGTTGGTGGTAGGGTTCATCGGACTAGCGATTTTCACCGTCGTGTCGATGATCCGCAGGGGTTCCAGCGGCTGGGCGTGGCTGTTTTGGGCCGCGGCATTTTCGCTGCTGGGATATCTGCTATACAATCTCTTGGCCAATTCCAGCAGGGGCGGATCCGGTGGCTTCGGCGGCGGGTCGTTCGGTGGCGGGTTTTCCGGAGGTGGCGGGGCTAGCGGTTCCTGGTAGATCAGTCATGCAACAAGCAAGCCAGCGGTTCAGCGAGCAGCAACGCGCGCAAATCGATCAGGCGGTGGCCGAGGCCGAGAGTAAGACCTCCGCCGAAATCCTGCCCGTCGTGGCCACCGCGTCCGGGAGGTATGATCGGTCCGAAGACATTGTCGGGTTGTGGCTGGCAATGATCGGGCTGATCGTGACTTGGGTGCTGCTGCCAACCGCACACGCCGAAAGCGGCTCCTGGGGCGGCACGCCGGGGTGGGTGGGGCTGCTGGCAATGGTGGTGGTGGCAGTGGCCGGTTTTGTGCTCGGCGCGGTAATTGCAAGCCGCGTCTGTTGGCTTCGCCGACTGTTCACTCCTCGGCAGCAATTGCGCGACGAGGTCGCCGCCCGTGCTCGCGCCGTTTTCTTCGACGGACGTGTCCATCACACCGCAGGGGCCACCGGCCTCTTGGTGTACGTCTCTCTTTACGAACATATGGCCGCCTTGCTGGCGGACCAGAACGTTCTGGACAAACTCGGCCAGGACGCGGTGGACGAACTGTGCGGCGCGCTGACGGCTAGTCTCCACGAGACCCACCCCGCGGAAGCCATCTGCCGGACCGTCACCGCAGTCGGCGAGAGACTCGCGCCGGTGCTTCCTCGGGCCGACGACGACGTCAACGAGTTG
Source organism: Planctomycetia bacterium (assembly GCA_026401055.1). Taxonomy (GTDB): domain Bacteria; phylum Planctomycetota; class Planctomycetia; order Pirellulales; family Thermoguttaceae; genus JAPLNP01. The sequence continues at coordinate 5,091 of JAPLNP010000038.1, forward strand.
CCCAATGCATTGGTGACGCTCGACGACTGACCCGCCCAATGCCCAGGCCGCACGCTGGCGAAGAGCGATGTCGCCCTGCCCGGCGACAACGTGGGCCAGGATGTTGGCCGTCTCAGCCGGCGGGCCTGGACGGGAAGCCAGCGGAGGGAGTCATCCTCGGCGGTGCCGAAGTCACAGGCTGCTCCTGAGAAATCGACAACTGCACTGACCTCCGCCATGGCCAGATCAAGGGCCGCCTCCCGCAGTTGCTCGACGAGTTGGCACGCCTGCTCTGGTCCGATGGCGTCAGCTCTCAGGCTGTAGTGGATGGTCAGGCCCATGGGTCATGTCCTTGTGAGGATCTTTTTCTGACGGGCATCGACATGGCTTCGCTCAAATCTGCATAACCAACGTGGTACGAGGAAGAATTGACTTTGCAGTTCTCCGGCCTCTTCTTGCAGGAAACTGGAAATAATACAATATGGACGGTTGTCCTCGCACAAGAAATCAAAGGAGGTCGCCAGTGTTCCCGCGTTGGACATGGTTCGTCGTCGCTGCCGCCGCCGTCTTCATAGGTGCCCTTCACGGCACTGACCTGGTCGGCGACCGTGGTGCAGCCAACTCCATCACGATGGTCGTTGGGGTTCTCGTTCTGGCGGTCGTGCTGGCATGGTTCACGTTCTTCAGTTGGGCTGCAAGGCGATGGCGGCTGATTGTGGGCGGCGCTAGTGCTTTGTCACAGCTAAAAATTGGGATTGGTCGTAGGGCGGTTTTTTGGGAAGCTGCGTGGAACACGGAGGTGTCCCATGCAGAAGAAGTACATTGTGCGCTTGTCGAAACAGGAACGCAACACGTTGCGGGAGG
>JAPLNP010000096.1 GCA_026401055.1 Planctomycetia bacterium
GCCGCAAGCGTCTCCGGCCCAAACAGCCCGGCCACGCGGCGCCACGGCACGGCGGCGATAATGAAGTCGAACTCCCGGCGCGTGCCGTCCGCGAGCACGACGGCCCGGGCGTTGCGGTTCTCGGCGTCGGTTTCGATCCTCGCGACCCGCGTCCGGCGATGGATTTGGACCCCGTGCCCGCTCAGCCACTCGCTGGCCCGCCGGTCGAACATCTCCGAAAGCGGCGTCCGGGGAATGAGCAGTTCGTACGCCTGGGCGGAGGCGAGGAAGCCGTCGAGCAAGACCTTGCGCGCTGCCGAGAGCGAAGCGTGCTCGAGCGTCTCGCTCAAGGCACTGACCAGCACCACCGACCAGAACCTCGCGATCGCCTGCTCCGATTGCCCGTGACGGCGGAGCCACGCCCCGACGGGCTCATCCGCTTCCTCTCCGGCAGCGCGATCGGGCTCGCGGGCGAGCCGCGCAATCGCCCGGAGGATTCGCCACCGCTCGGCCGGGCGGAGGTACGTCAGCCGCATCATTGCCGGGGCCAAGTGCAGCGGGGCGGGCAGCCAGCCGACCCCGGCAAAATCGCGCCGGCGTCCGTCCGGTCCGAAGAAGTGCAGCCGGCGGTGGCGCTCGAAGCCGTCGTCGATGCCCACGCGGCGGCAGAAGTCCACGAGGTTGGTGCAGCAGCCCATGGCGACGTGCTGGCACCGGTCGATCCACCGGCCTGTCTTGGTATCCTCGAACGACCCCGCCCGCCCGCCGAGTCGCCGCCGAGCCTCGAACAGTTCGACCGCAAGGCCCGCCTCGACCAGCCCCGCCGCCACGGCCAATCCGGCCAAGCCGCCCCCGACGACGGCGACGCGAGGACCCGTTTCGGACGGTGTTCCGGCAACCCGGTTCTCGGCGGTCGGCATGGGAGACTTCTCTCGTGGATCCCCTCGCCGATCGTCATCGACCCGTGCGAAGCAAAGGAAGGCAGTTCTGGGCCACGCCCTTCGGCGGTCAGGGCGTGCGACCGGATCCGACAATACCCGGTTCGGCCCACTCAGTCTTGGTCGTTCACGCGTTGTAGCACTTTGCCGGTGCGGCGAATCTCGTCGATGAGATCGGAGAGATGCTCTTCGGCGTAGAGTTGTACCTCGTGTTCTTTGAGGATGCGACCGACATCCGCCTTGGTGTCGCCGCCTTGGGACAGGAATCGGCCGACTACGACCAGTTGGACATCGCCGTAGCGTGGATTCTGGGTTTCGTGGAGAGAGTGACCTTCCACGGCGAACCGGCATGCCTTGCTGATGTCATTCGCTGGCTCTTTCGATTGGAATGTCACGGGCTGGATCAAGTTGAAGCGGCCGTTCTGGTATCCGTAGGGAATCTCGATATCCCGGTTGGAGATGGGCACATGGATAGACACGTCCCGGGCTATCTTCGATTCCAGACCGGCGGCATTCGCAAAACGATCCCCAACGTGCCGCTTGAAGCTTGTGCTCTTCTGCTTTCGATGCTGCCCGCCAACCAAGTCCTGGAAGAGTCGATCCAAGTCCTCCTCGGGGACTCGCACTCGCATCGGGCGCGGCGCGGTGATCTGAATCTGGTTGGCCAGGAGTTGGATGAAACGCTGAAGATCGTCCAGGGTCTGGATATTCGGGTGCTCGACTTCCAGCCGCTCTTCGATGCCAATCTTGAACGAATTGATCTGAGACCAATCGTGATCTTCGCGGCCAAAGAAGTGCTGGATGCGTCGGTTATCGCGCGCCGTGCGAGCCTGGAGAAACAACCGGTCGGGACAGAACAGCAGCACGCCGATGTTGGCCGCTTCCAGCCGCGACAAATCGGGACAGTATTGAATCAGGCAGTAGTATCCTTTGGTCGGTTTCATGGCTCGCCCTCCGCCGGGTTCATGAACTCGAATTCATTCTGAGGCCGGATCCAATCCATTATATGCTCGGCGACATAGGCCGCTCTACGGCTTACCAAGTCTGCCAGGGCCGCTCTGGCTTTGCCATTCACTTGCCATTCGGGCGGTACGGATTGGATAACGTCTTCTACGTAATTGTGGGGGATACTACGCAACGTATCGGTGGCGGCCAGCACCGCATCCCTCGTCACGAACTCGTCGAATTCCGGAAAACAACCATATACCACAGACTCCCGGACTCGGTCGATATGAGTTATTGTCCGGGTCAACTCGCCTCCGCAGGTGAAGCAATGCGTGTGGTCCATCGCCCGTAACAGCAGTTTCCCTGGCGGCGCCTCTCTGCTGAGGAAGACGTTGCTGCGGTTGCAGCGTTTCTTTGGGAGGTAATACCGGTCGCAATTCAGGGTCCAAGTGTCAAACACAACCAACCGACTAATGTCGGACGGGTTCGTGAGCCGCTTGAGTTCACGCCGCTTGCCGCTCCAAAATCCGCCCTTCTCGGCACGTGTAATGAACGCGGGTCCTGACTTGGCCTTGCCGCCATTGGGCAGCGGGATTTCATCCACGTCGGTCACTTCGATCAGACTGAAGTCGAATGTCGGAAGACCAAGCTGCCTTGCCAGATGTGTTGCCACCCACTCACAAGCCAGCACATGCTCTCCCTCCGGATTGCCGATGGCCTTCAGATAGCCTTCTCCGGCATCGGTCACGACAATCGCAACGCCCGTGCTGGAGTCTACCGGCTTAAAACGAACCGCTGGATTTCCGTTGGTTGCCAGGCCGATCTTGGGAGGCTTGAAGGCATCGACAGGACAGTCCCCCTCTCGCCATGCGGCGACACACCCAAGCCGCGACCGTCACGAAGCGGTGTTGGGAATCCACCAGTGATGCCGCGTCACACCGCTTCCTCGCGGGCGCGGCTCGGTTTTCCGCACGATCCGGCGTTGCCGCACAAGCCGGTCGTGGCGCCCGCGTGAACTACCGGCGGCGCCGGAACAACAGCGCCGCCGCGGCGCTGAGGAGAAGGACGACGGCGCCGGGTTCGGGGACGGACCCTGCGTTGCCTTCCGACCCGGTCCAGTGGGCGGCCATGATGGCCGCGTCCTTGTCGTTCACCTTGAAATCGTGGTTGAAATCGCCCATTTCCCACGTCGCGCCGGACTGGAGCAGCCAGTTTGCGCCCAAGATCGAGGCGTCTTTGTCGTCCACGTGGTCGTCGTAATTGGCGTCGCCGGGCATCGGCGGTTCCGGATTGGGAATCGTGGCGATTTCGTCGCTAACGTCATTACCCCACTGATCGTACTCCCACCCGACGCCCCCGGACGTCTCGACCACGGCGGCCACCGTCCAAGTGGGGCCCGATACCACATGATCCGGATAGGTATGGACCTCTGCCGCAAGCTCCGATACCAAGAAGGACACCTCGATAATCCTTCCGGCAATCCCTATTGCTCCCGACGAAACCGGGTTGCCCAGATCCCCCATACCGTCCTTGGCTCCCCAGAAATCGAACCGCGGGATTTCATCCAAGTCGACGTCGATGCCAACCTCGGGACCGATGTCCGCGGCACATCCGTCCACATATCTGCCGTTGATGAACGTATAGGCAACGTCGTCCGCATCGATCTCAAACCACCAATACGAATTCCCCGTGTGCCCCGTGGGCCCATTGAAGGCGGAAATGGGTTCCGACATTTCGATGAACCCATAGAACGTGTCGCCTTTCACCACGGCGCCCCAACGGGTCATGTCCGTCTGGAGCGTCGCGCCTCCGCCCTCATTGTCACCGAGGGGGTCGCTGTGGATGTTCGCGGCGGACCAATCGGCTATGGAACCATCAACCGTAATGCCCGAAACCTCCGAGCCGGCCGCGACCCACACGAGTCCGGCCGCCGCGCAGAGCGCAAGCAGCCTCCTCCGCGTGCCGTTCCTCCCACGCGTGTTCTCGGATACGCAACTCGCCACCGTGCTGACCTCGACTCCCGCTCGTTCGCCCACCGTCAGAATCGTTCTCATCTCTGATTTCCCCTACAAACGAGGTGACCACTTGCCGGGGACCAACTCTCGGCAACCCGCTTGATTAGAGCGTGGGAGAATCGGCGAAGTCAACGCATGGAGGGCGCGAAGAATCGGATTTCTCGGCATATGTCGATCTCCCCCGAAAGGCTCGTCTCGGGACCGCCCTTCCGCGCCGGTGGCTGCTTCCCCGGCTGTGCTCATCCGTGCGGCCAAACCGAGCCGCGACCGTTAGGGAGCGGTGTTGAAGACTCACCAGACATCCTGCGTTATTCCGCTTCCTAACGGGCGCGGCTCGGTTTTCTGCCGGCCAACATGGCGAGCAGCCCCGCGGCCACGAGTACCGTCGTTGCCGGCTCGGGGACCGAGCTTTCCGACTCCATGCCTTCGTGCCAATGGGCGGCCAGGATCGCGGCGTCGGCGTCGGTCACTTGGTAGTCGCCGTTGAAATCGCCGTTTGCCCAAGTCGCCCCGGCGGACATCCGCCAGTGGGCTCCGACGATCGAAGCGTCCGCGTCGTCCACCCGGCCGTCGAGATTCGCGTCGCCGGGCGTCGCCGTCGTCTGGCAGAGAATGTCGAGATACAGGTTGCCGTAGCCCGGGTAGAGGTGGCCCTCGGTGTAGTGCTGCGTGCCCGAGTCGTCCACGGCGGTGGGCGGGGCGACGTTGGTCGGTTCGATCTGGGTGTCCTCGTGCCATTCGTTGAACGAGTTGATCATGAGGATGTCGCCGGTCGCGGCGTCGGTCCGCGGGACGACCACGTCGGTGAGCATCGTGCGAAACAGCGAGCCCTCGACCACGGTGGGCGCGTCCTCCATGTATCGCGGCGCGGCCGTGTGGCCCTCGCGGACGCCTCGGTCGTTGAACCCCGGCGACGCGGTCGGGATGAAGTCGACGCCCCAGGTGTGCGCCTTGGTCCGGGCGTTGTTGTAGTAAGACGTTAGGGTATTCAGGGCCGCCTGGGTCGAACCGCCCGAGGCAAGGACCGAGCCGTAGGCGTCGAAGTTGGTGATCGCGTCCCACAGCTTGGCCCGCTCTTGGACGACGTCGGTGGTGAAGAAATCGTCGCCCACCAGGTACATGTCGTAGCCGAATTCGTTGTGGATCGCCTGGCGAACGTTGGCCACCGCGTCGCGCGACGCCTGGGTGTTGAAGTACGCCCGGGTGACGTAAAGAAACACGACCGGCTTGCCGTCGATCCGGAGGTAGTTGGGGTTGCCGAAGTAGTTCTGGGCCAAGTGGCGGAAGTCCGGCAGCATCTTGTCGAAGTTGGGATTGTCCATGCTGCCGAAGCGGCCCGCCGACTCGTAGTGAATCGCGTATTGCAGTTCGCCGGCCCGCGGGTTGGCGAGAATGTAATTGCGGATCGTCGTGTCCTCGGCTGACGTGGGACCCCACCAGCTCAGCGCCCAGAAATCGACGTTTGCCCGATGGCTCTGGTCGATGTGCGAGGCGATCACGGCGGCGTTGCGGGAGCTGTAATGTCCCAGCGCCGGCGCCTGCTCGGGCACGAGGTGGTCGCGCAAGGTGTCGTCGAAGTCGTGTCCGCCGCCGAACGTCCCGTACCACGGATAGTAATACAGCCCCACGCTCGGCGCCGCGGCGACCGCCGCCGGCCACAGCATCAATCCGACCAACGCGGCAGAGAGCTTCTTCATTTTCTGAACTCCGGAGCGGACGTGTCGCCGGGTGGCACGTCCCTGAGCGCAGCGAAGGGCGTGGCCGGCATCGGCGGCCACTCCGCCACACCATTATCGGTTCTACCCTCAAGGTGACCGAACGTCAACCCTCCCGAGGCACGGGCCGGGTGGCCTGGTGGCACCATTGCCCGGCTACTTCTGCCCCGCCGCCGCTTGATAATGCTTGGCCACGTCTTCGGCCGACAGCGCCCGATCGTACACGGCGACCTCGTCGATCTTGCCCTCGAAGTTGGCGAAGTTGTCGCTTCGGCCGCCGAGGAAGACGTCGGTGTTGCCCTTGGGCAAGGTGATCTCGGCCTGGCCGGAAATCTCGGGAGTTGGGTTGCCGTTGAGATAGACGGCGACCTGCTTGCCGTCGCGGACCAGTGCGACGTGAGTCCAAGCTCGCATCGGGATCTCGGTCTTGCCGGCAAGGAGTTCCTTCCGGGCGTCGCCGTTGTAGAACAGCAGCCGTCCGACCGCCGCGTCGGTTCCGCCCAGGGCCAGATGATCGCCCGGGGCTCCTGCGGCCTCGGGACCGCGCGAGAAGAGATAGCCGGTGACCGGCCGGGCGTCGCTGGGCATGGCGTTGTAGAACCATAGCTCGACCGAGTACGTCTCGCCCAGGCCGTCGACGCCGGCCCGCAATCGCTCGCCGACAAAATGCGGCGAACGGTTGTCCGGCTCGAAGCCGGGGAACTGCGGCGGGCGTGGGCCGGGCATGTAGTAGGCGATTTGCGTCTCGAACGTCCCGAGCGGGTTGCCCGTCACGGCGTTCTGGGCCCCCGGCCCGTCCATCTCCTCCAGACGCCAGTACACCACCGGCCGGTCGGCCAGCACGGCGGCGGCATACGCGGCCGGGGTGGACTTCTTCGGCGCAACCTTCGCATCGCCCGCCACTTCGTCCAACAGGGCGAGCGCCGCCTCGACGATCTTGGGCTCCGCGTCCCCCAGCAGGCAACTCGATCGGGCCAGCCACGTCGTGTATCCGCCCATGGCCATCTGCTCCGGCGGCGGCAGGTAGCCGACCCAGCCGTTGGCCAGCGAGACGGTGAACGTCGGCTGCAAGGGGCTGCGGCGGCGTATCTTCAAGCCCGAGATCGCGAACACCTCGGCCGGAATCGCCGCGATGCCCAACTCGCCGATCCGCAACGCCTGAAGCTTCACCTCCCGCGCGGGCGGCAGCTTGTCTAGGAACACTTGTTCCCGGGCGTACCAGTGGGTGAGCGTTGTGTGCGGCTTGTCGCCCAATTCGGCCAGGACGCCCTTGGCCCAATCGAGCCGCGGCTTTCGCGTGGGCAGTTCGATGCTCCGTTGGGCCATCGCCAGCGGCGCCCAATCGTGCATCGTCATCGACCGGTACGCCTGGTGCGCCACCTTGGCCACCGCCTCGGCGATGCTGAAGCGGTCCTGCGTCCGCGGCTCGCCGCTGTAGTCGTTGATGTAAGCGTCGCCGCTGGTGCCGTTGGAAAGGATGCCGACGAAAGGCCGCGCGGGGTCGCCCGGGCCAACCATCTCGGCGATCTTCTCGGCGAACACGCCGTAATAGTCGGCCGAAAGGATCGGCGAGCCGACGTAGTGAATCGAATACGCCGCCCAGAGCGCGATCGGCTTGCCGTCGGGCGATTGAACCGCCACGACCGACACGCTCGGGTCCATCGGGCCGGACGGCTCCTCGTAATCCGGGTTGCGATAGCCCGGGTGCATCGTCGCCCGAGTCGTCTTCTCGCCAAACGGATCGACCATCATCTTGTCGGGCCGCGCGATCCAACGCCGCGACTGGGCCACCTCGGGCAGTTGGCCGATCGCCCAGCCGATCTTCGCCGGCGCGAGATTCGCCTGCGCCAGCCGCACGCCTTCGGCCACCCGGCCGGGCAGAAACGCGACGTACTTCTCGTCCGGGTCGGTTCCCAACGCGCCCTGGACCGCGGGCGCCGAGTGCGTGTGCGTCGTGGCCATCAGCATCCGCTCGACGGGGATGCCGGTCTTCTCGTGGGCAAGCTGCTTGATCTTGTCCATCAACGGCTGGCCGACCACGCAACTGTCGATCTGGACGATCGCCAAGGGCCCGGAGCTGTCGTCGAGCACGAGGCATCGGGCGTGCAGGGGGTCGTTGGCCGACGTGGCGTACTGCGGCTGGAAACCGCCGTTGACCGCGACGGGGAACCAGTCGGGCGTGATGTCGACGGCGTGCGCGCCCGCGCGAAACACCTTGTCCGCCCCGCGGGCCGTCGCCGCCCGGCCCAGCGCCGCCGCCCCCGCCGCCAAGGCCAGGCCCGTCGTGCTCGAACGCTCCAGAAACTCACGTCGCGTGATCGTTGTCATGATTGTTGTCCTTCGTGATGCTAGTTTGCGGGGTCGCGACCCGGTGGCGTGAAGCTAACAGCCAATGAAAACGGCAAAAGCGTGCCTTTTCGACGATGGCTGTCAGGAAGTTGCGATCCCGTTTTCGAGCAAACCCGTCAAGGCTCGCAAGATACCATTTCTCCTCACACACCCAGTTGATCGCGTTCCCGAGTGTTTTGGAATCCGTTTCTCGCACGGGCCTGATGTCGCCGTCAGTTTGCCTGTCCATTCTCTTTCAATCAGCCGATCCCTCTCGTCTCTGAATCACATACTGTAACCACCACACGTTGAATCTCGGGCTCGCGCTCATCCAATAGCCTGGCAGCCTGCAATTGTCCACGCCAAAGACGCCCAGCGGATGCGCGAATAGTCCTGTTTCCAGTTTCGCCGCGCAATCGGATGTGACGTCCCGGAGGTGGCGTGTTTCTCTGGAATTCCATACGTACTTAGCCGACGCATCGAGCAACCCTGCATTGATTAGCGCGACGTCGCAACTCCCGCTATAGGTAACTGCGAGAAGTAGAGCGCCGACAGCGTTTACCGCATGGTCCAGCGTGGCGTCCTTCTGATTGGACAAGCGGTCGTGCTTCAGTCTGTTGTATGCCTTCCACCAACGTGGTGGCGCGAAATCGGAGTGCCGCCACTCGCCAAATGGGCCAATGCGTGGAGACACGCCAGAAAAGAAGATGACCTCCTGTCCCGCGACCAGCGGCCCGAATCTGTCGAAATGGCTCTTGATGGTCAGCCTGTCACCGGATCTCGCCGGATCATCGATCTTCGCGGTTGCCTTCCAAATGGAGTCGACCTGGCTGGCCGCGTCAAGGATGATGCGTGCGAAATGCGACGACCACACGTTGCGGTGCTCGTCGCAGTACGGAACATAGCGCAGTGCTTCCTGCAATAGTCCCTCGACGGTCAGAAACCCTTCAACGGCCGTGACGCCAAATGGCGGCGCGTCCGACAACTGCTGCAAGTCTCGGAGCATTCTTCCTCCATATCTTTACACCGGGTTGCCACGGCGACTCGGCATCGTCAAGCAACGTATCGGGCCTGATTCCCGCGTTTTACTTGGGACTAGTGTACGCACGACCACGTTGTGTGTATTAAGACACACCCGTCATTGGCCTGCTCGCAGCCGTTCCTGTTCGAGCAGGCTCATGGCGATCAGGTCTAACTGGCGACGCTCGCCTCAATGCACCGCAAGTCGATAGACCGCCTCGCATGATGCCTTGACTTGCTCTTCCCAACACCGGTCATACTCCCGCCATTCACGCTGGCTGCGCTCGCTTGCTTCGTCAGTTAGCTCGCTCACAATCTCGGTGTACTCCTCCTCTGTATCTTCGTCGAATCCACTCGTGCGCGTGGCTTCAACGTAATCCCTCTGGCTGCAGGTGGGTGGCTTCGGCGAGTCGTGCGTATCCCAGTAGGACGGCCTCGGTCCGTCCCGTTGCGGCAAGTCGGATATGTCGCTGCCGTCAAACCACCAGTCCGCAAATGTTGCCTCGCCCAGTAGCTCCTCGCCGCACAGGATCTTGACGGTGAACCGCTTGTCCGGATACCAGCATCCCAACAGGGCGCGCCCCAGAACTACTGCAACCTCACCCCACGTGTGCGGCTTCGGAACCTCAGGACTGGGCGTCTGAAAACGCTTGACCGTTTTTGCCCTCGTCTTCTCTGGCGTCAGTGCGCCAGCGAGCGCGATCAGGGCCCGCATTTTCTCTACAGGCCACGCTGCGACATGTTCATAATTGGTCCCAGCAAGCCTCTGAATCCGATCCTTCTCTTCTCGTCTGACGGTTTCTAACGGCACGAGGCGAACGGCTCTGTATCGCCCCAACACTGAGAGTGTGCCATTGGTGTCCGCTCCGAGAGTAATAGTGGCTCCCGCGTTGGGGTTGATTATCGGTGTCGCTTCCTCGACACGGGCCGCGCGCCCAAGCCTTGCGGCGAGGTCGTCAATCGTGAGTGATTCCGATGATCCGTCGCAGCAGGTGATGCTAACAAGGTTGCTGTAGCCGTCGCCCAATTTGGATTCAGGAATATCGAGGTTGGCAAGTGGCACTGTCCCAAACCGATGTTCGAATGCCCAAAGTGCTTCACCTTCCAAGGTGCGAAGCCATTTTGTTGGCATGTTGGGGAAAAGCCAATAGGACGCAAGCAGACCATTCGGCCACAGAAGCTCTAGTGCTTTGTCACAGCTTAATTTTGGGATAGACTGACTTGAGTTTACAGCGGGCATCGTTGATTTTCATCTGCCAATCGACGCCACGCTGAGTTTTGTTGACATCGTTTGACCAGGCGCGGATTTGTTCTCGGAGCG
>JAPLNP010000418.1 GCA_026401055.1 Planctomycetia bacterium
GCATGATCCTGGGCGAGTTCGTTACGCTGCTGGCCGAAGCAAATATCGAGGTATAGTTGCCGGTTGCCGGTTGTCGGTTGCCGGTTGTCAGTTGCCGGTTGTCAGTTGCCGGTTGTCAGTAGCCGCGAGGCGGAAGCCCGCGATTTGTGCTGGTGAATCCGTCCACCGTCCACCGTCTACCGTCTACCGCGTTCCCCAAGAGCCATGTCGGTATTTCACCTGGGGCAATTCGACCGCGTCGAAGAGATCCGCGCCTCGGCGGCGGCGTGGGATGATTTGTGGCGCCGCGGCGAAGTGACGATTCCGACCGCCCGGGCGGAACTCGTCGCCGAGTGGGTCGAGGCGTTTGCGCCCGCGGCGCGGCTTCGGGCGTTGGTGGTTCGTCGCGGCGAGGTGATGGTGGCGGCGCTGCCGCTGATCGGGCGGCGAGTCGGCGGCGTGCTGCCGGTCGGCGGGACGACGGTGAACTACTGGTCCCCCAACGGCGAGTTGCTGCTGGACCCGACGGGCGACACTGAAGCGATCCTGGACCTTCTTATCGACGGGATCGAGCAACTGCAGTGGCCGCTACTGTGGATCGAGATGGCCCCGGCCGCGTCGTCGCATTGGACGGCCATGATCGACGCATTGCGGCGGCGGGGACTGGCCGTGGACGTCCATCCGCGCTGGCGCGTGGGACTGGTGAACACGGAGGGCGATTTCGACGAGTATCTCGCCTCGCGATCGAAGAACCTGCGGCGGAGCCTCGGCAAGGACCGGCGGCGCCTCGAACAGGGCGGCGCGACGCGGTTTCGATTCGACGCGCCGACGGTCGATCAGGTCGAGGCCCGGCTCCGCGAGGTGTTCGAGCTGGAGGACCGCGGCTGGAAGGGCGAGGCCGGCGGCTCCGTGCTCCGCGCGCCCGGCATGTTCGAGTTCTACGCCCGTCAGGCCCGGCGGCTGGCCGCGTGGGGCGATCTGAGCGTCGCGGTGCTCGAACACCGGGGCGTGCCGATCGCGTTTGACGTCGGGTGGTTGGGCAAGGAGGTGTATCACTCGTACAAGGTGGGCTACGACCCGGCCTATCGTGGATTCGGCTCGGGCCACCTGCTCCGCGGCGAGCTGATTCGCCATTGCTTCGAGCACCCGGCGATTCGCGCGGTCGATTTTCAGGGTCCGCAGACCGAGGCCCTGTCCGCCTGGTCGACCGACTCGTATCCGATTTCACGGCTCGTCGTGGCCCCCCGGCGCTGGACGAGCCGGGCATTGTGGCACGGCTATCGGCTCCTCGCCCGAGCGGTTCGCCGCCTCCGCCGACGCCGGGAGCCCTGGTGACGGGCCGGAAAACGTGGTATGGTCGGTTGACGGTTGCCAGTTGTCGGTTGTCGGTTGTCCGTGGACGCGATTGCGTTTCCAGTCCCCAATCCCCAACATGACACTCCGCGCGGTTGCTTTCGATATGGACGGGTTGATGTTCAACTCCGAGGACGTCTACACCGAGGTGGGCAAGGAATTGCTCAGTCGCCGGGGATGCGATTTCCCCAAGGGGCTCAAGGACGAAATGATGGGCTTGCCGCCGCGGCCGTCGTTCGAGGCGATGATCCGCTGGCACTCGCTGGACGACGCTTGGGAAGACCTGGCCACCGAATCCGAAGAGGTTTTCATCTCGTTGCTGGACCATCATCTTGCTCCCATGCCGGGCTTGCTGGAGTTGCTCGACGCCTTGGAGTCGGCCGCGATCCCCAAGGCGGTGGTCACCAGCAGCGCGTGGCGGCTGACCGACGCCGTCTTGTCGCGGTTCGATCTGGCGCCGCGGTTCGCGTTCGTGCTGACCGCCGAGGACATCACCCACGGCAAGCCGGATCCCGAGGTGTACCTGTTGGCGGCCAGGCGGCTGGGCGTGGCGCCGGAGGAGATGATGGTGTTGGAGGACAGCCATTTTGGGACACGCGCCGGCGCGGCGGCCGGGGCGTTCGTCGTGGCCATTCCCAACGAGCACACCGCGGAGCACGACTTCGCCCGCGCCACGCTCGTGGCCGACAGCCTCGCCGACGGACGCATCTACGAAGCCCTCGGCCTGCCCCCCAATCCCTGACCCCCGAACCCTGTCCCCCGGCCCCTGATGGAACTTCTGGTTGAAGCCGGCGTTGGATTCCTGGCGGGCCTGCTCGGCGGGCTGCTCGGGCTGGGCGGCTCGGTGATCATCATCCCCGGCTTGATTCTCTACCTCAGCCAGACCGGCGGCTATGTGGGCAACATGCAACACCTGTTGCAGGCCGCGGCCATGATCTGCAACGTCTTCATCGCCGCCCCGTCCACGGTGGCCCACCTCCGCGCCCGCGCCGTGATGGGCTCGGTCGTAAAACGGCTCGTGCCCGCCGCGATCGTCGGCGTCCTCTCCGGCGTCGCCGTGAGCAACAGTTCGGTGTTTGCGCGCGAGAACGGGGCCTACCTCGCCATGCTTCTGGCCGGGTTCTTCGTCGCCGTCGCCGTGTACAACGTCTTGCGCGCCACGAGCAAGCGGGATCTTACGACCGAGTTTGAACCGGACCGGAAAATCCCCGCCTGGAAGATCCTACTGGTGGGACTGCCCATGGGGTTCACCGCCGGGCTCTTGGGCATCGGCGGCGGCACGATCGGCGTGCCCGCCCAGCAGATCCTCCTCCGCATCCCGCTGCGCCGCGCGATCGCCAACTCGTCGCTGGCGATCGTGTTCATCGCCGCGGTCGGGGCGATCAACAAGAACCTCACGCTGCCGGAGCACGGGATCGAGATTTCCGCCTCGCTGAAGCTCGCCGCGATGCTCATCCCGACGGCGATCCTCGGCGGCTACCTGGGCGGAAAGCTGACGCACATCATCCCGCGTCAGGCCCTGCGCTGGGTGTTCATCGTGTTCATGGTGGTCATCGCGTACGTCACGTTCGACAAGGCCCAGTCGGCGTTGGATGCGGCGCCGGCCCCCGATCAGGTCGAGCAGCCCGCGGACGCCGAACCCCACTGATGGGAAGGTGACCGTTCCCGGGCAGCGGCCTCCCGTTTCTCTGGGGCGTGAGAACCGGTAAGCCGCCCACGCCGTCGACGTTCCCGCAGCTTGATTGTCCCGCCCGCTGGCAGTAGAATCCAGGTAAGCGCGAGGGAGATCCGCTCGCCGCCGGGTTTGACGCCGTTTCGGGGTCCATGTTGATGTCCGCGGCCAAAACAGGTTCTGTTGCTTTCGCCGTGGGGCTGGCCTCGTTTCTCGCACTCCAGGCGGCATGTTCCCTTCGCGGGCTTGGGGTCGCGTCTGCCACTTCCAACAACCGGACATCGCCGGCCGACGAGACTACGGCTCTGGTCGCCACAACGGACCACGCGTTGGACGCGACCCTGTCTGACGCGGCGTTGTCCGACGAGGACTCCGTGCCGTGGCAGATCGGCCTGGAACGGCTCGGGAGGCAACTCTTGCCGTTCGGCGCCTCCACCAGAGCGGCTCTCCCGCGGCCGTCGCTCCACGGTCACGTGCCGGCTCCCAACTGGGTCTCCTCCTATCTCCCCGACCTGGAATTCTGCACCGTGCTCGGCCGATTTCGCCTCTGATCGGCTTCGCGCCGTTCGACGCCGTGACTCGTCGACCGGAGCTGCTCGCGTCTTCTTGAGTTCTCTCAATTCCAGTGGAGGTGTGATCATGTTTGGCGTTGGCCCAATTGAATTGTTGGTGGTAGGCATGGTGGCGATGCTGTTGTTCGGCAATCGTCTCCCGTCGGTGATGCGATCGCTCGGACAGGGCATCTCGGAGTTCAAACGGGGTGTGAACGAGATCAACGAAGACATCAACCGGCCGTCCTAAGGCGTGGTGCCATGCCAGCGTCCCCACGGCGGACGAACGACTCGGACCGATCCCCTTTCGCCCGGCAGCGGACATGGTATACCTATGTTCCGTTGACATTTTCGCCCCTCCGGTTTGCATCGGAGCCGCCGCTGCGATATCATCACCGCCTTCCC
>JAPLNP010000393.1 GCA_026401055.1 Planctomycetia bacterium
CGGGGCGAACTTCTGGACGCTCAACTGCGGCGACTGCGGCCCGTCAAGCTGCTTGTCGCTGGCCGGCTGGCCCGTCCCCTCGGCGGATGTCCCCACGTTCACGGAACTCGAATCGAAAGCCGCCGCGTCCGAAGGAGCGGCGCTCACGGGGTCGGTAGCCTCGACGGGACGCGTCGGAAGAGCCCGTGCGCCTTGGCTGGGGGTTGTGCTACCGGGGGAGAACGAGGGCAACTGCGTCGACGACGCATTGGCCGGCGCCAACGGGGAGGCCGGCTCGGCTCGCAAGGGCGTCTCCCGCGGCGGTAGGCTCCTCGGCGTCGAAGCGTCCGAAGGCGCCGCCGGGGCGGCAAGTTCGGGCGCGGTGGGCGGCGTCAACGGGCGCTCGGGACCGCCTGGGACCAGAGTGCCCGGCTCGGCCGGCGTCGAGGCGTCCGCCTCGCCCACGGTCTCGGAGGCCGCTGCCGTTCCGGCGGATTGCAGCCCAAAGAGATCGGGCGGAGAAGACGGCGGCGCCGACGCGGCGGCGGCCGTCTCGTGGGCGGTCTGGCGGACCGTCGCGGGCCGCGTCTCGATCGGCGTCGGTCGGCGATTCTCGGTCCGCAACGGATTCGCACGGCTACTCTGCCCGACGATCAGCGGTTGAGGCGGAATCCGGTCCGACGACGACGGCGCCGGCGCGCCAGCCGGCTCGGGCTCGTCATTCTGCCGCTGGGCATGCGCAATGGCGATCCAGCCCAGCACCAACACCATGGCCAAGGCCGACATCCGCAGAAGGAAACGCTTCATCGGTAGATTCCCCAACCAAGACAGAACCGACGGACTCGGGTCTTCACCCCTCGGGCAGCCTCCCGGCCCCAGCGGCCTGGTTCCCACAGGGCATCCCGGCGACCCTTCCCGCCTGTGGGCCGCCGTCGCGGTGCCCGTGCTGCCACAAGTGGCGTGGTGTAGTACCAGAATTCTCCGGACGCCGGAAGGTCAGTTTCCGCCGGATCGCCACCGAATCGGCAGTCTGGGAAAACCAGGAAGGGGAGAAAGACGTCGGACGCAACCACGAGGTTCTTGACAGGATTGACAAGATGGACAGGATGGAGATGTCATAGAACCACGAAGGGCACGAAACAGAAAACTGGCCTTCCCTGAGGCCGTCTTTTCACGACCTTGCTTCCTTCCGTCTCTTCGTGGTCTTCGTGACCTTCGTGGTAGATCAAAATCCCACAACGACGACAAACCGCGGGCTTCCGCCTCGCGGCTGTTCCATAACCGAATATCACATGCCGCTGCGCCATGCCGTCTTCCGTGAAACATGAGACCTGGGTCGTCCTGCTCACCCCGCCCGGCCGTGGGGCTATCGCCACGCTCCGGGTCGAGGGGCCAGACGCGATGGGGGCCGTCGAAGCAACGGTCCGGATGGGTGGACATCATGCGCTTCGCGGGATGCCCTTCGATCGCATCGTTCTCGGCCAAATCGGAGAGGATCGACACAGCGGCGAGCCAATCGTCCTGCGGCGACGGGCGGACGGGTCGGTGCAGCTTCATTGCCACGGGGGACTGGCCGCGGTTCGGCGGATCGAGACCGCACTGCTCCGGCAAGGGTGTCGCCCGCTGGGCTGGCGCGATTGGGCCCAGCGGCGCCACGACGACCCGATCCAGGCCGCCGCCCGATCCGCGCTGGCCGACGCCCCCACTCAGCGGACGGCGGCCATCTTGCT
The DNA here is from genome assembly GCA_026401055.1 of Planctomycetia bacterium. GTDB lineage: Bacteria > Planctomycetota > Planctomycetia > Pirellulales > Thermoguttaceae > JAPLNP01. The sequence goes on from JAPLNP010000393.1 coordinate 1,710, forward strand.
CGACCAGTACCACGGCGCGCTCCGCCATGCCTTGGACGAAATCCAAGCCGCCCTGCACTCCGGCGACGCCGAAACCGCCGGCCGGGCGATCGACGCATTGCTGGCCCGGGCACGGTTGGGGCAGCACCTCGTCAGGGCGTGGCGCGTCGTGTTGACCGGCCGGCCGAACGTGGGCAAGAGCACTCTTCTCAACGCGATCCTGGGCTATCGCCGGGCCATTGTCCACCATGCGCCGGGAACCACCCGCGACGTCCTCACGGCCGACACGGCCATCGACGGTTGGCCGGTCGAATTGTCGGACACGGCGGGCTTGTGGCGGAGCGAGCACCCAATCGACCGGGCCGGCGTCGAGCGCGCCGAAGCCCAAGCGGCCGAGGCCGACCTCGTCGTGCTGGTGTTCGATCTGGCCCAGCCCTGGTCCGAGCCGGACCGGGAACTCTTGGAGCGTTGGCCGTCGGCCCTGGTGGTCCACAACAAGTGCGACCTCGCGGCCGAGGCGACCGGGCGGCCCGAAGGGCTAATGACCAGCGCCCTTACCGGGCAGGGGATCGAGGCGTTGCTCGATGCGATTGCCGATCGTCTCGTGCCGCGACCGCCTCCGCCGGGCGCGGCGGTGCCCTTCACGTCCGAGCAGATCGAGGGCCTGCGTCTCGCCGCCGCCGCGCTGGCCGACGGGGATCGGACTGAGGCGATGCCGCGCCCGGAGATGTGAGGTGGGTCACAAACCGCCCTTTTGGCCCGCCACGGTCTGCCACAAGAACCACGCCTGGCCCAAGTTCCACGGAATCTGGCGGAAGCTGATTTTCGGATTTGAGTGGATCGTCGGCCCTTGGTCAAGATCGCCGAGCGCGACCACGGAACGCTGACGCCCACCGGTCGGAGCGCTCCGGTTCCAGGTTGACCGATTTCTCGGAAAAGCGTAGGATCCGCGTCCGGCGTGAAAGGGGGGGCCAATCACCCCGATTTGCTTGCGGGCAATAGGAGCTAATCCATGAAGCACGTTGTACCGTTGATTTGCGTGGGACTGCTGGCGGCTTCCGTATTGTCGGCGCAGGAGCCCACATTGCGGAAAACGCTCAGCGGCGATGACGACGACCACGTCATGTCGCTGGCATTTAGCCCGGACGGCAAGATGCTGGCATCGGGCGGGTCGGACGGAACGATCCGGCTCTGGGACTTGGCCAGCGGCAGAAACGCCCGCACACTCAAGGGCTTTGCCGACACGACCCTTTCCATGGCGTTTAGTCCGGACGGCAAGATGCTGGCGTCAGGCGGAGTGGACAGAGGGATATACCTGTGGGACGTGTCCACCGGCAGAATCGTGCTTATCATCGATAGCGACGGACACTCCCTGGCGTTTAGCCCCGACGGCAAGACGCTGGCATCGGGCGGTCTTGGCAATACGGTGCAAATATGGGACGTTGCCACGATGAAGAACAGCGTGGCCCGAGTTGAGATCCTCAACATGGATGGGACGAATTCGATCCCCGACAGCGAGCATCCGGACGATAAACTGTGGAATCTGGCAACCGGCAAGCCCGCCGCCATTCTCCAATCGCACGCCAAATCTGTCTGGTGCGTGGCATTCAGCCCGGATGGCAAGACCCTCGCGTCGGGGAGCGAAGACACCACCATCAAAGTCTGGGACATCGCTACCGGCAAGAACGTGGCCACTCTCAAAGGGCACTCGGAGATCGTTCAGTCCATAGCTTACGCTCCGGACGGCAAGCGGCTGGCCTCGGCGAGTTGGGACAAGCGGATCATGGTCTGGGACGTCCCCAGCGGCAAGAACACCGCCACTTTGCGCGGGCACGGCGAGTCTGTGAGGTCCGTGGCGTTCAGCCCGGATGGCAAGCTTCTGGCTTCGGGTGGTGCAGACGGAATCATCGAGCTTTGGGAGGTCGCAACCTGGAAGAGCATCGCCAAGCTTGGCCAGAGCGGGAATTTCGTGTCCGTTGCCTTCAGCCCGGACAGTAGGACTCTGGCGTCGGGAGGTTTCGACGGGATGGTCGACTTGTGGAACCTGGCCCCGGACACGGCAGCGAAGAAGTGACGGCCCAAAAAACAACCACCACATTTCCGCCACCGGTTGTCTACGGGCGGCGGTGGCCCTCACCGCTTCTGCGCGGTGAGCCATTTCAGTAGCTCTGGCTCTTTGAACGCCGGCGCCCAGGAGTTGTGGCCGATGCCGGGATACTCGGTGTATCGCGGCGATCCGCCCGCCGCCTTGAGCGCTTCGACCATCTCGCGCGACAATCGGACGGGCACGACCGTGTCCGCGTCGCCGTGGAAGACCCAGATGGGCAGTTTGGCGATCGCGGCGACCTGCTTGCTGTCGCCTCCGCCGCAGATGGGCACCGCGGCGGCGAACATCTCCGGGTGGCGCTGGATGGCGTCCCACGTGCCGAAGCCGCCCATCGACAGACCCATGAGGTACAGCCGCTTCGCGTCGATGCGGTAGTCCTTCTTGAGTTGCTCGACGACCCCCAGGACCATGTCCATCGGCACGGACGATTTCTCGCTCAGGCTGCGGTTGGGGTCCGTCCAGTGCCGCCCGGCCCAGATCGAGCCGGTGGGACATTGCGGGACGAGGACGAAGCAGCCGAAATCCTTCGCGGCAGAGCGCATCATCTCCTTGCCGTGGGTGAGCTGGGCCTGGTTGTCGGTTCCCCGCTCGCCCGCCCCGTGGAGAAAGATCAACAGCGGATGCGCGGCGGTCGAGGCTTCGTAGCCAGCGGGCACGAGCAGCCTGTAGCGCAGGGTCTCGCCGTCGGCGCTCTTGAACTCGCGAGATTGGAAATCGGCGTCCTTCACTTTGTCGTCCTGGCTGGCATCCGTCTTCGGCTGTTCGGAAAACGCCGGCCGCGCGGCCAGCAACGCAAATACAACGGCGGCGAAAAGAAGAATTGCTCTCATGGCGGCTCCTTGCGAGAGGGTGGGAATCGGATCAAGGTGTCGGGGACGCGCGGCCGAGCGGCCCGCCGGCGCATCATTGTTGCCCGGTGGCCCGCCCGGTGCAAGCGGGGGTGAGCGCTCCCATTCCGGAACCGAGCCTCTAAAGCCGAGTCTCCAAAGCCGAGCCGCGACCGTGAGGGAGCGGTATGACGGGATCGGACCGGCACGGCTGCGTGTGCCGCTTCCTGACGGGCGCGGCTCGGTCCGGCCCCCGACGCTCAACCCGGCAACAACGCGGCGAGTTCGGGATGCGGCCGGCTAATGACGTCGGCCATGACGAGCGTGCCACCAAGCTGGGCGACGGCGTGCTTGCCGGCTTCGATGGCGGCTTGGACGGCCGCGACGTCGCCGCGGACCATGACCGTGACGTAGGCGGCCCCGATCTTCTCCTTGCCGACGAGCGTGACGGAACTGGCCTTGAGCATCGCGTCCGTGGCGTGCAACACGGAGACCAGACCCTGGGTCTCGAGCAAACCTAACGCTTGGGAATCTGACATGGAATCCTCTTTCGGAACGAGACAATCGTCGATCCCCAGCAGGGGAACGAACGCCGGGGGCAAGTTGGCCAGGTGACGCACTTCCTCGGTCGGGCCGGGCATGACGCTGACCTGGACCCGGGCGCCCATCCGTTGGGCCACGGCGGCGGCCTCCTGGGCAGCCTCGCGGACGTCGGCGGCCGAGCCGGCCAGCCGGATGCACTGCTCGGTGCCCATGCTGCTTTCGATGCCCAGGATCCGCACGCCCGCCGCCTTGCTGCAGCGATCGGCCACGACCAGCGACGGCGTCAGGCCGGAGATCCCGATGAAGGCGAGGCTGGGTTGGGAGGGGGACATGGTTGATGGTTGAAGGTTGTCGGTAGACGGTAGACG
>JAPLNP010000477.1 GCA_026401055.1 Planctomycetia bacterium
CCTCCCGCAACGTGTTGCGTTCCTGTTTCGACAAGCGCACAATGTACTTCTTCTGCATGGGACACCTCCGTGTTCCACGCAGCTTCCCAAAAAACCGCCCTACGACCAATCCCAATTTTTAGCTGTGACAAAGCACTAGCCTACGCTGGTGTAGACTCACTCTCACCGTCGCGACGGCTGAAACGTTGGGGAACTGCTGGCACTCGACGATCGAGCGGATCCACCAGACCTCGCACGACCGTCGCGACGGCTGAAACGTTGGGGAACTGCTGCCACGACCTGGCCGAGCGGCGTCGCGAGCTGGTCGACCGGTCGCGACGGCTGAAACGTTGGGGAACTGCTGGCACGTCAGCCAGTCGGGAACGATTCTCGAAACCACCCCGGTCGCGACGGCTGAAACGTTGGGGAACTGCTGGCACGCGTCGGACTTCTTCAGTTGGGCCATGTGGCTGTCGGTCGCGACGGCTGAAACGTTGGGGAACTGCTGGCACGGGCTCTCGCTCGAGCCGCTCATTGCGCGCGTGGTGGTCGCGACGGCTGAAACGTTGGGGAACTGCTGGCACCGGGCAAGGGGATGTTGGTGGGTGTTTCGTGTTGATGTCGCGACGGCTGAAACGTTGGGGAACTGCTGGCACCTCCTGTTTGTCCCGATACCTCGCAAGGCACACGCGGGTCGCGACGGCTGAAACGTTGGGGAACTGCTGGCACCATTCCAGGCCAGCGGCCGTCGGGCTTCCGGTCCCGCGTCGCGACGGCTGAAACGTTGGGGAACTGCTGGCACTCTTCCACCTTCTCGATGTACGTCTCGATCTGCCCGGCGTCGCGACGGCTGAAACGTTGGGGAACTGCTGGCACAATTCCGCCTTGTGCTCGGCCGAGGTGATATAGGTCCGCGTCGCGACGGCTGAAACGTTGGGGAACTGCTGGCACTGGCCGACGTGGTAGAGCAGGACGCCGCGACGCCGGGTCGCGACGGCTGAAACGTTGGGGAACTGCTGGCACGCGGTTGCCCACGCCGGCCTGCCGCGGCTCGAAGGCAGGTCGCGACGGCTGAAAAGTTGGGGAACTGCTGGCACACGAGGTTGGCGACGGGATGGTTTTCGAGCCGCAGGGGTCGCGACGGCTGAAACGTTGGGGAACTGCTGGCACTTCGACTTGACGGGCCTTGCCTCTTCGACCACCGACCTGGTCGCGACGGCTGAAACGTTGGGGAACTGCTGGCACGTCATCAACTCGCCGCGCTCGTAGTGGTCGGCAGTAGTCGCGACGGCCGAAACGTTGGGGAACTGCTGGCACCTACGAGCGTGGCATCAACCGGCTGAAGCGGCAACGGGAGTCGCGACGGCTGAAACGTTGGGGAACTGCTGGCACCTCCTGTTTGGTTTCCGCCTCTTGCCTACGCCACTCATGTCGCGACGGCTGAAGTGTTGGGGAACTACTGGCACAAGAAGTGCCGGAAGCGATGCTGGTGGGAATATGAGGTGTCGCGACGGCTGAAACGTTGAGGAACTGCTGGCTCTCTCTCCGCTTTTCTCGTTGGTCATTGAGACTTGGCCATTTGTCATTTTCGATTGCGTCGCCTTTGCGTCTCGTGGCGACTCTCTGGCCGTCTCTTCTCGCTCGTCGCGCGCGATTCGGCTGGGCTTGGCGCTCGCGGAATTCCTGCCGACAAGGCAAGCTCCAACGGCTTGTGGGGACTCTGCGCGAGGGCGAAATCTTGCGGGCGCGCGGGCGATGAGGGCGAAAAATAATTTCTCAAGTCCGAGCGTCGTGCGCCCGTTGGACTTAGCGCGACTCGCGCGGCGCCGCGCGGATTTTTCGGCCGGTAGTCGTTTGACTTCGCGCCGGAATCGTGTATAAGCAGTGTGAAGGGACAACGCACGAGACGAACGACGTGACGGTCGGCGTGCGGCGTCCTCCAACGGCTTTTCACCCCTTTCCGATCCGGTGCTCCGGACACCGACAACGACGGATTCCGCTTTGCCGATGCTCGCCGTTTTAAGACGTTCGCCGATCGAGTTGCGGCACGCTCCGTCGAGGAGGCTGCCTCGATCCTGTCCGATGTGCGGGGGCGCCCGGCCGGCGACCGGGCGCCCGTCACGAACGTCACCAAGTGACGCGCCAATCTTCGATCCCTCGGCGCGACGGGCTTGTGGGAGTGAGTGTCCGATCGAGCATGGTCGCGGCCGGCCTCGTAGACAGGAGGATCCTTTCCGAGTTTCGTTTCGGTTCCTGTTCGTTCATCACCCCTTTTTCATTTCTTTTGGGAAGAGACCGATCATTACGACCAATGCGTTAAACAGACGGGCGCGTTTGCCCCTTTGGAACGTGAAGTGATACGTCGGCCCGACCCTTTGCCGGTCCGCGGCCCGAACAACATGCTGTGGCATGTCCCACTTTCCAAGAGGCAGACGCGTCTTTTCTGTTGCGCGCAAGAAAAACCCTCGGCCAGAAGCGACCTCGGTTCGCCTCCGGCCGGGGGCAGCCACTCGGGTCCGGCTGTTTCGATCAGCGGCTCACGGGCCGATGCTTCGCGGGTTACGGGCGAGGAAGTCTCGCGGGCCGCGAGTCGTGTAATAGGGGTAGGTCACCGCGGCGGTAGGCGGACCGGGATCGACCGCCGGCGCCGCACACCGCCCACGACAGCCACCCTCGCATGCCCCGCCCTCGCATGGCGCGGCCGAGCCGTCGTCGCAGCTTTGGCAGGTGTCCGGGCTATCAGAGCACTGGCCGGACGAGCCGCCAAGCAGGCCGCAGCCGCCGAACGGGCCGCAGCCGCGATGTGCACAGCAACCACTCAGGGCGGTCAGGGTCACGCCCGCCACCAGCACGAAAAGCAGCTTCTTCATCTCAACGGTTCCTTCCTAGTCGCGTTGGGCCCATCGCCGCGCGGCGGTCGAGTTCGCGGGAAGCTCGGCGGACGTCGCGCGGCCATTGTCAGTCACGTTGCCCACGCCCGGCGAGCGGCCCGAACACCGGCCAGGCCGAGGTGGTCCTCCAAGGGATGACATCGGCCGGACAACCTGCGGAATCCAGAAAATCGTCAGGACTGGTTCCTCCGGCACGACGGGCGCGACCGGAATAGCGGAATACGTCTTTCGAGGGGTTTCTATGCAGAAATCCTTACTTCACTCGATTTCTCATCTTGTCCAGGTTCCGTGCCTTTGCCGTCGAACCCCCCTCTGGCAGGTAACACCAGCTTCCACGGCAAGCCCTGTCATGCACCCCGAGGCAGTGAATGTGCTCGGTGAGCATTGCCAGACTGCCCCGGATTTCGCTACAATGTGGGATTGTCCGTTGCCGGCCCCCGCTTGCGAGGTCCGGCGGAGGAGGGTATTGCGCGGGCGCTCGGGCATCGCCGGGCGCCGTGACGTTCCGACCGTGTAACCCGCTATCGCAGTCATCCAGGTACGTTGGCCGCGGCCAACGCACGTTGTCGCTCTGTTTCGTGAAGCCATGTTCGAATCGCTCCAACAAGGTCTCGGTACCGCGCTGAAGACCATTCGCGGTCACGCGAAGCTGACCGAGGCGAACATGCGCGACGGCCTGCGCCTGGTGCAGCAGGCCCTGTTGGAAGCCGACGTCAGCTACACCGTGGTCCAGGATTTCATGGCCCGGGTAAGCGAACAGGCCGTCGGTGAAAAAGTCCTCAAGTCGTTGCGGCCGGATCAGCACGTGCTGGGCATCGTCCATCGCGAGTTGATCAACCTGATGGGCCCGGTCGATCACTCGCTGCACCTGCGCGGCGACGTGAGCGTGCTGATGCTTTGCGGGCTTCAGGGTTCGGGCAAGACGACCACGTGCGGCAAGCTCGGAGCCTTGATCCAACGGCGCGCCCGCAAGCCGATGCTTGTGGCCGCCGACCTTCAGCGGCCCGCCGCCATCGAGCAATTGGAGGTGATCGGCTCTCAGCTTGGGCTTCCGGTCTACACGGAGAGGGACGCGACCGACCCGGTGGCCGTTTGCCACAACGCGGTCAAGCACGCCAAGGAGATTGGCGCCGAGGTGATCATTCTCGACACGGCGGGCCGGCTGCACATCGACGAGGAGTTGATGGCCCAATTGCAGCGGATCGACCACCGCTGCAACCCCGAGCAGATTTCCCTGGTCGTTGACGCGATGACCGGCCAGGACGCGGTCAACAGCGCCAAGGCGTTCAACGAGGCGCTGGAACTCGACGGCGTGATCATGACCAAGCTCGACGGCGACGCCCGGGGCGGGGCGGCGCTGTCGGTCAAGGCTGTGGCCGACGTGCCGATCAAGTTCATCGGCACCGGCGAGCACTTGGACGCCTTGGAGGAGTTTCATCCGGACCGCATGGCCGGGCGAATCCTCGGCATGGGCGACGTGCTGTCGCTGGTCGAGCAGGCGCACCAGAAGTTCGACCAGGAGGAGATGGCCGCCCAGGAGGCCCGACTCCGCAAGGGCGAGTTCACTCTGGACGACTTCAAGAAGATGATCGGTCAGACGAAGAAGCTCGGGCCCTTGAACAAGGTGATGAGCATGATCCCCGGCTTGGGGAACATGGCTGACATGCTCGGCGACGTGGACGCCGAAAAGGACATGCGGCGACTGGTCGGCGTGGTCGACTCGATGACGCCCGAGGAACGGCGCAACCCCAAGAAAACCGTCGATCAGAGCCGGCGCCGCCGGATCGCCGCCGGGGCGGGCGTCGAACCGCACGAGGTCAACGAACTGGTCAAACAGTTCGAGGGCATGGCCGACCTGATGCGCCGCGTGTCGAACATGGGCATCCGCGACCGCATGCGGACCATGCAGGAAATGGCCAAGGGCAGCATGGCCAATCCCGGCGGGCTGCTGACCAAGCAGAAGGTGGGCACCGGAAAACGCCTGACTCCGAAAGAAAAGGCCAACCTCAAGAAACAGCGCGAGAAGGACAAACGGCGGCAAAGACGCAACGCCAAGAACGACGGGAATAATTCACCGTAAGCAATCACGTTCACGAGGAGTACCACGTGTCAGTTCGTATTCGCATGAAGAAATTCGGCCGGCTGCATCGGCCGTTCTATCGCATCTGCGCCATCGACCGGCGCGCGGCGCGCAACGCCCGTGTGATCGAAGAGTTGGGCACCTACGATCCCCTGGTCCCCGAGACGGATGCCAGGGCGATCCTCAACGGCGAGCGGATCCAGCATTGGCTGTCCGTCGGCGCCGAGCCCTCGGACAAGGTCGGCGTGTTGATCAAGAAGTACGGTCCCGGCGGGACGCACGTCCAGCAACAGCAGGCCGCGCTGGAGCGGCTCGCCCGGAGCCGCCACCGCGCCCGGCCGATCACCGTTGGGCCCGCCGCGGCCGAGGAATCGACCGCCGAGCCGAGCGACGGGTAACGCCCCATGCGCTTCGACGTCCTGACCCTGTTCCCCGAGATTTTTTCCGGATACCTGGGCCAGAGCGTGTTGCGGCGGGCGATCGAGCGCGGCCTGGTCGACGTCCGGCTGCACAATATCCGCCAGTGGGCCGATAATAAACATAATTCCGTCGACGACCGGCCCTTCGGCGGCGGGCCCGGCATGGGTCTGATGGTCAAACCGGTCGTCGAATGTGTCGAGGCCGTCCCGATCCTCGAGCCGGACGAGATTTCGATCGGCGACTTCATCCTCAACGGCGGGGAAGTCGCCGCGATGGCGGTCATCGACTCGGTCATCCGCCTGGTGCCGGACGTGTTGGGAGACGAAGACAGCAGCGGCGAGGATTCCTTTTCGGGGCCCGGGCGGCTCTTGGAGTTCGCCCAGTACACGCGGCCTCGCGTGTACCGGGGCCTGGAGGTCCCGCCGATCCTGTTGAGCGGCAATCACGAAGAGATTGCCCGGTGGAGAAAACAAAACAGCCAAGACCGCACGCGCAACCGGCGTGCCGATCTGCTCCAGTAGCGTGGGCGCCGCCCAACCATATACAGGGGACTGTCCCGATTTTCGCAGCGCGAAGGACGTTGCCCCGCCAACCCGCGTTTTCGCCGCGAAAATGGGACTGTCCCCCTTGCGGCGAGGTTATTGACGAAAGGAAAATACCCATGAGCCAACAGTTGATGGACCTGGTCGAAAAGACCAGCATGAAAGACGAGATCGCCCATTTCGAGATCGGCGACACCGTCGACGTCCACACCCGGATTCTCGAAGGCGAGAAAGAACGCATCCAGATATTCACGGGCGTCGTGATCGCCCGGAGCGGCTCGGGCACCCGCGAGATGTTCACCGTCCGGCGGATCGTGCAGGGCGAGGGCGTCGAGCGGAAGTTCCCGCTGCACTCGCCGCGGATCGCCAAGATCGAGGTGCAGCGCTCCGGCGTCGTCCGCCGAGCGAAGCTCTACTTCCTCCGCGACCGCATCGGCAAAGCCACGCGACTCAAGCAGCGCCGCACCGACCACGGCAAGTAGTAAGAATCGCTGGTGCGTGCGAGCACGCACGCTACGGGGGCCACGATGCGTCTGCGCGCGATCCTTTCCGAATGGTACCGGCGCCGCTTCCCCGAGAAGCCGCTGGGCCGTCGCGGCGAGGACGCCGCCGCTCGGTACCTGCGACGCAAGGGCTATAAGATCGTCGCCCGGGGCGACCGCCGCGGCCCGGGCGAACTGGACCTCGTGGCGGTCGACGGCCGGACGGTCGTGTTCGTCGAGGTCAAGACCCGGGCGGACGCCGAGCACGGTCATCCGGCCGAGGCGGTCGATCGGGCGAAGCAGCGCCGGCTGACCCGCCTGGCCGTCACGTTCCTCAAGCGTCACCGATTGCTGGAGCAGAAAGCCCGATTCGACGTCGTCGCCATCATCTGGCCCAAAGGGCGTCGCCGCCCCGCGTCAATCGAGCACATCAAGAACGCTTTCGACGCGGTGGGCGAAGGGGAGTTCTTTTCGTGAACGAACCATCTACACGGTCAGCAGGCCCGCGGCCAAGAGCATGAGGCCGGTGGGTTCGGGCACGGACTGCTCGGCGCGGTGCTGGTTCCAGTGGCTGGCGAGGATGGCGGCGTCGGCGTCCGTCACGTTGCAGTCGCCGTTGAAGTCGCCGTCGTGCCACGTGGCGTCGCCCATCTGCTGCCAGTGCGCCCCCAGGATCGAGGCGTCCGCGTCGTTCACCACGCCGTCGCCGTTGGCGTCGCCGGGCAGCCCCGGGTCGACCAGCACCGTGACGTCATCGTAAACGCGGCGCTCGTAGCCGTACATGACGCCGCTGGCGTTCATCAGCGGGAAGATGTAGACGGGCTCGATCGTGGCCTCGAACTCGCCGTGGTCGCCCTCCGTCACGTTCACCTCCAGATGCGAGTAGTGCTTGCCGCCGCTGACGAGTTGAGCGCCGTTCCAGACCTCCGGGGCGTCGACGTGGGCGAGGAAAACCTGATTCGGATTCGTGATGCCCGCGGACGGCCCGCGAAGCCCGTCGCCCGCGCTGCCGGTGTCGAAGAAGTCGATCCCGTTGACGACGGAGTGCTCGACCATCTCATCGTGGCCGCAGAAGACCGCGTCGACGCCGTACTCCTCGAACAGCGGCAGCAGGGTCCGCATCGGCACGCCCGATTGCGTGTCCTGGCCGGATTGGTCGCCGGGGTTGAAGCCGTGCGGGCCGACCGAGTAGGGGACGTGGTGGAACTGGACGAACGTGAAACGGCTTGTGGCCTGGGCGTCGGCAAGTTGCTCTTCGAGCCACACGTACTGGGCAGAGCCGGGATTGAAGTCGGGCGCTTCGACCGCGCCATCCAGAAGCCAATTGGTGTCCTTCACGCTGTCGTTGGGCAGGCCGTTGCTGCTGTCGAGGGTGATGTACGTGATCGGACCGTAGTCCACGCGGTAGTACCGGTCCTGAACCACCGGGTTGCCCGAGCCGTTGTCCGGCGTCTCGAAGTACGCGCGATAGCGCGCGGCGGCGGCGGCGGCCGTGGTGAGGTTATAGCCGCTGCCCCCGTCGGGACCGCCATAGTTCTCGTGATTGCCCATGGCGGGCAGGATCGGCACGTAGCTGGCGATGTTGTTGTACGCGCCGGCGTTGTGCTTCCAGAACTCGTCCCAATCGCGTTGTTCGTTGCCCGACTCCACGAGATCGCCCGCAATCGCGATGAAGTCGGGATTGCGTGCCTTCATCGTCTGGAGGTTGATACGGTAGCCTTCGGTCTGGTCGAGCCAGTACGGACGGTCCCAGTTGCCGTAAGGCTCGGAGCAGGCCACCTTGACGCCGGTCGATTCCGGCTCGGTTTCCGAGTCGCCATAGACGAGGAAGCGGACGCTGGAATTGGCGGTCGGGGCGGTGCGGAACGCGGCGTTGTAGGTCGTCGCGCCTTGCGTGACGCTGTAGTTGTACGTCGTGCCCGCGGTCAGCCCGTTCACCCGGACCCGGTGCATGTAGGGCGTGCCGGGGTTGACGCCGCCGAAGTACTTGGTGATTTCCGTGGGGTAATAGGCCAGCGCGGTGGTCAACACGGGCGTGGACGTCAGGGTCACTCCATTGACGTTCAGGGACCCCGGCGTGTTGGTTTGTGTAAACCAGGTCACCGTCATGGCATCCTGCGCCGGGTTCTGCAGGTAAGGATTCACCCGGAAATCAGCCGCCGCGGCCGGCGAGTGCCACGCCCAGGCGACCGAAGCAAACAGGATGGCAAACCGGACTTTCGCGACGATAGCACGCATCAGAGCATTCCTCCAACGGAAGTATAAGGTCACCCTCGATCCAGCCCGCCCCGAACGTTCTCCTAAAAGCACCAGCGCACAGTGTAAGCCAGCCGGGCGAGGAATTCAAGCAAATTGTCTACATTGCCACGGCTGGGTGGTCTTTGGGCTAGACAGGGGTACCCGCGGGGAATACGGCAGCGGCGGGCGACGACGGACGAGCGCGCGAGGAATTGATGATTCGGCGTCGCCGCGTCACAATGACGTGATGGTCCGCCGTCCGGGAGTCGCCGCGACTTCCCGATTCGTCCCGCGCGAACTCGCCGCGCCGTCTTCCCGAACGCTCACGGCCCCACTCGACTCGACGCTGCGTTTGGGGCCGGAGACGTACACCTTCGACGCGCCGGCGCCCGTGATCGCCGACGCCCGCGGCAATTATCCCGTGCCCATGCCCGGCATTACCAAAGCCCTCTGACCGACTCGCACAAGGAGCCTTTTATGGATCGCCACACCACATCACTCTCGCGGCGCGAAGCCTTGGCGACGTTGTCGGCCGCGGGCCTGGCGATTCTCGGCGCCCGGCCGGCGCTGGCCGAACCCGCTTCCGGCGCCAAGACCGCCATGAAGATCGGCTGCGGGACGGTCAACTTCCGCGGGAGCACGTTGGAGGAAGCCCTGCGGCGGATTCGCCGCGCGGGCTACGAGTATTTCGAGACCCAGGCCACGGGCCCCTGGTGTCCCCACGTGGACGTCGGGAAGGACGATCCCGCGCGGTCTCGCCGGATGGCGGGCGATCTGGGCTTCAAGGGCGTCACCGGCTTGTGGTCGCCGAACGGGGCGATCCTACCCGACCCGAAGAGCGTCGAGGGCATCTCCCGCGCCATTCGCTGGGCAAAGGAGGCGGGCATCCCCGCCGTCTTTGCCGGCGACGGCCATAAGCCCGACGCCCTGTCCGAAACCGACGCGATGAAACTCCTCGGCGACCGCCTCGCGCCGATCCTCGAAGTCGCCGATGCCTGCGGCGTGTACCTGGCCATCGAACCGCACGGGACCTTCTCCTTGACGGCCGACGGGCTCCGCAAAATCATGGCACTGTCCAACTCGAAAGGGCTGGCAGTCAACTATGACACCGCCAACGTCCATCGGGCCACCTACGTCGAGACCGTCGCCGGCGCGTACTCCTGGAAACCCTTCGGCAAGCCGCAAGACGAGGTCGCCACGCTCAAGGCCGTGATCGACCGCGTCGTCCACGTCCACGTCAAAGACGTCGTCGCGGCGAAATGCGTCGCGCTGGGCCAAGGCGCCGTCAACCTCGCCGGCTGCCTCGACGTCTTGAAACAACACGGATACACCGGCGCCGTGTCGCTGGAAACCGAAGGCGAATACGACGCCGAAGAAACCCAACGCCTCATCGAAACCAGCCGAGCGTATCTCGAGAAAACGCTGGGGAAGTAGTGATCGGCTTGTCGAACACAATTCGACGTGAACGGCGGCCGAGGGACGGGCGCTGCAAAGGACCGCAGTCTCGCCGGACCGTCACAGCACGCCGGCCGGCGCGGTGCACGTGGACCGCCGCTTGATCGTGATCGGACGCAGCTCGTCGCGCCGCCGGTGGTCGCGCCGGGCGGAGGATGGTTTCATGCGAATGAGACCCTTTGGAGTTTACCCTTTGCGATCACGTCGAGTCGAGCGCGTCGCCAGCCAAGAACACAGCAGGGCAACAATCGGGCCGAGCATCGCGCCGCCGAACGCCCACCGGGCCAGGGATGTCTCCCCATTCACAGGATACGGTTGCGGAGCATTGTAGAGTTCGATATCTATGTTGACGAAATAGAGCCCGAGAATCGTCCCGACGATGGCTCCCGCAACAGCGGCAACGAGCATGAGCGGGTTCCTCTTGAGTAGGATTGCAGTCAGGATTCCGACGCACATCCCAACGACCAGGGCCAATCTCACGCTGGCGCCGCCACCCAATTTCCACAGCGACAGCGCCAATGCCCAAAGCAACGCCGCGACGAACAGAGTCCGGAGTGTGAACTGCCTCTTCTTGCGTTCGGAGGTCGGGTCTATCATCGGCAGGTGACAAGCCTTGGGCGATGTGAGGTTCGGCGTTGACCGATTTCGTTGTGCATCGGCCCGGACGAATTCGCCCCGAAGGGGCCTGATTCACCCAGCCCAGGGCAACGCCCTAATGGCACTTCCTGGGTCGTAAGTGATTTGTTGAAAATGACATAGCAAAAACGGCCTACCTTGCCTACAAGGGTGTTTTGTTTGCGTCACAAGACCCTTGAAAACCGGCAAGGAGG
>JAPLNP010000546.1 GCA_026401055.1 Planctomycetia bacterium
CTTTCGCTCCGCGAAAGTCGCGTTCTCGTCTTTCAGTCCGGGAAGGAACGCGACTTTCGCGGAGCGAAAGGCGACCATGCGACAGTTGTTGATTCGCCGGTCCTTACCGCTTCGGCAACTCGGCGATCCGGAGATTGCGGAAGGACAGGTCCGTCGTGGCATCGTGGCCCTGGAGCATGATCGTGCCGGGGGCGAGTCGCAGGCCCTTGCGCGGGTTCGGGTCCGGCTTGCGACGGTCGGTCCAGTCGCTCACCTGATAGCCGTTGACCCAGACGGCCACGTGCGGCCCATCGACGTGGATCGTCTCGGAGAACCACTGGAAGTCATCCGGGACCACGCGGCGGGCGTCCTGGCGTCGGAAGATGCCGCCGGTGCCGCAGTCGACCGGCTTCGCGCGGTCGCCGTCCTTGAAGGCGTTGTGAATCTGGCACTCGTAGCCGTTCATCGTCTCGCCCGGGATGCACCGGTAGAACACGCCCGAGTTGAGGGCCTTGCCGTTGACGAACGCCTCCAACTGCATCGTGAAGTCGCCGTATTGGCCGACGGTCTCGAGTTGCCCCCGGCCGTCCTTGACGTGCAGTTCGCCCTTGGGCGTGACGGAGAAGACGCTCTTCATCTCGGGATAGGTCTTCCAGCCGGCGAGGTCCTTGCCGTTGAACAGGCTCTTCATGCCCAGCGGCTTGAGCTTCACGTTGCGGAAGTCGACCTTGCCCGAGCGAAACTGGAGACCGATGTAGCCGCGTCCCAGCGGCGTCGGGTCGGTGTAGTCGAGCACTTGCTTGGCGTCCACTTTGACGAGGAAGTGGCCGGCGTCGGCGGTGATTTCCATGGCGTGCCAGTCGGGCGCTTCGGGGACGGCCTCGGCCTTTTGACGCTGGACGAGGCTGCCGGTGGGGAATGCGTTGTCCGCCCCGGCGATGTTCACTTCGTAGGCTTTGTGCGCGACATCGGTCACAACCGGCGGGGTGCGGAGGAAGACGCCGCTGTTGCCGCCGGGGGCGATGCGAAACTCGGCCTTGAGCACGTAGTTGCCCCACTGGCCGGTCGTCCGCAGCAGCCCCTCGTCGCCCTCGGAGGCCGAGATCGCGCCGTCGCCCGCCCGCCAATCGGCCTTGTTCTCCGGCCGCCAGCCGAACAGCGTCTCGCCGTCGAAAAGCAGGATCCAACCGTCGGAGAGTTCCTCCGGCGTAAGCGTATTCGGCGCGGCGGCACGGGCGGCGCCAGGCAACGCCAGTGCGACCGCAAGTAGCAGGAAGCCCAGCATCAAAGCTCGAATCGGTGAAACGTTCATGGTTCTCCTCGGTTGGTGGTTGTCGGTTGTCGGAATTGGAGGGAAAGCCCACAAAGACTCGCTGCGTCCCGGTTTCGCCCCTCAACCGTGACTTGGCCCTCGCGGCTCGCTGTCTCCGGGGCCAACCAAGGTCAGGAAGCCCGGATGGACATTCCACTGTTGTCCGTCGTCGGCGGTGATGCTGGCAGTCTTCTTATTGAGTCGGATGATGACGCCCGCTTTCCGCTCGCCGAATGTGCTCTGGAAGCTCACGCGGTCGCCCACACTGAAACGAGCCAGCATGGATGTACTTCGGGCCTGGCCGATGAGCTTGAGGCGCTCGACGATCAGGCGGTTGAGGAAACGGAGGTCTTCTTCGTTCATCCGCCGGATCGTTTCTGCCGCCGCCGCCCGATCCACCAGTTCAAACCGCTCACTCCCCATAGTCCAAGCTCTCCAGATTCGAGCGAATGACCTTCTTCAGTTTCAGGGATTCAAACATGGGCGCAGCCGGTGATGAATCCCACGGTCCAGGTCAACGGGTTCACGGTCGGCCCACGAAGAATAGCTGCGGGCCCGTGTCAAATCCGTCCCGATTTCAGAGTCCGATCACCAGAGGAATTCCCCTTCCGGCACAAATGGCCCCCAAACAGCCGCCAGAACGCACAGAGCAGCGAGCAATACGGCCGCGAGAGCCTTCTCGTTAATTCGTTCCGAAACGACCACGCGGAGAACCGATGCCACCGAGGCGATACCTCCCAGCATTAGGCTTTCGATGAAAACATTGGTGTTGCTCTTGGTTGGGCACAACGTAGACCACCATGCTACAAAGGGGAATATGACAACGGCGAAATCCCACAGATTCCATTTGACCCGTTTGCGTCCGAAAGACCATACGGGTATGGCAATCACCAGCAATGACGCAAAGTAGAAGAGCCAGTAGATGACAAAGATCACTTGAATGGGCGGAAGAGATGTGCCATGCTGAGCGAAGATGAGCGCCATGATCAGTTCCCTTCTCCAGGACCAAAAACCGGGACGCAGCTACTGTAAATTCCGTCCATTGCGGTCGATTTCCGACAAGTAGCTTCGGCCCGGTCATTATTCCCTCTCCAACAACCACCGGCAGTTGATCACCTTTTCGACCAAATCCACGGGCAGGTAAAAGTACTGGCACGAGGGCTCGAAGCCGATCCGCGAGTCTTCGCCCGTGAGGGTAAATAGTTCGCGGGCCAACGCGATCTCCGACTCCAAACACCGCCGGATCTCCGCCCGGAGCCGCTCGCGCTCTTCGGCCGAAAGCGTGGCGGCGGGATCTGCCAGCGCATCTCGGGCGATGACGAAGCGCGACTGATTAGCGACCGACTGAAAGTGGATGCCCGCCGCCCGGGCGAAACGCAAGTCTGTTTCCGCCTCGGTGCGCTGCTCCGGCGGCGTCTTTTGCACGGCGGTTTCGAGTTCGGCGACGCCCCGTCGCCAGCCCTCGGAGAGCTTCTCGAACTGGCCGGCGAAGACGTCCGGCGGGTAGGGACCGCGCCAGCGGTCCAGACTGTCATAGGGGATCCCCCACATCGTCGCATTGTAGCCGGTCTTCGACGCATAAAGCGGATTCGCCGGACCGACCTGCACCGGGCAAACGTACACCACGCTGATGTGGAACGGATACTCGCGGTAAGCATCGCTCAGAAGCGTCCATGCCTTGCGGCCGGCGGCGGCTCCCTCGGGGCCGAACCGCTCCCGAGCCAGGGCATCCAACACGGGGCCGACGTCCGGAGCCGGCCGGCGGTTGAGCCGCTGGGCGAGCTCGAAGTTGGGCGAAGGATGGCCGCCCATCGTCCAGCCGATCAGCATCCCGTCGAGCTTCGTCGGGGCGAGGTTGTGGATGTGCTCGGCGATCAGGTCCATGACGGGAAGATACGGCACGCTGGCGATCTCGCACGTGTTGTTGAACTGGATCTCCGCCGCCGACTTCAGTCCGGCCTGGCCGGCCGCCGCCCAGTGCTTCACCGCCCGAGGGCCGGGACCGATCGACGAGATCGAATATTCGCCGACGGTGGACTTGATCCCGCCGCGCTGGATCGGAAGGTTCCATTCGCTCACCGACATCAGCCAGGTTGACTTCGGCAGCCGCGCGATGATGTCCGAGGCCTCGCCGTGACCTCGCCAGCCCCAATCGGACAGGATGACGTTCGCTTTGGGATTGCCGCGGTGGACGCCTCCTTCGAGCACGGCGGCAACCTCGGCGAGGATCTCGGCCTCGTTGCGGGTTTTGCAGTGCTCGCAGGAGCCCAAGTCGCCGTGCGAGGCACAGTTCGTCAGGTTCTCGGAGGCCGTGATCGCGTAGACGCCGCCCAGGTCGGGCACCTCGCGAAACACGTGGGCCAGGGCGTCGCTCATCCATCGCCGAACCGCCGGATGCGACGTACACAGCGCGGTGAACTCGCCCTCCCGCGAGCCGGCCATCTCCGGACGATTCGTGAAGAACGCCGTGGGCATCGCCCGAGGCTCGTTCATGTAAAGATACACGCCGACGCCGAATTTCTTCGCCCGATCGACCAACGCCCTCAGGCGGGCCAGACGCTGCTCGTGACCGGCGCCGAACTCGGGAAACGCTTCGCCGCCGGGGGCGATGTCGCGCAGCACCGCGTGCAGCCAGACGCCGTTGACGCCCACGGCCGCAAGCCGCTGCAAGAAACCATCCGGATAGGGATCCAACTCCGGATTGACCAGCGGATCGCCGTAAACGGCAAGATAGGAATAGACCAGCCGCAGGGAAACGGGCCGGTCCTCGGCCGGGGGCAGCGAGAACGAAGGCATCGGGCTGCCGAGCCGGCGGACAAACTCGAACCGCGGTTCGGCCCCGCGGCCCATCGCCTCGCCGAAATCCCGCTCGACCACGCCGCGAATCTCCGCCGCCCGACGACGCGCCGCCTCGTCCGGCGGCTGGTAGCGAAGCGGCTCGCACTTGGGCTTCAACCCGCCCAGCTTGTTCCACAAGAAGTCATCCTCGCGCAGCGCAAACGCCAATCGTTCGGGCGTCATCTCCAAAAGCGCGAGTAGTTGGTCGTAGGGCAACAGGTGCCAATTGCGCCGGATGAGCGTGATGTAGCCGCGCGACTTCATCTCGGGCGCAACCGCCGGCGACGGCGGCAGACCCATCGACACGGCCAACGCCCGGACGTTCTCCGCCGAGGTTCCCAGCACCTCCGCCAGCTTCGCGGGCTCGACCGCGCCCCAGTTTCGCCAGACGAAGGCATGAACCCGGTCGGGAAAGTACGGGCTCGCGAGCGCCGCCGGCGCGCTGCCCTCGGGCAGAACGCTTTCGGCGGCAAGGCTCGATCCAAGGCCGAAGAACGAAAACTCGCAGATCCACGCGATCAAAAGCGGAAGTCTCAACGAAGGCATTTTCACAGGCTTTCCTTCCGGACGGGTGGCACGCCCTGAGGAACGAAGGGCGTGGTGGGCCGACGAACCACGCCCTTCGTTCCTCAGGGCGTGCCACCCAATTGGCAAACTTGTTCTTTCACGGGCGCTACCCACAGACAACCGACAACTGAAAACCGACAACAGAAGCCAACTCACCACGAGCAGCAGGCCGTACGTGCCGATCAGCGGAACCGGCGACAGGTGTCTGGGCGAGCGGGTTATCCAGTTGCCGTAGTGGACGATCGGACTGAAAGTCAGTATCTCATCGCCCAATAGGCTGCCGATAATCGCCGGCAGCACGATGAACAGCCCAGCCGCCAGGACGAAGGCCATTTTCCCATGTCGGCCGCCGACAAGCAAGAACCACTGGTACGCGACGCCCAACGCCAGGGTCAACAGCACGGTCAGCGCGAGCGCGACCGCGGCGTCCTCGGTCTCGGACGGCGTCGCTCGGGTGCTCCCCAGCGCGGGCGCCCAGACGAGCAACAACAGGGCGACCGCGCCGAGGAGGGCCACCGTGGCGACGGCGGCGGAGTTCCCAGGTTGGCCACGCAGAACAGGCCCGTTTGCGCGACCAGCCCGCCGATGAGCCGCGAGGGATCGTACAGCGTCCCCGCCACGACCACGTCGGCCACCAACAGCACGGCGTAGGCTTGCTTCTTCGTTAGCGGCGGGTCGAGCGGGTTCTTCATCTTCCTCGCCATCATGTGAAACGCCAGTCCGGCCACGGCCAACTGGACCCAGGGCGTGACGACGAGGTACGGGATCGACACGCCCCAAAACACCGCCTGGTGCCGCCACGGGTCGCCGACCGCCATGCCCTGAAGCGACAGGATGGGCGTGAACGCGCCGGCGAGCATCGCCCCCAACGGATTCTGCGCCAGGCGCGCGGCGTTGCCGATCAAGACGGGCAGGATCATCAGCGGCAGAAACACCCAGCCGGCCGCGCCGGCGCCGGCCCGATTGCCCGAGCCCGATTTGGTCGACGGCGGTTCCAGCGGTTGGAGCAGCCCGAGCGCGCCGAACATCAACCCGGTGGTCACGAGCGTGAGATACAACAGGGCCACGGCCGTGAAGGACGCCGCGCCGAGCATCGCCGCGACCATGGCCAGCGGAACGGTGGCCACCGCCAGCAGGTATCCGCCCGACGGCTCGCCCAGGAGTTTACCCAGCAGGATTTGCCGCGGGCTGAGGGTCGTGATGCGTTGGAAATCGAGCGTGCGGTTGACCACTTCGTTTTTGATCGACGCCATGGTGGCGGTCAAGGCGTAGATGCTCGAAATGACGAATTGGATGCCCAGGATGCACACCAGGTAGAGCCTGGCCCAGGGGATGCTCGGGCCTTGGAAGTGGTACAGCAACACGCCCAGGCCGACCAGCCCCAGCACGTACAGACACGTGAGGATCTGGGGCGACCCCCGCCGGTATTTCAGCCGGAAGGCGCTGACGACGATCGGGTTGTCCCAGAAGTCGAAGCGGATCACGAGCAACTCCGTTCAGGAAGTCTTGTGGTGCGAAATTCTCATGTAGAGATCCTCCAGGTCGCCGCTGTCGGCGCGGAACGAGACGAGGGGGATTCCTTCCTCGACGATTTGGCGGTGCATGGCGGGCAGGGCCTCGCGGCCCGCGTCCCACCGGCACGTCACCCGCGAACCGTTGACCGCCAGTCCGCTCGCGCCCGGGCAGCGCTCGAACAAGGCCGCCAGCCGGTCGGCCTGGTCGAGCACTTCGATTTCCAGTTGCAGTCCGAAGTGCATCCGGTCGAGGATTTCGTCCATGCGTCCGGCGACGACGAGCCGGCCGCCTTCCAACAGCCCGACCGACGTGCAGAACTCGGTCATTTCGGTGAGGATGTGGCTGGAGATGACGACGGTGCGTCCCATTTCGTGGAGCTTGCGGATCAGTTCGCGGAATTCGAGCCGTCCGGCGGGGTCCAGGCCCGAGGCCGGCTCGTCCAACAGCAGCACCTCCGGCTCGTGCAGCAGGCTCTTGGCGAAGCAGAGCCGCTGGCGCATGCCGCGCGACAGGGTCCGGATCTCGGCGTCGCGGCGGACCTCGAGGTTCACGAGTTCCAGCACCTCGCCGATCAGCCGGTCCCGCCGCTTCGCGTCCACCTTGTAGCACCGGGCGAAATGATCGAGGTACTCCCAGGTGAGCATTGCGTCGTAGAGGCTGAAGAAGTCGGACATGTAGCCGATCAGCGGATGGACGGCCAGCGGGTCGGCCAACACGTCCACGCCGCCGACGCGGACCTCGCCGTAGGTCGGCTCCAAGAGCGTGGCGAGGATCCGGATCAATGTGGTCTTGCCGGCCCCGTTCGGCCCGATCAACCCGAACACTTCGCCCCGGGGGATCTCCAGAGTGAGGTTCTCCAGCGCGACGGTCGTGTCGTACTCCATCCGCAGATGCTTGATGTCGATCATGGGGTTGGTCCCGTAGTCCACGGCAGCAGGGGTGAAACGGTGCCCCAGCTCGTCTTTACACTGATTTCAGGCATTTGTACCTGTCAATACTAGCTGCGTCCCGGGTTCCAGCCCCTGTCTTAACTCCCTGGACCAGGACACCTCACGGGATGAACGAGTCGACAAATCCCCAGTCAACGCCCTCCAGTGCGCTGTCGGGCTCACCCGGTTCAAAACCCTCCTCGCGCTGCGCCGGCCTCGGGCCATGGTTGACCAGCAAAAGGCTCGCGTAGGCCGCTCGTCTAATATCGATCCCCTCACGACGGTTGCGAACCGTTAATGCCAGCGCGCGGGATGCCCTGGCATCTAATGTCCCCTTCAGGCACGAACCAACGCCGATCGCCCCGGTCAATCGCGACTTCTCCCCGTCGCGCGCCAGGAGATCGAGGCAGACGTCGGCTAAGACATTGGGGTCGAGCCTTTTCGATAGAATCAGGTACGCCGCGACAACTCGCGATTCGTCCACGGAGCGCAAGTGCTCGATCGCCTCGGAGTCCGTCAGCCTCTCGAGCTCTTTGGCGTAACCCTTCTCGGCTTCGCCTCCGACCCCAGGCACCGGCATCGCCGCAAGACGGTCGCGGATCTCCTGTGCTTTCGATTCCGCCCACGCGCGCAATCTAGCCTTTTCAGATTCTTTCACGATCGCTCCGGAAAGTTGAACGGGAAGGTTGAACGGGGACGCCGCAAGTTTCTGACCTACCCATTTCAGCCCCTGTCACTACCGGCCGCGTCTGGGTTTGCGTTTCCCCACGCCCGCGATTCTTCGAGCCGCTGGACGTATTTGGCGAGGATGTCGGTTTCGAGGTTGACCTTGTCGCCCACCGAAAGCGAGCCGAGCGTGGTCACTTCCAGCGTGAAGGGAATCAGCGCGACGCTGAAGCGGTCCGGCTCGCTGGCGACGATCGTCAGGCTGACGCCGTCGACGGCGATCGAGCCTTTCGAGGCCATCTGCCGGCTGAGCTGCCGGGGCAGCGAGAACCAGAACGTCGACCACTCGCCCTCGTCGCGACGCTCGATGAGCGTGCCGGTCCCGTCGATGTGGCCGCTGACGAAGTGGCCGCCCAGCCGGTCGCCGACCGTCAGCGCTCGTTCCAGATTCACCGGGCTGCCCGCCTTCAGGTCGCCCAGGTTGGTTCTCGCAAGCGTTTCCGGCCCGGCCTGAAACGCCACGGTGTCGGCGTCGACGGCCACGACGGTCAGGCAGCAGCCGTTGACCGAGATGCTATCGGCCACGACGGTTTCGCCGGCGATCTTCGGCTCGCGGACGATCAGCCAACAGCCCGGCGGGTCCGGCCGAATCTCCGCCACGGTGCCCAGTGCTTCGACGATTCCGGAGAACATGATGCAAGCCTCCCAGTTAGAACAGTGGTTCTTCCTGTTTCCGTCGGTGCATCGCCCTCTCCCAGGTGAAGCGGGCCAGACCGGACAGGGCGAAGGCACAGCAGATGATCGGCACCGAATAGCCGCGGATGACCGCCACCGCCACGAGGGCGAACAGGACCCCGACGACGTGCCCGAAACTCCGCTGCCCGCGAAGGACCTGGTTGACCACGTGCGGATAGGGAATTCGCGAGACCATCAACAGCGCGATCAGCAGGGCGAAGAACGGCAGCACCGTCTGCAAGACCGTGTCAATCTGCGCCGCGTAGGCCAACGGGTTGTCCTCTTTGCGGAGCGTGTTGAACATGATCGCGAAGCCGGCGATGGCCGCCGCGGCCGCCGGCGACGGCAGCCCGCTGAAGTAGAGATGGTCCTCGGCGTCGTCGCTGGTTTCGACGTTGAACCGCGCCAGCCGCAGCGCGGCGCAAGCGACGTAAGACGCGGCGATCACCCAAACCGCCTCGCGATGGAGGAACTCGAACCGCGGACACATCTTCACCAACAAGAACGCCGGCGCGACGCCGAACGTCACGAGGTCGCACAAGCTGTCCAACTGGGCGCCGAAGTCGCTCGTGACCTTCGACAGCCGCGCGACGTGGCCGTCCAGGGCGTCGAAAACCATCGCCAGGAATATCAACCAGGCGCTGAGCATCAGATAGTACGAGTCCGCCGGATCGAGCGTCACGGACTTCGACATCGGCCGGTCCAGATTGGCCGTCACGATGATCGCGAAGAACCCGCACACGAGGTTCCCCAACGTGAACATCGTCGGCAACACCGCAATCGTTCGCAACGGTTTCATCACCAAACCCCTTTCAACTAAAGTGGCGGCGACCATTCCTAGGGGACTGTCCCCCTCGCGGCGTCCCATGACTACTCCGCCGGGTAGCTCGCCATCACCGTGCTGCCCGCCTTCACGCGCTGACCGACCGAGACCTCGACGCGAAGCCCCTCCCCATCGGGCACAATCAACTCGGTTCGCGATCCCAGCTTGATCATGCCGAATTTCTCCCCGCGCCCCAGCACGTCGCCGGGCCGCAACTGGCAGACGATCCGCCGGGCAATCGCCCCGGCGATCGGACGCACGACCATCCGGCGATGCGGGGCGTCGTCTTCCTCGATGCCAATCCACATATTCTCGTTCCGCAACGCGCTTTCGGGATTCAAGGCGTTGAGGAACTCGCCGCGGGAGTACCGCAACGCCACCACGCGGCAGGCAACCGGCACGCGATTCAAATGTACATTGAAGATCGAAAGGAAAATCCCGATCCGCACGGCCGGTCCGCCGATGAATTCGTCATGCGCGAGCCGCGTGATCTCGGCCACCTTGCCGTCGGCCGGCGAGACCACCAACCCAGGCGCCCCGGGAACCTTCCGCGGCGGATCGCGGAAGAACCAGACCACCAATCCGAGCGGGATTGCCGGCATCCACGCCAGATACCAGAAATAGTAGGCGACGAGACCGGTGAAAACCAACAGCGGCACGCCCATCAATTCGAGTTCGGCCAATCCCCACCTTGCAAAGGGAAGGCGATCCCTCCATTGGAATGGGTCGTCGGCAGCGTCCCACCGGCAGGTACACTGGTTGCGGCAGAACTTCAGGTCGCGGGGATCGAGAATCAGGTGGGGGGCGCCTTCGGTCGAGCCCATGCGCAAGGCGGCCATCCGCCCGACATAGCCCTTGCGGAGGGTTTTCAGATAGCACCGCCGCAGACGCCCCCAGGCCAGCTCGATCTGGTAGCAGACGCCTCCGCCCGGTTGAACGCTCCGGATATCCTCCGGCATCGGCTCGATCACAGCCCGGACGGGGGGTAACGATGGACCCGTATGGTCGGCAACGTCGGGGGCATTCATTGGCATGTCCTAGGGCTACCGCTTTGTGGCACAGCCGCCCTCGGCTGTGTCGGACGATTACGCCTATTCACAGCCGAGGGCGGCTGTGCCACATGGAATCCCAGACGGCCTCTATCCTACTGCCGGCGGCACGGATTGAGAAGGTTGCGCGATTCCTCGGAAACCACCCCACTGGTCAACGTTCGGGCAATCGCGCACAATGAGCGGGTTCCCCAGATAATGGGCATGTATCGCCGACCCGGGCAGTCCTGCCCGCGCGACGAAAGATAATCAATTTGGTCCCTCTTAATCGAGAAAGAAGACCCATGAGCTCAACCATTGTCGACATCCACGCCCGACAGATTTTGGACAGTCGCGGCAACCCGACCGTCGAGGTCGACGTTACGCTCGCCGACGGCTCGTTCGGACGCGCCGCCGTGCCCAGCGGCGCCAGCACCGGAGTGCATGAGGCGTTGGAGCTACGCGACAAGGACGACAAGATTTACCTCGGCAGGGGGGTCACCAAAGCCGTCGACAACGTCAACGAGGAGTTGGCCGACGAACTCTGCGGTCTGGACGCCCTGGAGCAGGTCGGCCTGGACCAGCGGATGATCGAGTTGGACGGGACGGCGAACAAGGGCAAGCTCGGGGCGAACGCGATCCTGGGCGTCTCGCTGGCCACCGCCCACGCCGCGGCCGACCACACCGGTCTGCCGCTGTTTCGGTACCTTGGCGGCGTCGGCGCGAGGATTCTGCCGGCCCCGATGATGAACATCGTCAACGGCGGCCAGCACGCCGACAACGCGGTGGACGTCCAGGAGTTCATGATCATGCCGTTGGGCGTGGAGAGCTTCGCCGACGCGATCCGTTGCGGCTGCGAGGTATTCCACAACCTCAAGAAGGTCCTCCAGTCGAAGAAGCTGGCGACCAACGTCGGCGACGAGGGCGGGTTCGCCCCCGACCTGAAGAGCAACACCGAAGCCCTGGATCTCATCATGGAAGCCGCCGAGAAGGCCGGCTACCGCATGGGCGAGCAGTTGTTCATCGCCATGGACGTCGCCGCAAGCTCACTGTACGACCGCGACAAGAAGGTCTACACGATGGACGGCAAAAAGCTCGACGCGGCCGCCATGATCGGGCAAATGGCCGCCTGGGTCGAGAAATACCCGATCGTCTCGATCGAAGACGGCTGCGACGAAGACGACTGGAAGGGCTGGAAGTTGATGACCGAGCGGCTCGGCGACAAGATCCAGTTGGTCGGCGACGACCTGTTTGTGACCAACACCGAGCGGCTCCAGCGAGGCATCGACGAGGGCATCACCAACAGCATCCTGATCAAAGTCAACCAGATCGGCACGCTCACCGAAACGATCGAAGCGGTGGAACTCGCTCGGCGCCACGGCATGACCAGCGTCATCAGCCACCGCAGCGGCGAGACCGAGGACGCCACGATCGCCGACCTGGCGGTTGCCCTGGGCACGGGCCAGATCAAGACCGGTTCGGCGTCCCGCACCGACCGCATGGCCAAGTACAACCAGCTACTGCGGATTGAGGAGACCCTGGGCGACGCCGCCCTGTACGGCGGATCGCTGTTTCCGCGGCGAGGGTGAACGTGGTGAGTGGTAAGTGGCAAGTGGTAAGTGCCTGTCCAAGATCAACTCCGCCGTATTGTGGTGCAGCCGTCCCGGCTGCCTGGGCAGGCGAGACGCCTGCACCACAACTTATTCCTGGACAGGCACTAAGTGGCAAGTGAAGATAGCCGCGCGGCTATCGCGCCCGAGCCTCCGATCCCCAATCCCTAACCCCCAGCCCACGACCCCCAGCCGTGACGTATTTGCTGGAAAGCCCGATGCCGGTTCTCTTCTGCGGCCTGGTCGTGGAAGCGATCCTCGCGACCGTGTTTTTCAACAACCGCCGCGTGGTCTTCTTGTTGCCGATGATCGGCGTGGCGCTCTTGATGTTGCTGGGCGTCGTCATCGAGCGGATCGTGGTGACGCCGCGCGAAGCCGTCGAGGCGACGATCGACAATCTCGCCGACGCGCTGGAGGCAAACGACGTCCAGCGGGCGCTCGGCTGCATCTCGCCGACGGCCACGCACACGCGCAGCCGCGCCGAATGGGGCTTGGACCGTTTCCGGGTGTCCAAGACGAGGATCGCCAACCTCAAGATCACGATCAACGAGCTGACCAGCCCGCCCACGGCCACGGCCGCCTTCCAGGGATTCATCACGATCGCCAGCGACCGCAAAGGCGACATCCCGCCGGGAACTTATGGCGTCGCCTTCACGGCCGAGTTCGAGAAGCAGGGCGACCGCTGGCTGATCGCCGAGCACACCGAGGACACGCCGAACATCGGCGGACCGTGAATAGTGGTCAGTGGCCAGTTGTACACTGGTGCTTGGTCATTCGAGCGTGGTCATTCGATCCCATCCTCGGCGTCGTGCGGCGCCGGAGCGGGACCCGGCGGGGGGCCGCCCTGTCCGGAAAAACCCTGTCCGGAAAAACCCTGCCCGGGGAAGCCCTGCCCCGGCATGGGCTGCGGATAGGGACCGTAGCCGCCGCCGGAATAGGGCGGATAGGGCAACTGGCCCAGACCGTAGGGATTCACCCAGGACTCGAACGGCAGCGTCCAGGGTCCTTGCGGGTTGCCCCAGGGACCGTAGGGCGTCGCCCCGGCGCGGTACGGATACTGCCATTCGCCGTAAGGACGGATGTTCTCGCCGTTGCCCCAGGTCTCGACGATGTGGATGTTGTCCGCGCCGCCGAGCCCGCCGCCGATGCGGATGTGCTGCTGGCGATACGCGCTTTGCTGGTAGTTCGGTTCGATCCGGGCGTAAGGGGTCGTGCCGGGCGAATACTGAACCACGCGCTGGCCGGTGGCCGGATCGTGCGTGTAGTACGACTGTCGGAACGCCCAATCACCCTCGACCGCCGAGGCCGCCAGCGTGCCGGCCGCCAAAGCGGACGCGAAAACAAGATGCCGTATCATGGGGAGTCAATCTGTCGCTGTCCGGTCCCGGTCGTCGCGAGACGTCGCCCGCGGTGACCCGAACCGCCAAGTCAGGGGAAACGCGTTCCGTCCCAACTCTCCTTCATGCCCTCGTGGCGACGTCCGGCTCCTAACGCAAGTCACTCGGCCGAGTGCTCGATCCACAAACCAGTATCTTCCTCAGGCAGATTCACCTTCTCGGGCAGGTAGACGTAGCGGTCGTCGCCTCGCAATTGAGGCAACGGGATAGCGCCGGCCTTGATGATCTTCTCCATGAACTCTTCCTGCGTCTTGGGCGGACGGCCGTGTTCCGCGACGTAGAGCTTCATGCCATAAAGCACCTGCTTGAAGGCCAACCGCTCCTGAACGCTGAAGTAGGCGGCAATCGGCGTGGTGATCAAGCCCCCGCCGTAGCCGCGACCCTTCTTGCCCACGCCCACGGTGGCCTGTTGGCGATTTGCCTCGGACACGGCTGGGTTGGCCGCCGCCTGAGGAACCGCGGCGGGTGCCGGCGGGGCGGCTTGGACCGCTTGGCCGGCTGCCGGACCGGGCACAGCCGGAGGCGAAACCGGCGCGGCCTGCGCTGGGGCCGAGACAGGCGATGCCGGCGCGGCCTGCGCCGCCGGCTGTCCAGGCGGCAACGGCTCCGGCTCTCCGCCAATACACCCGACCAGCACGACTACAACCGTCACGAAAACCCACGCCGTTCGATTCCGTTTCATGACATCCCTCCTGCTTCCATCACCGACCGCTGCCCACCAGCTACCGACAACCGACAACTGGCAACCGACTACCCCTTCCGCTGCATCGTCCGCACGACCGGCTGCTCGACATCGTCGTGCGTAGGCGAGTCCTCCTCCGACGTCAGGCCCTCCAGCCCGAACCGCCACGAACGCATTCGATCCAATTCCACGATGGCCGTCATGTTGTAGCCCAGCGGCGTCAAGGCGACGTGTCCGGCGGCCAAGGCCGACAGGTCGCTATCCGCGCCCGCGGCGGCCGGCGGACGGCCGGTCGCCCAATAGTAATCGCGACCCCAAGGGTCGGTGCGTCGTTCGTACTCATCGCCGTACCGGGCGACGTCCATCGGGACGATTCGAACCTTGGGCACGCCCTCGAGCGCGGCGGTCGGCATGTTCAGGTTGTACAGTTGCGGCCCGGAGGCTTTCTGCCGGAGCACCTGTTCGATGATTCCGCACGCCAGTCGGGCGGCTTTGTCAAATTGGGCCTGCTCGTGGAACTCCAAGGAAACGGCGATGCTCGTGATCCCGAAAAACGCGCCCTCGATGGCGGCGGCCACCGTGCCGGAATACAACACGTTGATTCCCGCGTTCAGCCCCCCGTTGATACCGCTGACCACCAGGTCTGGCGCCCGGGGACACAACTCGGTCACCGCGATTTTCACGCAGTCGGCGGGGCTGCCCTCGACGGCCCAGCCCCACTTTCGGGCTCCTTGGTATACCTCTTTGACGATCAACGGCGTCAAATACGTGATCGAGTGGCCCACGCCGCTTTGCTCGG
>JAPLNP010000229.1 GCA_026401055.1 Planctomycetia bacterium
GCAATCTCGATTCTCGCCACGGTCTCGGAATCGCCGCTCTTCGGCTCGGCGGCCTCGGTGATCGCCGTCGCGGGCAGCGCCTGGCCGTCGAGGTAGAAACTGACTTCCGTTTCGGCCACCTCATCGGGCAAGATCACCTCGATCTCCTTGCGGTCGGTGGTGAAGCGGAACAAGGCCCGATCCTCGCGGGCCGTCTGGGTCAGCCACGTCTGGACCCAGGCTCGCTGGACCACGGTGGCGCCTGGAGTGTTCCGGGCGTCGAGGTAGACCCCCAGTTCGACCGCGCCGGCCGGCTCGGCCGCGACCATCTCCAGTTGCGATTGTCGCGGCGCCGCCGCGGTCGCGTCGGCTTTCGTCCCCTCGCTTTGCGGCTTCCAGGGCGCGCCGGGTGGTTTCAATTGGAACTCGGGCGGACCGGCAACGACCAGCCTGCTGCTCGACAACCGCCCGTCCAACGGCATCACCAGCGGCACGCGGCGTACGATCGCCGTCTTGGGCACCAGGTTGCTCGGCGCCAGCGGATAGCGGACCGTCAACTCGCACGCGCCGATCCGCGCCGACGGCAAGGCAATCTCGATTCTCGCCACGGTCTCGGAATCGCCGCTCTTCGGCTCGGCGGCCTCGGTGATCGCCGTCGCGGGCAGCGTCTGGCCGTCCAGTTGAAACGCCAGTCCCTCCAATCCAACCAACGAGCGCGGCACCGCGAGGGTCAGCTTGCCTTGCGGTTCGTAGTCGATCTGGTACGAGAGCCGCTGCTGGACCCCGCCCGAGGAACCCTCGAGCATCACTTGGCTGCGAACGTTGACCGCGATCGCCTGCGCGTGGACCGCGCGATCGGCGACGAATGCCGCCCGGGCGACCTCGCCCCGGTAGAACAACGGGGTCTGCTGCCGCTTGGGCAGCTTCATCGGCGCGGCAACCTCCTGCCGGGCCAGCCCCACGGTCGCCTGGGCGTCGGGCGTCAGTTGTACGTTGTCCGCCGGGAGAATCACCACCGCCGCCGGGCCCGGAGAAGTCACCTTCGGCTGTGGAAACGTCAAACGCAGCGACTTGGTCTGCTGGGGGATCCGCCGGTGCGCTTTGAGCTTCAGTTCGATTTGGCCGGTCGAGGGTTGAACGAGCGGAATCGACAGCAGCCCCGACTCCGTCACCTCCACCCCGTCGACGGCCGCCAGATTCTCCGGCCCGACCTCGTCGAACTCCCAATCGCCCAGCGCCACGTCCAACACGAGCGCCTTCTTGCCGCGAACCGTGTATCGCAGGGTCCCCTCCAGTTGAACCTGCGCCGCGTCCACCAGGAGAAGATACTCCGGCTCGACGCTCACCCGAGTCGTTCTCGGCGTCACCCGAGCCTTCAGCGAACAGGGCTGGACGAAGTACTCGAAACCGGCGACGAGGTCTTGGCCTCGCAACGACTCGGGCATCTGTTCGACCTGCCGCACGCCGAGCTTCGGATCCCAGGAGACGTAAAGATCGCCGGCCACCTCGACGCCGATGTGTCCCGATTGCCGCGCCGCGCCGAGCACCTCGAAGCCGGCCAGTTCGAGCCACGATGCCGAGGGAGGCTTGTCGTGCTCGCGTCGCGCGGCCAGCCGGACCGTCACCGGCCCGGACGTCTTCTGGCGAAGCTGAACCTCGACCAGGCGTCCGGCGCCTTCCGCCGCGTCGCCTCCGGCCACCTCGGTGACGCTGTAGCCCGAGGGACTGGCCGCCTGAAGCTCGGCGCCCGCCGGCAGCCGGACTTGAAACCGGTCAAACGGTTCGCCATGGCCCCGCACGCGAAGCGTCGCTTCCGTGTTGACGCCGTGGTCGTCGATCCTGGCGAGCATCTCGCCGACGACCTCGAGGACCGTGGGCATCCGGACGATCTGGACCTCCGCCTTATGCCAGGCGATCTCGAAATTGCCGCGGAAGCCCTGCGTGATGAACTCGGTGTGCGTCGCGTCCGCCGGGACGCCGGTTCGCAGCGTGGCCCCCTCGGAAACCCTGCCCACGGCGCCGGCCAGCGGCACGGTCAGTCTCATCTCCGACTGGGTTGCGTGGGGCGCGCGCAACGAGAGCCGGGTTTCGTCGCCCACCATCTCCAGTGGCAGGAGCAGCTTGAGCGTGAGTTGGTGGCGTTGGCCGGCTTTCCCGCGAATCCAACAGACGTACCCGTCGCCGCCCTCTTCGAATTCGAGGGACGTTTCGCCCTCGCCCTCATGCCGCACGTCGCCCTGCACCACGGCCTGGGGGAAGTGCAACGGCACGCGGACCGGTCCGTCCTCCCGCGACACGACGTCCCATTGGACCGTCAATTCGGCTCGGTCCGCCTCGATCCGTCCGACGGCCGAGAGTTTCTCAAGGACGTACCGAGAAGGCCGCGCCTCGGTCAGGAGGCCCTGCATCTGGTTGAAGACCTTGACGAAGTCATCGAACGTGAAGCCCAACAGCGGCACGAGCTTGCCGTCGTTGCCCTCGACGTAGTAGACCGGCGGCTGGACCTCCTGGATTCTTTTGGCCTCGGGCGCGGCCGGGGGATTGACGGGCGGCGTGCCGGCGACGGCGGGCGCGCCGGGAGTCTGGGCCGTGGCGGGAGCCGTCGCCGTCGGCTCCTGGGCCCAGATCAGGCAACACCCCAGTACGAGGTGGCAAGCAATCCCTGGAATCAGCCAACGCATGGCACGCGTTACCTCGGTCTCCCAGCCCACCCGCCGCGAGAATGGGACGAGTTCCTGTTCCTATCTTCTCCGACGTCGAAAAGAACGCGTCGGACCGCCGGCGCGGAGAAGCCGCGCCGCTTTCCAGTCTACTTGGGCGGCCCCGCCGGTTAAAGGATGAGCCCGGCGAATTCTCACTTACTACCCACCCGCCGGGGTGGCTAATAGCATCGCCCGGGCCTGGGCGTGCAACGCCGACGTGGCCGCGACCAGAAAATGACCCTCATCCAGAATCACGGGGCCGCCCAAAGGTCCGGAAACCTCGCCTCCGGCTTCCTGAACCAGGAGGACGCCGGCTGCCATATCCCAAATTCGGGTGGAGAACGACCACGCGGCGTCAAAACGGCCGCACGCAACATAGGCCAGGTTCAGCGCGGCCGAGCCGGTACGTCGCATCGACTGAAATCGAGGCAGCGCGCGAAGCAGCGCCCGCAGATCGGGGGAATCCTCGCTTACGCCTGGGGGAAGGCCGATGGCGGCCAGGGCGTCGGACGCGCTCGAAACGGTGCTGACGTGGATCGGCCGTCCGTTGAGAAAGGCCCCGCCGCCGTGAGTCGCCGTGAACAACTCATCGGCGACAGGGTTGAAGACGGCCCCGGCGAGCAACGTGTCGGCGTGTTGCAGTGCCAGGGAGACGCTAAAATGCGGCACGCCGTGGACGAAATTGGTCGTTCCGTCCAGTGGATCGACGATCCAGCGGTACGCGGCGCCGGTTCGAGCACGCCGCGAACCGGCCATTTCCTCCTCGCCCAGCACGGCGTGGTCGGGAAAAGCGTCCAGGACCGTCCTGGCAACCACCTCTTGGGACGCGAAATCGGCGTCGGTGACCAAATCGGCTGGTCCCTTCTCGCGGACGGTGACGCAGCCGAGCTTCTCGAGCAGGACGCGTCCGCCGGCCCTCACGGCCTGTTCGCAAACTCTTATGTAGTCAGGCATTACGTTCGTCCCTGCCACGTTGGGGGCTGGTTTCTTCGACGATTATACAGGCTGAAGGGGGGTGGGTAAATGGGTAAACTCCTCCGGAAGATCGGGGGAGCTGTCGAAAAAATTTCGCGAAAAATGGATTCCGACCCAAAACGGCGCTGGACATCCCGGACGCTTTTGTTATCATCAACAGTTAGGTGATAGGAGTTGGCCTTGATCGTGGGAATGAGCTTCACGATCATCGCGCGGCATGTTTATTCCTGATTCTTTTTTCATAAGCGGGTTCTCACGGTCTCCGGCCTCTTCTCTGTTCCGGCCCCGCCGTTTCGCCTAACCGCGAGCGGCGGGGTTTTTTTGTTGCGCGCCGTCGGCTAAAATCCCCTCGCGTCTCGACACGTCCTGTCCGGGGAACCGCGCGAACATGAACGACATCTTCATCACCGAGGACTTCCTGCTCGCCAACGCGGCGGCCGTCGAACTCTACCACGGCTACGCTCGCGACATGCCCATCCTCGATTATCACTGCCATCTGCCCGCCGAACAGATCGCCCGGGATCATCGCTTCGAGAATCTCACGCAAATCTGGCTGGCGGGTGACCATTACAAGTGGCGGGCGATGCGCGCCGACGGCGCGGACGAACGTTTCTGCACGGGCAACGCGCCCGACCGGGAGAAATTCCAGCGCTGGGCCGAAACGGTGCCGAGGACGCTTCGCAATCCCTTGTATCACTGGACGCACCTGGAATTGAAGCGTCCGCTGGGCATCTCCGACCGGCTGCTTTGCCCGGAAACGGCGGCAGGCATCTGGGACGAGTGCAACGCGAAGCTGGCCGAACCGGGCTTCTCGTGCCGCGGCATCATGCGCCGGATGGACGTCGTGCTCGTGTGCACGACCGACGACCCCGCCGACACGCTCGAGCACCACGCGGCGATCCGCGACGATGCTTCCTTCGACGTCCGGGTCCTGCCGACGTTCCGGCCGGACAGGGCGATGGCCGTCGAATCGCCCGAGCCGTTCAACGCCTGGGTCGACCGCTTGGCCGAGCGGACCGACATCGACATCAAGGATTTCAAGACGTTCCGCCAGGCGCTTCGCCGGCGGCATGATTTCTTCCACGAGATGGGCTGCCGCCTGTCGGATCACGGGGTCGAGACGATCTACGCCGAGGAATGCTCGGGCACGGACACGGACACCATTTTCCAGCGGATCCGCCGCGGAAACGAACTGCGGCCCGAGGAAATCCTCAAGTTCAAGTCGGCGATGCTTCACGAGTTCGCCCTGATGGACCACGAGAAGGGCTGGACGCAGCAGTTCCACATCGGGGCGATGCGGAACAACAACACGCGGATGTTCGAGGCATTGGGGCCGGACACGGGCTTCGATTCGATGGGCGACCTCGAATTGGCCCGGCCGCTCGCGCGATTCCTCGACCGGCTCGAGCGCGGCGACAACCTCGCCAAAACCATCCTGTACAACCTCAATCCGGTTCACAACGACCTCGTGGCGACGATGATCGGCAATTTTCAGGGCGGCGGCACGCCGGGCAAGATGCAGTATGGCAGCGGATGGTGGTTTCTCGATCAGAAGGACGGGATGGAGAAACAGCTCGACGCGCTATCGAACCACGGCCTTCTGGGCCGGTTCGTCGGCATGTTGACCGACAGCCGCTCATTCCTCTCCTACACGCGGCACGAATACTTCCGCCGCATCCTCTGCAATCGGCTGGGCGCCGAAATCGAACAAGGCCTCTTGCCCCGCGACCTGCCCTTGGTCGGCTCGATGGTCCGCGACATCTGCTACCGCAACGCCGCCGCCTATTTCGGCTTCGACGGATTGCCCGAGGCGTAGCTGGGCGGCATGGCCACGCGAGCGTGGCCATGCCGCAATGGAGAGAGAACATGCCCACGGCAAGCGTGGGCATGGCACCCGGCGCCCGGATTTCAGGACGTCCCCGCGCCGCTTGTTTCCAAAACGCCACGCCCGCGCGGTGACTTGTCACAACCTTCTCTCGCCCGTGCGTTTCGACGCGGCGGTTTTCCGGAAAAATTTCAAGGAAGATACGCCACGCGGAGGGTTTTCGACGTATGTTTCCAATAGGCCCGTGGGCTAACCTTGTCTTTGCCGTCCGCGAGTTCGCGCGTTGCTTCGGCGTCGCGTCCTGTCTTGGTAAACTTCCATGTGTGTTCTCATTTTGGGGAGGAACCTGTCGTGTCAGACACAACGAGGTGGCATCGGGGAGGGTCGTTGGGAAAGCAAGCTGTCACGACGCGGCGCGGGGCCATTTTGGTGCTCGCCGCGTTCTTAATGATCTTCATGATGCTCTTGCTGGCCGTCTCGGTCGACGTCGGCTACATGATGACCGTTCAGTCGCAGATGGATCGCGCGACCGACGCGGCGGCCCTGGCCGGCGCGGGAGGGCTCATCGAGGGCGCGGACGTGGCCAAGCTCCAGGCGTTCGAGTGCTTCGCGCTGAACCCCGTCGGCGGGGTCAACCTGATCGCTGACGATCCGGACTGGAAGGCGCACCTCGCCACGCTATACGACCAGCACAAGGAAGACTGTTCGATCGACACCGGCGTGTGGAACCCGGACGCCCCCAAGCCGGTACCCGGCGAGGAGGATACCCGATTCGCGAAAACGACCGTCCTGCCGTCCGCGATCCGCATTATCGCGACGCGCTCCAATACGCCGTTGTTCTTCGCCCGGGTCTTCGGGCAAAACGACTTCTCGGTCACCTCCGAGGCGATTGCCCGATACCAGCCGCGGGACATCGCGGTGGTGTTGGACTTCTCGGGCTCGATGAACGATGACAGCGAATTGCAGCGAATCTACCAGCAAGGCTCGTCGGTCAAGCCGCTCATTGAGGCGAATCTCCTGCAAATCTACCAGGATTTGGGCTCGCCCCACTACGGAACCCTGCAGTTCACGCCGCAGTCCATCTCGTCGACCAACAACACAACAATCAAGAAGACACTCGGATTGGACAAGGTGGCCTATCCGTACCCGTCGGGAAGTTGGGACAACTACATCGACTACATGAAGAGCAGCACCGAGTTCCCTGCCCGGGCCGGTTATCAGAAGAAGTACGGGTTCCTGACGCTGATCAACTATTGGCTGGAAGTCAAGGCCGCCGCCAACCAGACGCCCGATCTCTGGAAGGTCCGCGCGCAGCCGATTACCGCCGTCAAGGACGCCACCGGCGTGTTCATGGACTACATCCAGGAGGTTGATACCGACGATCGCGTCTCCTTGGTCATCTACAACTCGGTCTCGCAAACCGCTATCGTGGAGCACCATCTCACCGACAACTTTGCCCAAGTCCAGACTACGGTGCAGCACCGCCAGGCGGGCCACTACGATTCCTACACCAACATCGGCGCCGGCATCAATTCCGGCAGGCTCGAACTGAAGAACAACGGTCGGATCGGCGCGTTCAAGATGATCGTTCTGATGACCGACGGCGTCGCGAATCGGCCGACCGGCGTGGACGCGAGGCAGTATGCGCTGCAGCAGACCGACCTCGCCGTCGCACTGCACTATCCGATCGTCACCATCAGCCTGGGAACGGAGGCCGACACCGATCTGTTGCAGCAGATCGCGGACCGCACCGGCGGCGTCCACTTCAACATCCCCGGCCGCGCCACCGTGACCAATTATCGGGAGCAACTGCTGTCGGTCTTCCGAAAGATCGCCGACGACCGTCCGCTGATCCTGGTAAAGTAAACGTCGACAGGGGACTGTCCCGATCTTTGCGGCGCGGGGAACCTTGCCCCGACTACTGGCTCTTTCGCCGCGAAAAGGGGACTGTCCCGAATGGCACTGTCGTTATGATGGTACTACGATTTGCGCAGAGAACGATCTATCGTCGGCCGGAGGGGGTTGGTAAAATCCGGCACGCGAGGTTTGGTATGGATTTGGCAGCCCTCCCAGGCGTACGTGCTCGACGAAGCCAGGGAGGGTTTTTTCATGGCCAGCATAACGGATTCTCGCGTTCAAGGCCGCACCAATTTCCGGCAAGTGACCGACGCGTTCTTGGCGCAGCCGGGGTTGCCGTTCGCCG
>JAPLNP010000266.1 GCA_026401055.1 Planctomycetia bacterium
GGGCGTTTTGGAGTGCGGCGATTTATCGCCGCTTTTAGGACGCACCAGCAACATTGTCCAAGGAAGGCTCGCGCAAAGGCGCCAAGACGCAAAGAAAGCGGCGATGAATCGCCGCACTCCAAAACGGGAGAATCATCAGCATGTCCCGCGGAACTAACATGGCGTTCTCTCGTCGGCGTTTCTTGAAGGGCGCGGCGGCCGCGGTGGCCCTGCCGGCGCTGGTGCCGTCGTCGGTCGTCGGGGCGGACGGCCAGACGCCGCCGAGCGAGCGGATCACGATCGGCATGATCGGCGTCGGCCGCCAGGTGGTGGCGTACAACCTGGCGCAGTTCGTCAACGCCCCCAACGCGCAGGTCGTCGCGCTGTGCGACGTCGACCGCTGGCGGTTGGAGTTGACCAACGAGCGGATCGCGACGATCTACGGCGGCTCTCATCGTTGCGGCCCGTTCGGCAAGGTCGATCGTTACACCGACTTCCGCGAGGTGCTCGCCCGGAAGGACGTTGACGCGGTGATGATCTCCACGCCCGACCACTGGCACGTGCCCATCGCCTTGGCCGCGGTCAAGGCCGGCAAGGACGTTTGCCTCGAAAAGCCGAACACGCGAAGCATCCACGAGGGCCGCGTCCTGAGCGACTTCGTCACGAAGCACAATCGCGTCTTCCGCATGGACAGCGAGTTCCGCAGCAAGCCGTACTTTCATCGGGCCGTCGAACTGGTCCGCAACGGCTACATTGGCAAGCTGCACACAATCCGCACCGGCGTGCCGACGGCCGATTACACGTCGCCGCCCGTGGTCAAGATGCCCGTGCCCGAGGAACTCGATTACGAAATGTGGCTTGGCCCCGCGCCGAAAACGGAATACACCGAGCAGCGGATCCAGCAGCGCGAGGGCTACGAGCGGCCGGGCTGGATGTGCGTCCGCGACTACTGCGACGGCCTCGTGACCAACTGGGGCACGCATCTGAACGACATCGCCCAGTGGGGCAACGATACCGAGCGGACCGGGCCGATCGAGGTCGAAGGCCGCGGCGTCTGGCCCCCGGCCGGGAGCATGTGGGACGTCCTGATGAACTTCGAGGTGACCTACCGGTTCGCCAACGGCGTGACGCACTACTACAAATCCGAGACGCCCTACTGCCGGTTCGAGGGCGACGAGGGCTGGGTCCGCGGCGATTTCAGCACCGGCACGCTCGACGCCGAGCCCAAGTCGCTCTTGACCGTGCCGATCAAGCCCGACGGCGTCCACTTCCCGCTCAAGGACGAGAAGCAGGACTTCCTCGACTGCGTCAAGTCGCGGGGCCGGACGCTCGAAGACGCCGAGGTGGCGCACCGCACGACGTCGCTTTGCCACCTGGGGTTGATCGCGGTGCAGATCGGGCAGAAGCTCCGCTGGGACCCCGAGGCCGAGCGATTCCCCGACAACGACGACGCGAACAAACTCCTGAAGACGCCCCCGCTTCGCGAACCGTGGACCCTCGAGAAAATGATGGGTGAAGCATGAAGACACGCTGGACTCTGCTCGTTGCCGCGGCGCTGGTGGCCGCGATCGTTCTGCCCGCCGCCGCTCAATCGGCTCCGCCGGTCAAGCAGCCCTTCTTCGCCTTCGACAACGGCGCCGGCCGCGGCGAGCTTCCGCCCGAGGCCCAGGTCAAACTCCTCAAAGAGCTGGGCTACGACGGCATCGGCTACACCGGCACCGAGAACATCCCGGCGGTGCTCAAAGCCCTCGATGACCAGGGCTTGGCGATGTTCAGCACGTATGTCGAAGGGAAGGTGGGCCCCGACGGGCCGAAGCTTGACCCCGGGCTGAAGACCGCCATCGACGACCTCAAGGGCCGCGACACCATCCTCTGGCTCTACATCACCGGCAAAAGCGACGACGATGCCCAGGCCGTGACGCTCGTCCAGCAGGCCGCCGACATGGCCAAGCCGGCGGGCCTTCGCGTCGTCCTCTATCCCCACGTCGGCTTCTACGTCGCCACGCTCGAAGACGCCCTGCGCGTCCGCGAGAAGGCCGCCCGGGACAACGTCGGCGTCGCGCTGAATCTCTGCCACTTCCTCAAGGCCGACAAGGCGGAGAATCTCGAGAAGGCGGTGAAGGCCGCCGGGCCGCACCTGTGGTTGGTGAGCATCAACGGCGCGGACCGCGACGGCACGGACTGGAACGCCCTGATCCAAACGCTCGACCGCGGCACGTTCGACGTCGCCGGGTTTCTCAAGATTCTCGATCAGGCCGGTTATCGCGGGCCCATCGGCTTGCAGTGCTACAACGTTCCCGGCGACCGGCGCGACAACCTGCGGCGCTCGATCGAGGCCTGGCGGCGAATGAGATCATCGGACGCGGCCGAGCTTCGTATCCAGCAGGACAAGAACACGATCTCCGTTCTGGCCGGCGAGCGACCGGTCCTGGAGTACCGCTTCACGGACGTGCCGTTCAAGCCGTGCGTGACGCGGCTCTACACGCCCGGCGGGCTCCAGGTCCTCCGCGACTCGCCGCACGACCACCTGCACCATCACGCCCTGATGTTCGCCGTCGGCGTTGACGAGCTGAACTTCTGGGAGGAGGCGCCGCCGGACAAGGTGGGCCGGGAGGTGCACCGCTCGTTGGAGGACCAAGGCATCGGCGGCGCCCGATTCAGCGAGCGGCTCGACTGGCTCGGCCCGGATGACAAACTGCTGCTCGGCGAACGGCGGACGATCGACGTTCGCGCCGGCAAGGATCTCGGGGCAACGCTGGTCACGTGGCGCGCCCGGCTGGAAACGCCGCCCGAGAAGGCTTCGCTGAAGCTCACCGGGCGGCACTATTTCGGCCTGGGGATGCGGTTCGTCGAGTCGATGGACCGCGTGGGCAAGTTCATCCAGGCCGACGCGAGCCGCGAGGAGGTGATCCGCGGGACCGAGCACGTCGTCGCGACCAAATGGATCGCCTACACCGCGCCGGTCGACGGCAAGCCGGTGACGGTCGCCCTGTTCGACCACCCCGGCAACGCCCGCCATCCCGCCGCGATGTTCCGGATGCTCGACCCGTTCGCCTACATGTCGGCCACGCTCAACTTGTACAAAGAGCCGCTGGAGATTGTCGCCGGCAAGCCGCTGGACCTCGCCTACGGCGTGGCTCTTTGGGACGGCGAGGTTCCGGCCGAGCAGGTCGAAGCGATGTATCGGCGGTGGGTGGAAGCGGTGGACGGTAGACGGTAGACGGTAGGCGGCGAAGATAACGCCCCCACATTGCATGTGGGGGGTGGCGTGTCGGTTTTACGCCGCGTGCGACGGCAATCAACCCCGCCGACGCAGTCGGCGGGCGTTTGAACCAGTGACCAAACTCTCCTGGCCTCTGATAGAAAGGTCCGAAAGATGAACGAGAAACAAGGTGCTTCGCCTTCGCGGCGTGATTTTCTGAAGGTTTCGGCCGGCGCGCTGGCCGCTTCCGCCATGTCGGGCGTGGTCGTGCCCCGGGTCCACGCCGCCGAGAACGGCACGATCAAGCTGGCCATTGTCGGCGCCGGCTCGCGGGGCACGGGCGCGCTGGCCGACGCCTTCTCGACCACGGGCGGCCCGGTCCAGCTTTACGCCATGGCCGACATCTTTGACCACCGCATCCAATCGAGCCTCAAGAATCTCGAAGCGTCCAAGGATAAGATCGACGTTACGCCCGAGCGGCGCTTCGTCGGGTTCGACGCCTACCGCAAGGCGATCGACTGTCTCGGGCCCGGCGACGTCGTGCTCTTGACGACGGCGGCCGCGTTCCGCCCGACGCATTTCGAGTACGCCGTCAGCAAAGGCGTCAACGTCTTCATGGAGAAGTCGTTCGCGGTCGATGCCCCGGGCGTTCGCCGGATGCTCAAGTCGGCCGAGGAGTCCGAGAAGAAAAGCATGAAAGTGGCGGCCGGCTTCATGTGGCGCCACTCGACGGCGCGGCAGGAGGTCATCAAGCGGATCCACGACGGCGCGATCGGCGATCTCCACACGCTTCGGATCTACCGCGTCCACGGGCCGACCTACTGCCCCGCCAAGCCGGCCGATCAGAGCGAAACGGTTTTCCAGCTTCAGCACCCGTTCAATTTCCAGTGGCTCTGCGGTAGCTTCCTCGTCGATTGGCACTGCCACAACATCGACGTGGCGTGCTGGACGAAGGGGGCGTGGCCCGTCTCCGCCCAAGCATTCGGCGGGCGGACCTACCAGGAAGCCGGCAACCTGTTCGACCACTACGCCGTCGAGTACACGTTTGCCGACGGGGCCAAGCTGTTCGCCTTCGCGCGGCACATGAACAACTGCTGGCAGACCTACTCCGACTACGCCACCGGCACCAAGGGCGCGGCGGTCCTCATGGAGACTCTGGCCGAGCCCAAGCCGCGGATTTACAACCACGCCCGGATGGAGAAACAGGACCTCGCCTGGGAATACCCCCAGCCCGACTGCAACCCCTACCAGGCCGAATGGCAAGTCCTGCTGGACGCCATCCGCCAGAACAAGCCGCACAACGAGTCGCGCCGGGCGGCAGAGGCCGACCTGGCGGCCTTGATGGGACGGATGGCCGCGCACACGGGCCAGTTCATCACATGGGACAAGGCGATGAACTCCCAGTTCCAGTTTGTCAAGGACATCGACAGTTTTTCGTTCGATTCTTCGCCCCCGATCAAGGCCGGCCCCGACGGGATCTATCCCGCGCCACAGCCCGGAATCACCGAGGAGTGTTGAAGACCGAACGTACCGGGCCGAAGGCCCTCCGTTCTCCCAGCCCAGGGCAACGCCATCGTTGTTGTTGCAGACAAGTTCACGTGTGCGAACTCCAGATAGACTTTCCATTTTGCCCCTTTTCTCTAGCCCAGGCGTTTACGCCTGCGGATCGAGAGACCATCGCCGATTGTTGTTTTTCCCCAGAGCCCCCTTCAGGGGGCGTGACTCGGTTTGTCGGCGCGGAATCGGCCCCATGCGCCCCTGAAGGGGCTGAAAGAAAAAGGAAATAGCGTCTTGGCTCCGTCTCCGTCACCCAGGCGTGAACGCCTGGGCTAGAGAAATGACACGTATGCCAGCGTCTTAGGTGTAACAACGAAGGCGTTGCCCTGGGCTGGGCGAACCAAGCCGCTTTGGGGCGGGAGCCGCGCCGCGCGGGATGATGCAGAATCCGCCAACAACATGCCGTGCCAGACACACGGTCTTTCAACTACCCACGACTGTTCCTCTGTCGTAACACAAAAAAGGACTCTCCCATGAACACCCACCTACCTCGAAACCCGGCCTCGTCGCGCCGCGAGTTTCTCAAACGCTCCGGCGGCGCGATCGCCGGCGCCGCTCTGGCCGGCTCGCTCGCGCCGCGCGTCCACGCGGCCGAGGACAACACGATCAAGGTCGCCCTGGTCGGCTGCGGCGGTCGTGGCACCGGCGCGGCGGCCAACGCGCTGGCGACCAAGGGCCCCACGCAACTGGTCGCCATGGCCGACGTCTTCGACTTCCGGCTGGCCGGCAGTCTCGCCCAGCTCTCGCAGCAGTTCCCCAAGCAGGTCGACGTGCCCAAGGAGCGGCAGTTCCTCGGCATGGACGCCTTCAAGAAAGCGATCGAAGCGGTCGGCCCCGGCGGCGTCGTGCTCTTGGCCACGCCCCCGGGCTTCCGGCCCATCCACCTCGAACACGCCGTGGCCAACGATCGCCACGTGTTCATGGAGAAGTCGTTCGCCGTCGACGCCCCGGGCATCCGCCGCGTGATGGCGGCGGGCGAAGCGGCCTCGAAGAAGAACCTCAAGGTCGCCGGCGGCTTGATGAGCCGGCACTACCCTCCGTTGGAAGAAATCGTCCGCCGCATCCACGACGGCGAGATCGGCGAGGTGATCACGGCCTGGGCGTACCGCGAGCACGGGCCGGTCGGCTTCGCGCCCAAGAAGGAGGGCATGAACGATCTGGCCCATCAAATCCAGAACTATAGCAGCTTCACCTGGCTCAACGGCAGCTTCATCCTCGACTGGCTCATTCACAACCTCGACGTGTGCTGCTGGGTGAAGGACGCCTGGCCGGTTTCGGCCCAGGGGCAAGGCGGCCGCCAGGTCCGGGCCGAGCCCGATCAACTCTTCGACCACTACGCGGTCGAATACACGTTCCCCGACGGCACGCGACTCTTCGCCCAGGGGCGCCACATGAACGGCTGCTGGGGCTTCTTCGGCGACGTAATTCACGGCCAGAAGGGCTCGGCGGTCCTCGGCGAAGGCATCTCCGACCCGCGCCTCTACAAGGGCTACAACACGACGACGGACGCCGTGATTTGGGAGCACAAGGGCCCGAAGCTGAACCAGTACCAGGTCGAACACGACCTGCTGTTCGACGCCATCCGCCAGGACAAGCCGTACAACGAGACGCCGCGGTGCGCCAAGGCGGCGATG
Organism: Planctomycetia bacterium; assembly: GCA_026401055.1. Classification (GTDB taxonomy): domain Bacteria; phylum Planctomycetota; class Planctomycetia; order Pirellulales; family Thermoguttaceae; genus JAPLNP01. The sequence goes on from JAPLNP010000266.1 coordinate 6,373, forward strand.
ACGGGCATCCTCGGCCGCATGGCCGCCGAGTCGGGCAAGACGATCACGTGGGACGAGGCCATCGCGTCGGAACTCGTCCTGGCCCCCGGGCTGGAGAACTGCACGATGGACTCCCCGGCCCCGATCCTGCCCGACAAAGACGGCAAATACCCCGTCGCCATGCCCGGGTTCACCAAAGCGCTGTAAGCTCCCGGGTGGCACGCCCTGAAAGGGCGTGGCTGCCTTGACACCGAGCGTCGGGCACTGCTGGCTTGTCCAGCAGTGCCACGCCCTTCACCTGAGGCTCTGGGACGTGCCACCCGCCGTCTACCACCTCCCCCGCCCCCCGTTGTCCGTGTACAATGACGGGGTGATGAACGCGCCGGAAAAGACCCCCGCACAGCAGCTTGCCACGCCCGTGCAGTTCGTGCCCGGCGTGGGACCCCAACGGGCGGAGTTGCTCGAAAAGCTCGGCCTCGGCACCGTGGCCGACGTGCTGTTCTTCTTCCCGCGCGACTATCAGGACCTCACCCAACTCCGCGCGATCGACGACCTCGAAGAAGGCAAGCTCCAGAGCGTCTCCGGCGTCGTCGAGGAGTACGAACTTCGAGGGACCGGCGCCGGGCGAAGCGTGCTCGGCGTGCTCGTCCGCGGCACGGCCGGCGGTCCTGCCCGTCTATCCGCTGACCGAGGGCGTCAAACAGTGGCACGTCCGGCGGATCGTCCGCGGCGTGGTCGAGAAGTGCGCCGAGTTGCTCGACGAGGTGTTTCCATTGAGCTATCTGGAAGCCCACGACCTTTGGCCGCTTCGCCGGGCGTTGTCGGAAATCCATTCCCCCAGCGACTGGACAAGCCTGGAGCACGCCCGGCGGCGATTCGTCTACCAGGAGCTGTTCATCCTGCAACTGGGACTTGCCGTGCGGCGCGAGCAACAGCGATCGCAAGAACATGCCCCGGTGCTCGAGACCACGGCCAAGATCGACGCTCGCATCCGGCGGCTGTTCCCGTTCGAGTTGACCGCCGGTCAAGAGCAGGCCATCGCCGAGATCGCCGGGGACATGGCCCGGGCGGTGCCGATGAACCGGCTGTTGCAGGGCGACGTCGGCAGCGGCAAGACGATCGTGGCCGTCCACGCCATGCTCGTCGCGGTCGCCAACGGCCATCAGGCCGTCCTGATGGCGCCGACCGAAGTGCTCGCCCGACAGCATGGGCAGACGCTCCGCCGGCTGTTGGCCGGCAGCCACGTCCGGCTCGGCGAGTTGACCGGCGGACTGCCGACCAAGGAGCGACGTGCGTTGCTCGACGCGATTGCCGCGGGCGAGATCGACCTGGTCGTCGGCACGCAGGCCGTCTTGCAGCAGGACGTCGCGTTTGCGAAGCTCGGACTCGTGGTGATCGACGAGCAGCACAAGTTCGGCGTCCGCCAGCGGGCCGCGTTGAAACGCGCCGGGCAGGACCCGCACTACCTGGTGATGACCGCCACGCCCATCCCGCGAACGGTCACCATGACGCTCTTCGGCGATCTGGACGTCTCGACGCTGCGGGACATGCCGCCGGGCAGGCAGAAGGTGCGGACCTACCTAGCCGACGAAGCCCAGCGCGAGCGATGGTGGGAGTTCTTCCGCCGCAAGCTCCGCGAGGGACGCCAGGGCTACGTCGTCACCCCGCTGGTCGAAGAGTCGGACCAGACGGCCGCCACCAGCCTCGACGCGGCCTACGAGGCCCTGGTCAACGGGCCGCTCGAGGCGTTCCGCGTCGGGTTGATCCACGGGCGGATGAGCGCCGAGGAGAAGGACGCCGTGATGGACGACTTCCGACGCCGCGAGATCCAGGTGCTTGTGTGTACGTCGGTCGTCGAGGTGGGCGTCGACGTGCCCAACGCGACGTTAATGACGATCGAGTCCGCCCAGCGCTTCGGACTGGCCCAGTTGCACCAGCTTCGCGGCCGCGTCAGCCGCGGGGCTCACCCGGGCTTCTGCACGCTCTTCGTCGACACGGAATCCGACGACGCGAAGGAACGTCTGGGCGGGTTCATTTCGACCACCGACGGCTTCCTCTTGGCGGAGGTCGACTTCAAGCACCGCGGGCCCGGGGACCTGTTCGGCACGCGGCAGCACGGCTTGCCGCCGTTTCGGGTGGCGGACCTCCTGCGCGATGCGGCCGTCCTGGAGGAAGCCCGGCGCGACGCCCTGGCCCTGGTCGCCGCCGACCCCGGCCTGTCTCAGCCCGACCACGC
>JAPLNP010000098.1 GCA_026401055.1 Planctomycetia bacterium
TTGTCAGTTGTCAGTGGCCGGTTGTCGGTTGTCAGCAGAAACGCCCCCCGACTGCGTCGGGGGGGTGCCGCTTTCCGTGCCGGTCAGCTGGACGAAACACCGGTGTAGGGCGTCAGCGGTTGAAAGCCTTCGATCACGGCGAGGTCGTTCTGGATTTTGCCGATCGCCAGTTCCATTCGGTAGAACTGGAGATACAAGTGCTCCTCCTGAGCTTTCAGTCGCTCGTCCATGAACGTGATCTTCTCTTCGTTGTCCTCGATGGTGCTCGTCAGCGCCGTGTAACGTTGGGCCAACAACGACACGTCCTCGCCCGAGATCGACTCGATCGCCTTCGCGAACTTATCCGACACGCCGAATTGCTCCGTCGTGAAGAAGGTCTTCACGGCGTCGGGGTTCTGGGCGAATCGAGCCTTGAATTTCGTCGAATCGTAGGTGAGCGTGCCGTCCTGCTGGATGTCGATGCCCATCTCGGCCAGCGACCGGATCGAGCCGGCGCCCGTGAACTGGCCCGACAACAGCACGGACAGCTCCGAGTCCAATCGCAGCGCCGCCGAGTCGCCGAACAGCAGCGCGCCCTCGGACGTGGTCTCGTCCCACGCCGTCAGTTCGTTGAGGTACTCGCGGAACTTGTTGTAGTTGTCGACCATGGTCTGCAGGTTGGCCGACACGTCGGCGTCCGATTGGCTGACGCTCACCGTGACGGGTGTGTTCGATGCCTGCTGGATGTTCAGTGCCACGCCGGGAACCACGTTCGTAAAACGATTCGTCGCGGACGAAACCAACACGCTTCCTCCGGCCGAGATCGTGCCGCCGAGCACCAAGAGCGCGTCCTCGCCGCGGACGGTCTCCTCCATCGAGAATCCGAGTTGCGAGGTGTCGAGGACCAACTGGCCCGCCGCGCCGCTGAGATCGCTTCGCAGCGAGAGTCGATAGGGTTTGCTCGATCCGTCATTGAGGATCGACGCGGTCACGCCGGCCCCGAGGGCGTTGACTTTCTGCCGCAAGTCGTCCAGCGAGTCGCCGTCTTCCATCTCGACCACCTGGGTGATCGAGCCGTCGATGACCTGGACGCCTGTGCCGTCGACGTCGATGGTCGTCGCCTGGCCCAGGAGATGGAGATCGGCGGCCGTGGTGGCGCCGGCCTCGACGATCCGCGCGCTCTTTGTGCCGCCCCCGAGGTCGCGGACGCGGATGCCGTCGCCGGTCTCGTTCAACTCGGCCACCACGCCGGTCGCGACGCGATTGATTTCGGCGATGACGTCGCCGATGGTTTCCATCGCTTTGGAGTCGCTCGCGCGGAGGTTGACGGGACTCAGCGTCCCGGTGCTGCTGATAATGATGATGTTGCCCGCGGCAACGCCGGTTCCGCCGTTGAAATCGGCCAGCCGCGTGTTTTCGGAGACCACCTGGAGGTGCAGGTCGCCGCTGTTGACCGAGGCGACCGCCGCGTCGACCGCGATGCCCAGCGCCGTGGCCGCGCCCGTTTCTCCCTCGCCGTCGGCGACGATCAGGTTGCCGGCGGACTGGCCGGTGGTGTCGACGAGTTCGATGCCGTTCTTGGCCTGGTTGACCCGGGCGGTGATTCCGACGCTGGCGGCGTTGATCGCGTCGATGACGTCTTCGAGCGTTTCGGCGTCGGAGAGGTCGACCGTGTCGGACGCGCCGGCGCGGTCGGTCAATTCGAGCGTTCCGAGTTGCCCGAGCCCCCGGCCGCCGTCGAGCGAGGAAAGCAGCACCGAGCCGGTCCCGCCCAGAAGTCGGCGTCCGACGATGGCGCCGTCGACGGCCTCGCGGCCGAGGCCGAGGTCTTCGACCGCGCCGGAGCCGTTCTCGTCGCGCGACGCGAGGGTGAAATCGCCGTCGCCCACGGTCAAGTCGGTGACAACCAGGCGATCGCCGTCGGAGGCGATTTCGAGGCGGAGTTTGTCGGGCGCGGCGGCGTTGAATACGTCGATCAACTCGCCCAGGGTGGCCGGCGGCTCCGCGCTGGTCGTCGCGCCCTCGCCGTCGTCCAAGGGCGTGAAGTCAATGGTTCCGGTCGTGCCGTCGCGAAGCGTGTAGGTGACGTCGCCGAGGAGGTTCTTCGAGGCGAGCGTCACTCCATTTCCGTCGTTGAGCCCGTCGAGTTCGAGGCCGCGGTCCAGCCGCAGGACGTCCGCGCCATCGGCGACGTTCGAGGCCGTGTCGATTCCGGCCAGCCCGAGCGACGCCGCGGTCGTGCCGCCGGCGACCTCCTGGACTTTGAGATTCGAGACCGACGAGCCGGTGTTGTCGATCAGCCGGAAGCCGTCGCCGTGGGCCACGGCCGTGACGTTGATCGTCGTGTTGGCGTTGATCGCTTCGAGGACGTCGTCGACGGTTTGGGCGGTGGTCAGGTCGATCTGCGCGCTGGCGCCGCTGCGATCGGTGATCCGGATCGTGCCGCGCCGGATTCCGTCGCCGTCGTTGAAGACGTCCAGGGGCGTGGCGCGCTCGACGTTGTCGCCGAAACGGAACGTCACCTGGCCGGCGCCGATCGCCTCGGCGCTGCTGGCAAACCCGGCGCCGAGGAACTGCTGGCTCTGGGCGGTGCGTAGTGGCGTGAACTGATAGGTCCCGTCCGAAGGCGTGCCCGTCACGGTCGCCGTGAGCAAGGCGGTGTTGCCGCTGGCGGCGGTCCGCTTGTCGAAGAGGTCGGCTTTGCCGAGGTTGTCGGTGACGTATTTCACCGACAGCAACAGCGCGGATAGTTGGACGACGGCGAGTTGCTCGTCTTTGAGCGTGTCGGTGCGCGCGGAGAGCGCATCACGGCGCGCGGCCGCGATCTTCATCAAGGCATCGACCGTGTCGGTAATCTTCATCCCGGTGATGAGGCCGATGCTGGTCTGGATTTTTCCCATGGGGCCTCTGGCGCGCACGCGCATCGCAAGCCATGCCCCGTCACATTGGATCGAATCGGCTGACCCAAACGGTAAAGTTCAACAATTCCATTCGTGCCGGAGTTTGACAAACGTGCCGATTCTGCCGACCCGGGGGATCGGGCGGGGCGGTCCAGTTGCCCAGCGAATGCCAGCGGCGTCGATATCACCTCCAGAGATGGGTGTCATATAACGCATAAAGGGTACGGTTCGACTTCAACCGTTAGGATTCACGATCGACCTTGTCAATAAGCACCCGTCGACCAAGTCGGTCAAAAGGCCGGCGAGTTCGTATTGGCACGTTGGCGATCTTCTGCTAACGTATTGCCGGCATCGCCGAGGCTGGCCACGAAGGCAGCGGACCCTGGAATGGGTCGCCTTCGTGACCGCGCCGCGTTGGCGGCCGGAAGCCGTGCGAGTGTGATTCGTGTGTCGCGGACGTTCATGGCGTCCGCGACGGGCCGACAAGGAAGGAGGCCGGCATGAGTTCCGACCAGAAACTGGACGTCCACGTCCACATCCGGTGGATGATCCGCCGGGACATGCTCGAAGTCCTGAACATCGAGGCGCAGAGCTTCGAGTTCCCCTGGTGCGAGGGAGATTTCATCCGCTGCCTCCGCCAACGCAACTGCATCGGCATGGTCGCCGAACAGGACGATCAGGTCGTGGGGTTCATGGTCTACGAGTTGAACAAGACCCGGCTGCACGTGCTGAATTTCGCCGTCGCGCCCGACTGCCGGCGCTCGGGCGTCGGCTCGCGGATGCTCGCCAAACTGATCGGAAAACTCTCCTCGCAGCGCCGCACGCGAATCGTCCTCGAGGTGCGTGAAACCAACCTGCACGCCCAACTCTTCTTCCGTGAAAACGGCTTCCGCGCGGTCACCGTGTTGCGCAACTACTACGAAGATACGCCCGAAGACGCCTACACCATGCAATACCGCTACCGCCCGGAGAAATCGCCGGCCGAGCAGTCCCCCGATCACATCGCCCGACTGGCCGGATAGAGCGCGAGGCCCGGCGGGTGGGCGTCTACAACGGAATCGGCGTCACGGCCAGCGTCGGCAACTCGACGACCGCCACCGAGCCTTGCAGCGTCCTGGCGACCGCCCCGGGGTTGACGACGAGCGTCTCGGCGTGCCGCGACTGCGACGCCGAGTGCGTGTGACCGTGGCAGACCATGTCCCATCGGCCGCTTCGGACGGTCTCTCTCAGGACCGCCTGGTCGTCGCCGTGCAGCAGCGCGATCCGCCGGCCCGCGATCTCCAACGTCCCGAAGCGCTCGTGGCAGGTCTGGCCCGCCGCTTGAATCGCCTCGCGCAGCGGTCCACGCCGATCGACGTTTCCAAAGACAAAATGGGCAGGCCAGGCGGAGAACAACGGGACGACCTCGGCGGAGCCGATATCCCCACAATGGAGTATAATATCGACGCCGAGAGAAGTAAATACACGAACCGCGAGCCGGGTGCCGTGGACGTCGCCATGGGTGTCGCTGATAATGCCGATCAACATGGGCGAGCCCGCGTCCGCTCGGAAGGCGTCGGTTCAGGCGAAGCCGGGGGGAACCTCGTTGTGGGTGCCGAGAGCATAACTTCGCGGCATCGGAAAAACAAGCGTTCGCGGCATCCGCGTGGCACAGTCGCCCTCGGCGTGGCACAGTCGCCTCCGCCGCGCGGAATCGTCGGACACAGCCGAGGGCGGCTGTGCCACATGGAATCCCGTCAGTATTGGATTGATGGGCGATATGGGCAGTTTACGTACTATGGTAGATTGATCTTATCCTGGTCCCGCGAACGAGCAGAGGACAGCGAGAATCGATGTTGCCCCCCGCGGAAACCAAAATGCTGGCCGTCGGCGTCCTCGCCGTGATGGGCGTCGTGCTGACGCTTGTGATCGTGCGTGCGTTGCGCCATTCGCCGTACCGGCCGGCTCAGAGCATTGTGCTCGCCTGGGCTCGGATCACGACGCGGATCCTCTGGCGTGCCCGGGTCAGTGGGCCACTTCCCATTCCGCCTGGCCAGGGCGCGGTGATCGTCTCGAACCACCGCTGCCCCTTCGATCCCGCCTTCATGACCCTGGCCGTCGACCGGATCATGCACTGGATGGTTGCGAAGGAGTATTGCGAACACCCCCTTATGGGTCTTGTTCTCCGCATATTTGAGCCGATACCGACCAACCGGGGGGGGGTCGACACGGCGGCCACCAAGTTGACCATCCGTTACGCCCAACAGGGCGAAATCGTGGGGCTTTTCCCCGAGGGGCGTCTGAACACCACGCGCCAGTTCATGCTGCCCGGCCGCCCCGGCGTGGCGATGATCGCGCTGAGATCTCGCGTTCCGGTAATCCCGTGCTACATTGAGGGCTCGCCCTACAACGGCACGACGTTGGGCTGCCTGCTGATGCCGGCCAAGGTCCGGCTGGTCGTCGGCCTGCCGATCGACCTTTCGCCATACTACGACCGTGACAACGATCGCGAGGTCCTCGAGGATCTCACCGCGCGATTCATGCGCGAGATTGCGGCACTGGCGGGCCGACCGGACTACGAACCGGTCGTGGCCGGCCACCGGCAAAAACCTCTGTAGGGTCCAGGGAATTCTCCCCCCATAGGCACGAAGTTAAGCAAACAGAAGCCTATGCAGTCTCGGAAACAAGTGTGAAAAGGGAACACTGATTCTCACTAACCCGGATTATTCAGAATTGCGGGAATCTTTGAGCCTCCGAGCGCATCTAAGTGGTTAGTTGAAAATCACTTCGACTGCAACTCGGAGGCCCAAGATGGAATCGCAGGCTGATTTTCAGGTGAGCTTCGATTTTCTC
>JAPLNP010000348.1 GCA_026401055.1 Planctomycetia bacterium
TCAGGGGCGCGCGGAGTTCACCCTCGGCCAGGGGACGGTCGCGGTCGCCGACCCGGATGAGTGGGACGACCTTGGCGACCCGGAATCGCTCGGGAAGTACAACGCGTTTCTCACGACGCCGTCGTTCAGCATGGTCGGAGCGGCCGCGCTGTCGGGCACACTCGCTTTCGCTTCGTCGTTTCGACCCGAGGGCGAGCAGACCGGCCTAGTTGAGATCGCCTACGATGGGGGGGATTGGGCGGAGCTCGCTCGGTTCGACTCTGCCGACAACAGGAACGAGGCATTCTCGGTGGATCTTTGGAACCCTGGGGGCCTGTCCTCGGCGGTCCTGAGGTTCAGTATGATCAACGCGGCGAACAACTGGTGGTGGGCAATCGACAACATCGAACTGACCACCAGCGCCGGCCTCGCCTTTCACGAGGACTTTGAGAGCGTGGAATTGGGGCCCGGCGAGTGGGAACCCAACGGTCACGCCGGAGCCCCCGTGGTCATGGAGAACTCTTTCACCCCGACCCCTCCGGCTAACTGGTCGGTCGACAACAGCCGAATGCCCACCGGCGGCGTCCCCGAATGGCGAGGCTGGACCTTCGTCAGTCCCGAGCTATGGGTAGCCGCGGAAGACCAGGGGCGTAGCGGCTTCCTCAAAGGCCAGACCGTGATCGCCGTTGCCGACAGCGACGAATTCGACGACTTTACTTCTGGCGAGGGCAACTACGACACCTCGCTCGACACCCCGGAGATCTCGCTGGCGAACGTCACGGCGAACAGCGTGTCCGTGACGTTCGATTCGGCCTGGCAGGACGAGGAAAACCAGACCGCCACCGTCACGGTTTCGTACGACGGCGGCACGCCGATCGAGATTCTGCGGTGGGAATCCGCCGCGGGCGCGTATTTCCATGACGACAACACCAACGAGACTACCACGCTCAACCTGGAGAACCCGGAGGGCGCCGAGAAGATGGTCCTGACGTTCGCCTACTTCAACTCCCGCAACAACTGGTTCTGGGCGATCGACAACCTCGTGATCGCCGGCGACGTTGCGCGAATCCTGGGCGATGCCAACGGGGACACTTTCGTGGACGACAAAGACGCCTCGATTCTCGGCGCGCATTGGATGCAAAATGAGGGGGTCGGCTGGGGCGACGGCGACTTCAACGAGGACGGCGTCGTGAACGACAAGGACGCGGCGATCCTGGCGGCCAACTGGACCGGGTCCGGGGGAGGAAGCGACGTGCCGGAACCCTCCACCTGGGTCCTCATCCTCTTCGGTCTGGCGGCGCTGGCCCTTCGGCGACGCTTCCGCTAGAACCGCGGAAAACGATGCCCACTGCCCGGAGGCCGGTTTCGACGGCCTCCGGGTTTGGCGGGCCGGGGGCGCGCTCGACAGCTTCGGCGCAGAGGGGTATAATGGCATTTGATGCTGGAAATCATCCTTCTTCACCAAGCAGTCGAACCGGGAACGGCAAGATGAGCGCAGCGGGCTACGGCCGCGGCGGAGCGTCGTTGGCGGTTTGCATGGTTGCGCTCGTGACCATGGCGGGCTGCGGTGCCGGCGGGTCGGACAAGCCCAGCACCCGGCTGGAGGGAGCCGTCACGCTCGACCGCCGGCCGATCGCCAAGGGAACGATCGATTTTCTGCCCCAGCAGAAGGGACAGGCCGCCCCGGTGACCGCCCAGATCGTCGACGGACGCTACAAGGTCGAGGGCGTGCCGCTGGGCAAGGTTCTCGCGCGGATCAAGGCCGGCAAGGAGACGGGGCGCGAGATCGCCATCCCGCATTCGGAGGAGAAATACAGGGAGGAAGTGAGCCTCATCCCGCTGAAGTACGCGCAAGGCATTTCTCTGGAGGTCACCGAGGACGCCGGAACGCGCGATTTCGAGTTGACGTCCAAGTAGCTTGAATGCCCGGTTCGGATGCGAAAAACCCATGAGGGAAGTCATGCGATCTCATCGAAGTCGTGGTTTTACGTTGGTGGAGCTGCTGGTCGTGATCGCGATCATCGGCATCCTCATCGCACTGCTGTTGCCCGCGGTGCAAGCGGCCCGCGAGGCGGCGCGCAAGGCGCAGTGCAAGAACAACCTCAAGCAGATCGGTCTGGCCATGGCGACCTATGAAACGTCGCTCGGCTACTACCCCTATGGATTCATGGGCGCCGAGGGGACCGCGTGGTCGGGATACCTGCTGCCGCAATTGGAGAATGACACGTACTACTCGCGGTTCGTCTACAACCAGCCTGAGGGCAGCACCACCATGCAGTGGGCGCACGTGCCGCCGGTTTCGCCCGACAAAGTGACGGCGAAGATCACGGCGTGCGAGCAGGTGTTCACCTTCTACCGTTGTCCGTCGGCGGGGCTTAAGGAACACATTTACGACATCTCGATCGACAGTTGGATCGTGCCCAAGCGTTCGCCGGCCTCGTATCTGGGGTGCGCGTCGGGCACATGGTCCCTCGACGAGTCCTCGGTGGATCGGTCGACCGGCAAGGTGATCGACGCTTCCCTGGTGGACATGGACGGGATGCTTTTCAACCATCCGATGAACATCGCGCCGTACAACTCTCGGCCCCCGATCCGGATCCGCGACGTGGCGGACGGCACCAGCCACACGATCCTGGTCGGCGAGGCCCTGCCCACGGCGACCGATTCGACCCGCACCGAGAGCCGCGCGGAAAATCGCAAGGACCACTGGTCCATCGGGGGCGACGACGCCGACCTGAATGACGGCCGAGACGGCTCCGAGCACTGCGGCTCCACCGGAGTGCCCATGAATTCCGAATACGAACTCGCCTTCGGCAGCGCCCACAGCGGCGGCTGCCACGTCCTCATGGTCGACGGCTCGTCGACCTTCGTCGGAGAGGAGGTCGACCTGGCGGTCTGGAGCGCCATGGGCACCCGGGCTGGAGGCGAGACACTGGACGAGTAACGCAGTCGACGGAGAAACTCGATGACCCCACCCGCACCGCGAAGCCGCGTTGGAAGCGCAATCCTTGTCGCGTTCGTCTTGCTCGCCTCGGCGCTGCCGATCGGTTGCGGCGGCAAGGAAGCGAAGAAGAAGGAAGACGAACTCTACCGAGAGGCGCAAGTCGCCATCAGCGAGGGAAAGACCGACGAGGCGATCAACAAGCTCACGCAGTCGCTCGAGGTCAAGCCGACGTTCTACAGCTACTTTTCGCGAGCCTTGGTCTATGCCCGGCAGGGCAAGGACCGCGAGGCCCTGGCCGACTGCGAGGCGGGCATGAAACTGGAGCCGGAGAACTCGGACCTGAAATGGCTGGTGGGTCAGATCAAGAAGCCCCTGGCCCAACGCTTCAAGGGCCGCGACCAGTCCCCCCCCTCGAGTTCCAAGTAGGCTAGGCGCTCTTGCTCTGCTTTTCCGCCAGCGGGAACAAATGCTCGCGGCCGTAGACGATGTCCTCGGAGATCAGATACTGCGTGCCGCGCGGCTGGTCCGGCAACTCGAACATGATGTCGAGCATCACGTTCTCGATGATCGAACGCAGTCCGCGGGCGCCGGTCTCCTTCTCCTGCGCCAGCGTGGCGATCGCCCGAAGCGCGCCCTCGGTGAATTCCAGCTTGGCCTCCTCCATGCCGAACATCTCCTGATACTGCTTCACCAGGGCGTTCTTCGGCTCGGTGAGAACCCGAATGAGCGTCTCGATGTCCAACGGGGTCAGCGGCGAGATCACCGGCAGACGGCCGACCAATTCGGGAATCAAGCCGAACTCGAGGATGTCGTCGCTGGTGACCTGGGGCAGGCATTCGGCCAGGCTGTGATCGCGGTCGGGGTGGCCCTGCTGCCCGAAGCCGATCGTCCGCTTCCCCAGTCGTTGGCCGATGATCTTTTCCAGGCCGACGAACGTCCCGCCGCAGATGAACAGGATGTTGCTCGTGTCCATCTGGATGTACTGCTGCTCGGGATGTTTCCGGCCGCCTTGCGGGGGAACGTTGGCGGTCGTGCCTTCGAGCATCTTGAGCAGGGCCTGCTGGACGCCCTCGCCGGACACGTCCCGCGTGATCGACACGTTCTGGCTGGTCTTGCCGATCTTGTCGATTTCGTCGATGTAAAGGACGCCCCGCTGGGCGGCCTCGATGTCGAAGTCGGCGGCGTGCAGCAGCTTCAACAGCAGGTTCTCGACGTCCTCGCCGACGTAGCCCGCCTCCGTCAACGTCGTCGCGTCGCCGATGGCGAACGGCACGTCGAGAATCCGGGCGAGCGTCTGGGCCAAGAGGGTCTTGCCGGATCCGGTGGGTCCGATCAGCAGGACGTTCGACTTGTCAATCTCGACGTCCGGGCTGCCCGCGCCGTGCATCAGGCGTTTGTAGTGGCTGTGGACGGCCACGGCGAGGACTTTCTTGGCGTGGTCCTGGCCGATGACGTACTGGCCGAGCTTGGCGACAATCTCGCGCGGCGAAAGGACCTTGCCGAACAACGGCTTGCTGGTCCCGCGCCGCCGCCGCTCCTGTTCGAGGATCGACTGGCACAGGTCGATGCACTCGCCACAGATGTAGACGTCGCCGGGCCCCTCGACCAAGGGGCCGACGTCGCGGTAACTCTTCCGGCAGAACGAACAGAAGGCGTTTTTTTTGGTGGTGCCGCCACCCCGGCGTCCGGTGGTGAAATCCCGTCCTGAAGGCATGCCTTTTCCTTTCGGCGTTCCCGGCCGCGATGACCCTCCTCGGTCAACGCGGCTGGGGCGATCATCCAAGGTGTCGCTCGAGTGGCCCGCGAGCCGCCTCGCCCTCGGCCTGGGGAGCATCCTTGTCCGCCTTCGGTGCCGAGCCACTGTACATGGTAATACTACGGGCGACGCGGGGCGCGGGTTTGCGCAAGTCGGTTGTCAAGGCATCCCCGGGGAGTCAAAGCCGGCCCAACCGGCCGCTTCGAGCCGGATCGCGCGAAACGCACTAAAGCGTTTCACCGTCATCCTTTAACTCTTCCTGGAGCCGCTCCGCCAACGTCGTCTTAATTGTTCGGAATTCCGCGTCGCTTAGCTCACCTCGCCTGTGGGATTCCCGAAATTTTACGATCAATTCGCTCGCCGTGGGTTCCTTTTGTAGCGACTCGGCACGGATCTTCCTAAGCACAAACCATCCCCCCCAAAGTAGCGCAAGCAGAACCGGAAGCCAAACCATGAGCTCGACGGTGCTGGAATTGAAGAACTTCGCGGTCAAACTACAGCCTCTTCGCAAGGGGGGACAACCCGGCGGTCAATCAGCGATCTCCCTTATTATGCACCCCTCGCAAACGCCGGTCCACACGCAAGCCCGCCTTGCCGCCAGTCCTCCATCCGCTCTCGCTCTGGGAGCGGGTCAGCGGAAATGGGGACTGG
>JAPLNP010000259.1 GCA_026401055.1 Planctomycetia bacterium
TGTCGGTTGTCGGTTGTCGGCCTGTGAGTGCAAACGCCCCCGCATTGCATGCGGGGGTTCCCGGAGATCACAAATCACTCATTCGACTGCCAAACCGCGGGCTGGCGCCGCGCGGCTACTCGACGACGAGCAGGAACCGCCCGACGCCGCCGGCGGATGGAGCACTGGCGGGGTCGTTGAAATCGTGCTTCAGGCTCGTGCCGAAGTAGTAGAACCACCAGGTATTCGGCGCATCGCCGGGCGTCGCGCCGGGCGACACGTAGACGCCCTGGCTGTCGAACGTCGCGCCGAGGCCGACCACCGGCGCGCGTCCGTACCGCGTGAAATGGACGCCGTCGCGGCTCCAGGCCAGGTGGCTCTCGACGTTTTGCGTCTTCGTGGAGAACGCGGCGGGGAACATCACGTAGAAGCGATCGTGGAGCTTCGTGGCCGCGTTGGAGTAGAACTGCATGTCCGGCGGATCGCGGTCGTCGTGGCTGAGAATCTCGACCGGTTCGGGGAATCCGCCGAACCGGCGGGACTCGGTGTAGCCCACCGTCCGCACGCCGCTCCAGCCGCCGCGCCACAGCCGCGTGTACAAGCGGTACTTGTCTCCGTCGTGAATGCACGTCGTCGTCGTGTCCGAGTTCTTGCGGCTGAGCGGCTCCGGCAACAGCGTCCAGTGCATGCCGTCGGCCGACGTCCCCCCGTAGACCATCCATGCCTGTTCGGGTTCATGGAAACGCTGCCAGATCATCTTGTACTTCTCGCGGGCGTCGACTCCCTCGTCGATGAAGACATAGGACAGCGCCAGTCCGCCGACCTCTCGGCCCGAGATGAGAATGTTGTTGTTTTTGTTGCCTTGGTAGTCGACGAGGCCCAGATTCGGCTTGGTCCAATGGAGGCCGTCGGGCGATTCGGCGTAGCAGACACAGGCGTCGTCGTCCCGCTTGTAGCGGCGGTCGTAGGCCCCGTACCACATCCGCCAGCGTTCGCCCTCGCGAATCACGATCCCACCGTTGACGCCGAAATCCTCCCAAGGCTTGTCCGACCGCAGAACCGGCTCGGCGGTGCGCTGGCGAATCTGAAAGACGGGCGTTCGCTCCGGCTTGTCGACCTCGGCCGCGCCGGCGGGAGACGTCCACACGAGCGTTGCCGCCGCGGAGAGCACGGCGGCGAGCGTTCCGCTGAAATAGCTTCTGGGCATGATGTGTCTCGGTTTGGGGTTCTCGGGTTGGACGGAACAGGAAGAGATGAGGAATGATGAGCCGTTTGTTGCGTAAAGGATGTTCGTGTCCAGAAGGAAGCTCACTGCGGCATCTCCCCGCGGCTGGGTCGCTTTCGATCCTGATCGATGGCGTGCAGAATCTGGTCGTCCTCCTCCGTCCAGTGGTCCGCCATCATCCCCGCGGCGGTTTCGGTGCCGCCCGGCTTCCAGCCTGGCGGCGGGCCGGGAAGTTGCTTCACCCGGAGCACCAACTCCACTCTGCGCCCCTCCTCGATCCCGGGGCTTTCCTCCAGTTCAATCGTCTTGCCGTGAATGACGCCCTGCAACACAATGTCCATCCGACCCTCCTTCGTGTTCTCACGGAGCAGACTTCCTGGCCGTTACCGCACGTCGTCCGCTCGAAAAGCCGCGGGTTGCCGCCGCGCGGCCGTGGTCTTTCGATCTCCGCCCCCCCAATTCCCCACCCCTAAAGATACCTCTGATACGCCGCGACGGCCAGGGTGTCGCAGCGTTCATTTTCCGCGTGGCCGGTGTGGCCGCGGACGTGGGTGAACGTGACCTGGTGGGTCGAGAGCAACTCGTCCAACCGTCGCCAGAGGTCCTCGTTCTTGACTTCCGCCCAGCCGCCCTTGACGCGGCGGCGCCAGCGGTTGGCCTTCCACTTGGGCAGCCACTCGGAGAATCCCTTGCCGACGTAGACGCTGTCGGTGAAGACCTCGACGCGGCTGGGCCGCTTGAGGGCTTCGAGCCCCCGGATCACCGCGGTCAGTTCCATGCGGTTGTTGGTCGTCTCGCGCTGGCCGTCGGACCGCTCGATCTGTTTGCCCGAGGCGGGGTGCCGCATGACGAACGCCCAGCCGCCCGGCCCGGGGTTGCCGCTGCACGCGCCGTCGGTGAAGAGGAGAACTTCGGGGTCGCCGTTGTTTTTTCCGATCGGGGGCATTTTTTTGGGTCAATCGCTCGTTACGGCGCCACTTCGCTGGGTTTCTCGTGCCGGTAGTCGGTGCGGAGCTTGGTGAATTGCTGGAACTCGTCGGACAGCGGGGAGTCGAGCCGCGGCTGCTCTTCGAGCACCCAGGGCAACTGGACCGTAAACGTGCTCCCCTTGCCTAGCCGGCTCTCGGCCTTGATCTCGCCGCCCAGAAGCTTGCAGAGTTCCTTGACGATCGAGAGTCCCAATCCGGTACCGGAGTATTCGCGGGCCATGCTGTCGCCGTCGGACAGCGCGTTGCCGCCCTGGCGGAACTTCTGGAAGATGGTTTCGAGGTCCTCTTCGGCGATGCCCACGCCCGTGTCGGCCACCCGAAGCACGAAATCGTTCGGCTCGATGCGGCTCGCGGCGACGGTGATGCGACCGCCCTCGGGCGTGAACTTGATCGCGTTGGACAGCAGGTTGTTGAGAATCTGCTGCACGCGGCCCTGGTCCTGGTGCAGCGGCGGCAGGCCGGGCTGGATCTCGGTCTCCAGGTCGATGTTCTTCTTTTCGGTCAGGGGTCGGGCCATGTCGCACTGGGCGCCGACGATCTGTTCGACGGGGAAATCGGTCAGCCGGATTTCGGCCTGGCCGCTTTCGATCTTGGCCAGGTCGAGGATGTTGTTGATCATCTGCAAGAGCATCCTGCCCGACTTCTGGATGTTCTGCACGTAGCGCTGCTGTTTCTCGTCGAGCGAATCGATCGAGCCGAGCACGTCGCTGAAGCCGAGGATGCTGTTGAGTGGGGTGCGCAGTTCGTGGCTCATCGTGGCCAGGAAGTCGCTCTTGAGGCTGTTCATCTCGTAGAGTTGCATGTTGGCCTGGGCGAGTTCGTCGACCTTGCCGTCCAGGTCGTCGTTCACCTGGCGGAGTTCCTCCTGGGCGGAAACGAGGTGGCGGAGCATCCGGTTGAACGACACGGCCAGCTCTTCGAACTCGTCGCCCGTGTGGATCTCCGCCCGGACCGAGATGTTGCCGTGGCTGATTTCGTCGCTGACGTCGCGGAGATGCTTGAGCGGCTTGACGATCACGTAGCGGACGATGACGTACGAGGCGACCATGGCCAAGGCGGCCGTGATGATGGCGGCCGTGAACAAGAAGGCCCGGTTCTTGTCCATCGCCTTCTGGGTCTCTGCGCTGTCGATGGTCACCTTGACGACGGCCATCAGGTCGCCGGGTCTCTGCGCCGAAGAGCTGCCCAGCACGTCCACGAGGAGCGGATTCGGCATTCCGGCGGCGGTGTCCAGCGGGTGGTGGCACACGATCAGACAATTCGGTTTCGCGCGGATCGCCTGGTAGTATTCGTAGGAACTCCCGTCTTCGGAAGTCCGGTCTCGGCACTCGACCCGATTCGACGCCACGGCCTCCTCCGGATCCACTTCGTCGAATACTTTCAGCAACGCGCGCTCGAATTCGTCGGTCGGGTGAAACTCCTTTTTGACGGGCCTGCCGGGGCTCTCGGGCAGGATCGCGACCCAGTCGTACTCCTGCTTCTCCAGGCTCTCGGTCAACGAGGTGGCAAGAATCCCGAGATCCTGGTCGAGCTCCTCGCGGTCCTGGTCATCCCCTCGATGCTGGGCGATCCATTTCAAGTGCCTGACGATCAGCCCCTGGTCGACCAGCAGGCGTCCCATGGTCGGATTCTGCTGGAAGACCAGTCCCTCCGTCTGGCGGCCGTACCACCAGAAGCTGCCGGCGATCAGCACCAGCAGGCACGCGCCGAACAGGTAACGGCACTTCCGTTCCAGGCTCGTCTCGCCCAAGACGCGTTTGATCGATCGATAAGACATGGTAGATCAGGTCGAGGTGCCCGAGACCCCTGAACTTGCCATTCTACGCCATCCGCGCCGTTTTCGCCAAGGGCAGTGCCTCACAGCATATCCAGCGGGTCGACGTCGACGATCCACTGAATCGACTCGGGGGGGTTCAACTCGGCCGTGGCGTCCCGGGCAGCCAGACGGAGCTTCTCGCGGTCCTCGCCTTGCGCCTGGATCTGAAAACGGTAGTTGCCCCGGAGCTTGGCAAACGGAGCGGGAGCCGGCCCCAAGACTCGGGCGTGGGCCTCGTGGCGTTTGAGGGCCTCCCGGAGAAGCCCCGCGACGTGGCCCGCGAACTCCCCGGCGGTTTCCTCCCTGGGGCCGCGGATCACCAGGCGAATCATTCTCGTGAACGGTGGGTAGGAGAGCATCTTGCGCAGCGGCAACTCGCCCGCGGCGAACGCGGCGTAGTCGTGGCGGATCGCCGCTTGGATCGCCGGATGCTCGGGACTGAGCGTTTGGACCAACACGCGGCCGCCCTTCTCCCCCCGGCCCGTTCTCCCCGCCACCTGCGTGACCAAATGAAACGTCCGTTCGGCCGCGCGGAAGTCGGGCAGGTGCAACGCGATGTCGGCGTTGATCACGCCCACCAGCGTGACGTTCGGGAAGTCCAAGCCCTTGGCGATCATCTGGGTGCCCAGCAGAATCCGCGCCGTGCCTTCGCGAAAAGCGTCCAGCGCCTGCTGATGGCTGCCCCGCGCCCGCATCGTGTCCGCGTCCATCCGCAAACATTCCACGCCGGGGAATCGGGCTTTCACTTCCGCCTCCAGCCGTTGGGTGCCCGTGCCGCTGTAACGGATGCCCAGGAAAGCGCACTGGGGGCACTCGGTGGGAGCCGGCACCTCAAAGTCGCAGTAGTGGCAAAGCGCGATCTGTTCGGTGCGGTGGTGCGTCAGGGCGATCTCGCACTCGGGACACCGGACCACGTGGCCGCATGCCGGACACTGGATGTGCGTCGAGTAGCCCCGGCGGTTCAACAGCAGGATCACCTGGCCGCCACTGGTGAGGGCGTGGTCCATGGCGGCGTGAAGCTGCCGGCTGATCGCGCCGCGGGAGTGACGCTGGTGCACTTGCTCGCGCAAGTCGATCGTGCCCACGTGCGGCATCGGCCGGTCCAGCACCCGGCGCGGCATCTCGCGCAGCGTGAACTCCCCCGTCTTCGCCCGGTGCCAACTCTCCAGCGACGGCGTCGCCGAGCCGAGAACCAGGGGGATCTTTTCGGCGGCGGCCCGGGCGATGGCGACGTCCCGGGCATGGTACCGCGGGGCGCTCTCCTGCTTGAACGTCGACTCGTGCTCTTCGTCCAGCACGATCAGCCCCAGGTGGGGCGTCGGGGCGAAGATCGCGCTTCGGGCGCCGACGACCACCTGCACCCGGCCGTCGGCGATCTGCTGCCAGTGCCAGTGACGCTCGGCGTCGGTCAGGTGGCTGTGCAGGACCGCCACGCGGTCGAACCGCGAGCGGAATCGCGCCAAGGTCTGCGGCGTCAGGCTGATCTCCGGCACAAGCACGATCGCCTGGCGGCCGAAATGAATCACCTCCTGAATCGCCTGAATGTACACCTCGGTCTTGCCGCTGCCGGTCACTCCGTGGATCAGGATCGTCTCGTGCCGTGGGGCGTTGACGGCCGCGAGGATCGTGTCCAGCGCCGCCTGCTGGTCGGGGTTCAGCACCAGGTGTCGTTCTCGATCGACCGCCGGCTCGGCCTCGCGGTCGGCGTGGACGCGGTCGGCGTCGGCATGGATCAAGCCCTTCCCGCGCAGCGCGGCGATCGGCGAGGACGTGCAACCGGCGGCCTTGGCCAATTGGCCCGGCGTCAGCGGCTTGCCGGCCGCGGCCAGAGCCCTGAGCACCTCGGCTTGCTTCGCCGGCACGTCGAGCTTGTCCAGCCGGCCGACGATTTCCGGCGCGAGGCTCAACACCGTCGTGGTCCGCGTGCCGGCCTGAGCCCGAACGCCCGCCGGCACTACCGCGTCGAGCACCTGGCCCAACGGACAGAGATACTCGTCGGCGATCCACGTGGTCAGCCGCAGCATGGCGGGCGACAGGAGCCCGCGGCGGTCCACGACGTCGTGGATCGGTTTGAGCCGTCTCCGGCCCGCCGCCCGAAAACCCAACCGGACGCAGTAGCCCACGGCCAGCCGGTTGCCGCGACCCAGGGGCGTCCGAACCCGGCGTCCCGGCTCGACGTGTTCGCGCAGCGCTTCGGGCACGGTATAGTCATACTCGCCCGGCGCCCCGGCGGGAAAGACGACGGTGGCAACGAGTTCTTCCGCCCGATCGTCCTCCTCCCACGGACTGGGCAAGTCGTCGAAGAGTCGTCCCTGGCACATGTGTCCTAATCCCCAATTCCTATAACATAGCCGCGACGGGAGAAAACCGACATGCGTCTGGGCATTTTCGGGGGTTCGTTTGACCCGGTTCACTACGGACACCTGCTGTTGGGCGAGTGTTGCCGTGAACAGTGCCGCCTGGACCGCGTGTGGTTCGTGCCGGCCGGAATCCCCCCACATAAGCGGGATGAGGAGCTATCCCCCGGCGTAACGAGGGCCGAGATGCTCGAATTGGCCATCGCCGGCAACGAACACTTCGCCGTCAGCCGTTTCGAGATCGACCGCGACGGGGTCAGCTACACGGTCGACACGCTCCGCCACTTTCACGACCGGGAGCCCGAGGCGGAGTTGTTCCTGCTCGTCGGCGCCGACATGCTCCACGACCTGCCCGGCTGGCACGAAGCCGCCGAAATCTGCCGATTGGCCGTGCCGGTGGGAGTCCGCCGCCCGGGCGTGCCGGGGCCGGACCATGGTTGTCTTGCGTCGATCGCTTCGCCGGAGCGGATCGAGTTGTTTCGCCGCCATCAGGTTGAGATGCCCCAGATTGGCATCAGCGGCACGGAAATCCGCCGCCGGTTGGCCGCCGGCCAAAGCATCCGCTACTGGACCCCCCGCGCGGTTGAGAAGTATCTCGAACTCAGGTGGGCCGACAACCGGCAACCGACAACCGACAACTGACAACTGAAAACCGCTCGTCACGCCGACTTGCGAAGCCCCGGCAGTCCGCCCAGCGGCTCCGGCAGAGCGACACCCGAGAACGCCGGGTCCAGACGAAGGGTGTCGAGCACGTGGTCGAGTTGTTCTTCCGGCCCGAGGGCCAGATCGAGGAAGATCCACTTCGAGCCCCGGATCTCACAACCTCCGCCGCCGGCGCCGCCGGCGCCGCCGAGCCATTCTTCGCGAACGCGGTAACCTGCCTGTTTGGCCAAGGCCAGCGCCGCCTCCAATGCGTCCACCGTGTGCATCCCAGCTCCTCCAAAGGGCCGCTTCCGTGACTGGGGCCCTGAACGGGGATTATATCTGCTTGCATTTCAGTTGCCCAGCCGGATTCGACGATACCGACACTCAGAGCTAACCCATTTCCCCGTTTAGAGTTAAGACACGTTATCTCGGAAAGACAGCCAGAAGAACGCAGATGCGGCAAGACGGCGAACTTGGCGTCTTGGGCGGATTTCTAACGGTCCGGCGTTTCGATGGGGCACCAGGCCGTAGGCCGGGTCGTGACCCGACAAGAGGTAGGCCGGGTCGTGATCCGGCGTAGTGAAGCAACCATCGCAGTGGCATTGCCGGTTGAAACCCGGCCTACAAAGAAGGAGCGGTCAACGCCATGGGCGGCGCCAGCGACGAGGTGAGTTTGCAGCAACAGGTGGAAGTGCTCAAGCAGCAGTTGGCCCACGCGCAGAAGCTGACCGCGCTGGGCGAATTAGTCAGCACGACGACGCACGAGTTCAACAACATCCTGATGACGATCATCAACTACGCCAAGCTCGGCGTCCGCCATCGCGACAACGCCACCCGGGAAAAAGCCTTCGAAAAGATCCTCGTCGCCAGCAATCGGGCCGCCAAGATCACCAACACCGTGCTGGGCATCGCCCGAAACCGAGGCTCGGAGCACGAGCCGACCAACCTGACGAGCCTGGTCGAAGACACGCTCATCCTGCTCGAGCGCGAGATGAACAAGTACCACGTCCGCATCGACAAGCAGTTCCGGCCCATTCCCGAGGCGATGGTCAACGCCAACCAGATTCAGCAAGTCCTGTTGAACCTGCTGATCAACGCCCGGCAGGCCATGCCCAACGGCGGACCGCTCGTCCTCAGACTCTCCCATTGCCCCGACGACGGCATGATCGAGTTGGTGGTTCGCGACTACGGCTCGGGCATCCCGGCCGACCGGCTTCCCCGGATTTTCGAGCCGTTTTACAGCACGAAGGCCGGCCCGGACGCCAGCGGCAAGGGCGGCACGGGCTTGGGGTTGTCGATGTGCCGGGACATCATCGAGGGCCATCACGGCCGGATCCGCGTCGACAGCACAGTCGGGAAGGGGACAGCCTTCACGTTGCGGCTGCCCTCCGTCCGGAAGGAGAGCCCCTCATCGGGCCCCACGGTTCTGCCGCTCATCCCATCCTTGGGCATACCGGATCGACCAACGGTGGCGGGATAGGCGTAACCGGTCAGCACACAGGCTCGTGACCCCGTGCCGCGAAGCGGTAGGCGGTTCGCGGGAAGTCGCCTCGATGCCGCCCGAGCAGATCGAGGAGACCCACGCCCTCCTGGCGGACCTGGGCAGCGACAGCCTGGACATCATCGAGATCACGATGGAGGTCGAAGAGCACTTCGACATCTCCGTGCCGGACGACCAGGAGCAAGACGTCCGCACCGTGCGCGACATCGTCGACGGCGTCCTGCGTCTGCTGGGGCAGCGGCGGGACGATTGACCGATGTCGCGAGTGCCACGGACACCCGCGTTCAAGAACCTTGGCCACCCGCGGCACTGCTGGACCAGTCAGCGGCGGCGCCCGACGACTCGCCCAGACGGTTGACCCGGGGGGGAATCGGCGTCAAGATGACGGTCTTGGAGTGCGGTGATTCATCACCACCTTTTTTGACACTGCAACATCATTATCGGGAGAAGGGCTCACGCCAAGGCGCCAAGACGCAAAGTGGCCAGCCTTGCCAGCCAGAGAACTCGAAGGGCTCTGCTTGACTTGCGACGAAGGTATTCCCCCGCCGGAGAGGACTCTGCGCCTTGTCGCCTTTGCGTGAGGTATTCAGACGTCGCCCGATATTCGAGCTAGAGTCTCCTTTCTCAAGAGGAACCGGAACAGGAACAAGCCGATGCACCGTCGAGCCTTTCTCGCAACCGCCGCCGCGATTCTCCTCGTTCCCGTCGCCGGACAGACCGTGGCCGTCCAGGCGGGCGAGGCGGATCAGAAGCCGTTGTTTCGTTTTGTTCAAGTCAACGATCTCCACGTTCAGGCCGCCGAGCCCGCGCTGGCGTCGCAGGATCAGCAGACCTACAAGCAGGCCAACGACAAATCGCGGTGGGTCGTGGAGGCAATCAGCGCGGCGAGCTTTCCGCCCCCGGATTTTGTGGTCGGCGTGGGAGATCTGATCCACGGCGAGGGGCTGGAGCGGCTCGAGCCGGACTTGAGGGCCCTTCGCGAAATCCTCAAACCGCTCGGGTGTCCGCTGCATCCGGTCGTCGGCAAACACGAAGTCGTGCAACAGGAGCGCTCGGAGCAATACCTGAAGCCTTACCGCGACGCCTTCGGCACGGACCGCTCGGAATACACCTTCGTCCACGGCGGCATCCTGTTTGTGGCTCTCAACAACAGCGGCGCCCCCAGCGCGGAGGCGGCCCAAGAGCGCAATCGGTGGCTGCGCGACGTGCTTTCGGCGGGGAAGGACCGGCCCAAAATCGTCCTCTGTCATATTCCCCTCATCGCCCTGCGCGATGAGGCCACGCTGGCCAAGAGCTTCGGGTTTTCCAGTTACCGCGATGGCGATCCGGGCACGCTCAAGCTCATTGAAGAGCATCGCGACACCGTGATTGCCGTGCTGTCAGGCCACCTGCACCTGACGGGCATGAAGCGGCAGGGGGAGATATTCCACATTTCCATTGCGGGAACGGCCTCGTATCCATGCGACATCGCGATGTACGAGGTGTTCCCCGACCGGATCGAGGTCGCCGTGCGGCAGTTGCCGGCGACGCTGGCGAAATCGGACCCGAGCATCCACGGAGAAGCACGCCATGGCCGCGACTTCACGGACTCGGACCATCGCACGGCGGAGGAATACCAACGCGGGCGGCCGGACGAACGGCGTTTCACTATCCCGTTGTCAGTCGGCAAACGACCCAAGTGAGGCGGTCTGCCGGCTGGGTCGGCAACGCATCTGACCGGCTGCGGCAGCCCGCGACGCCACCCCACTCGCTCGACCCCGAGCACACACCCCGCGGCTATTTCAGGACGCTTGCGCCCATCAGTCCAAAGATCACGTCGTTGGCCACCGCTTCGAGCGTCAACGTATCCAGCGGTGCGCCCGGCCGCAAGGGAATCTTCACCAGGTGCGCTTGGTCGTCCACGGCGATCGGCTGAGTCAGATCGCCGGCGGCCGCCGAGCCGGCAGGGCCGAACCGGCCGCCGAGGTTCTCGAAGCCGTTGGCCGGCGTGTCATGCCACCGCCCGCACCACGTGCTCCAGCAGTCGCCGATGTCAAACGGGTTGACCAGATCGACTTGCTCTTTCGCGCCGTCGGCGTACTGGAGCGTCACGCGCAGGTTGACGACGTGGCTCTGGGCGGGGAACGTCATGCCGCTGAGCATCAGGTAGAGTTCCTTGCCGCCGGCGCGGACGGGCACGTCGGTCTTTTGCGGAAATCCGCCAGCGAGGGTCACGACGGCGATGTTCTTGCCCTCCTTCGCGCTCTTGAAGGGGATGCCGTCGTGTGTCCAGCCCACGCCGTCCGGGCCGATCTTCTTCCGCCAGGCGGCGTCGCTGACGGGGTTGGGCGGGATCACGTCGGCGCACTTGCCGGGTCCCGCGCCGCCGTCGAGGTACGCGGCCCAATACAGATAGTTGACCTGCGAGGCCGGCAGCGGCGGCGCCTGCGAAGCTCGCATGACCTGCCCCGGCACCTCCGGCACCGAAGCGTTCAGCACGCCCGAGAGATCGACGAGCGTCCACGCCCCGAGATCGCCGGGTTTGACGGACGGCGGCGACCACACTTTCCGCGCGACCGGCTGCTTGGGCTCCACACGGACCACCAGCGGCGTCCACCGTGGGCAATCCGCCGTCCCGGATTTCAGCAGCAGCAGTCGGGCGCCCGGCTCGCCGGCCACGATGCCGCGCAACGTTCCCTGCTCGATGCTCGCGTCGCGCAAGACGCCTTGCGGATCGAGATAGTCGGAGGCCGCATAGTCGGCCAGCTTCAGGCTTGCGTTTTCGCCTTCCCGGAAAGTGACGGGCGCCGGTCGAGCGATTTCGGCCGGAACGTAGGAGATGCGGATGGCGCCGCGCTGGGCCAAGGGTGTTTTCACGCACAGCCACGTCAGCCCCACGCCCGCCTCGGCACGATACTCCGCCGGCGTTCCGTCCACGGCAACCTCGGCGACGCGATCCGCCCGCAACGGATGCCGCAACTCGACGGCCGCCGCCACCGGCGAGTCCCACTCGATGAGAATCTGTCCGCCGGTCTTCGTCTGGGTTTGTTTCCAACGGTAGCCGAAGTGCGGCGTTTTGATCGACGTTTCGGTCCAGCCGGCGGGAAACTGGGGCGAGAGCTCGACGACGACGCGGTTGCGCTTGGGGCGAATCCCGTACATGCCTTCGATCACGGCCCGGCCGAACATGCTGATCGAATCGGCGAACTCGGGATTGCGGCGTTGGCGGCCGTCGACGCAGACGTCACATGCCAAGCCGCCGGGGTTGGGGCCGTTGTACATGCCGCAAAGCCCTCCGCGCAGGATCGCATAGCCCTCGTCCGCGCGGCCGGCGGCGTACTCGGCCACCGCCAGGTTGAACTGTTCCGCGGAGGCCAACTCGTAGGACGAATGGGTGTAGGTCCGCCCGTTGTTCGGCGCCCAATTGGAACTCCAAATAACCTTTCCTCCGCCCGGCGTCACGTTGCTCGGCAGGTTGTGCTCGGCCCAATGGACGATCTGGTAGACTTGCAGCGGATCGGCGGCGCCGAACTCGGCGCTGTGGTAGATCGTGGGCAGTTCCGGCTCGCCGTGGAGCATCTTGGCCCCGAGCGTGTCGAGACACTCGGCGAACACGCCGCGGCGCGGCTGCCAGAGTTTCTGTTGCATGGCGTCGCGGATCTGTCGGGCCTTCGTCCGATAGGGCGCGGGATCGCGGCCCAACGCCTCCGCCACGTCGCCCAGCATCTCATGCGCCCGCAACATGTAGGACGACGCCGTGGTACACTGGGCCCGGGTGTACCAGTGCGCGTCGCTGATCCACGTGTCCAGCGCGCTTTCGTACAGCGGATCGGCGGTCGGCTGCAATCGCCGGGTTTCCCACGCGACGACGCCTTCGAGGACGGGGAATATCTCCCGCATGAACTCGATGTCGTTCGTATACTCGAAATACTGCCGGACGTGGTCGAGGAAGACCTCGTTCATGTTGTAGAAGACCGCGCCCGGCGATTCGAGCATGTGGCTGACGGCGCCCTGATCGGGCCCTTCGCGCACCAGGCCCAACGCGCAGTGCTGTTCGATCGAGTGCTTCACGCGGTCGGTCCACCCGAAACAGACGAGCCCGTAGTGGGTTCGCCAGCCCAGATACGCCTGGTGCCACGACCACGCGCCGTGGAGGACGGCCGTGTCGCCCCACGTGCCGTCGGTCAAGAACGCCGTCATCGGCGCGGCCTGGTTCAAGTAGGGATCGGGCGAACGGATCACGACGCGCTCGGCGATCGCCCGGCACCGCGCCCGGGCGAGTTCCTCCGCCTTGCCCGGCTCGGCCAAGAAGGACTCGATCTTGCCGGGCGAAACCGGCGCCCACCGGGCACGAACTGCCGCCGGAGACTCGCGTCGCGTCCTTGCGCGAGAGCGTGAATCGGCCGTCCTGCCAACGAACGACGTTCAATTCGCACTGCTCCGGGGAGAACTGAAACTCGGGGCCGCTGGGGGATTTGTAGTGCTCGAAGCCCGACGCTCCGCCGAACATCCAAACCAGCTCGGCCGGCCGCGGAAGTCCCTCGATCCGCCAGTGCATCACCATGCCGACGCTGTCGGTCAGGGGCAGCACGACGAGCCGGGCCGTGACGCCCGGAAACGCCGCGTCGCGGACGGCGTACTCCATCCGCCCTTCGACGTACCGCACGTCGAGGTCGTCAAACTGATGAAGCCACTTGCTCGCTCCGCCATCTAACATAAGCCCCACGAGCAGATGACCGCTGTGCCCGCCGGCGCTCTCCATGTCGACCAGAAACCGCGGCTCGTTGGCG
>JAPLNP010000300.1 GCA_026401055.1 Planctomycetia bacterium
GCGATTGCAGCGCCCGACGGGCGTTGGGGAATCGATGTTCGCCCGCCGCGGCGACGGTCGTCCCCAGGCGGATCGCCGTCAACACGTCGTGCATCAGCCGGCGCTCGGGCACGTGGTAGTGGACGTCGCCCGCGGCGACCAGCGGCATGCCCGAGTAGCGGGACAGCGCGACCAACTCCTCCAATCGCCGCCGATCGTCCGGCCCGTAGTGTAATTCGGCGAGCAGGTAACCGCGGCTGCCGAACAGATCGCGGTAAGCGGTGATTGGTAGACGGTAGTTCGACTGTCGGATTTCTGTTACTTCGACGTAAGTTGTTTTGTATAAGGGCCTTCCGGGGGAAAGGAATTCCTGGAAGGAGAAATACGATGGAACGCAGGTTTGAGCTCCGCAAGGAGCAATGGGATCACCAACCGTTGTTGGCGGAACTGGTCCGCCAAGTTGGCCAGCGATTGGGTCGTCCCAACGGCGTGCTCGTTCTCGACCCGTCGGGCTTTGCCAAGTCGGGCAAGGAGTCGGTCGGGGTCGCGCGGCAATGGTGCGGCCGGTTGGGGAAGGTCGACAACTGCCAAGTGGGCATTTACATGGGGTATGCCTCGGAGGTGGAACACGCGTTGGTCGACGTTCGGTTGTACCTGCCCAAGGAGTGGGTCAAAGACGATCGTCGCCGCGAAAAGGGACCGTTGCAGGTAGGGATCGTGGCGCGTCGTGTGCAGGCCCGCGACGGAACCAAAGCGCACGGCTCTATCACTGGAAACGGCATAACCGCTTGCCGCCATTAAACATAAACGCACGACGAATCTAGGACAGTCGAACTACCGTCTACCGCTTTCCGCTTTCCGCTTTCCGCTTCTGCCCGCTTCGACGTCCAAGAGATTCCACACAACGGGAAGCACCTCGGTCGCGTCCACCGTGCGGCATTGGCCCAACACGACGCCCGGGCTCCGGGCCATCATCAGCCCCGGGCCGCCGGGCGTGCTCGTCAGGCCGCGATCGCCGCGCACCAGACGTCGCTTGCGGTCCAGCCGGTGTCGGGTGTGGAACCCGGCCGCGGGAACCCCGATCACGTCGGGCAGGTTCCTCGCGAGCGGATCGACGCCGAATCGCTCCGCGAGCGCGAACACGTCGACGAACAACGGCTCCTCGGTCACCGGGTGCCGCGCGTCGGCCAGCGCCGCCGTCACCTCCAGCGCCGCCATCTCGCGAGATGCTTCCGACGCAAGCACGCGGGCGCCGAATCGCTCGGGCGTATTGAGATAGACCAACGCGGCCGACTGGCCGTGCAACGCGACCGCACGCGTGCGACGCCAATCGACCGGCAGCACCACGCCCGCGGGCCGACTCGCCGTCGAGACGCCTGGAAGCCGTCGCCACGTTCTCCAGGCCAGTCGGGCGAGATGATAGCCCAGGGCCGCCGGGCCCTCGCTCACGCGCAACAGATCGCGCCGCAGGAGCA
Source organism: Planctomycetia bacterium (assembly GCA_026401055.1). GTDB lineage: Bacteria > Planctomycetota > Planctomycetia > Pirellulales > Thermoguttaceae > JAPLNP01. Next base: position 1,455 of record JAPLNP010000300.1, read on the forward strand.
GTTCGCCCATCGCGATCCGCTCGCGAAACGGCACGCAGCCTTGGGGGCTCACGACGAGCAAGGCCGCGCCGCGACGGTCGGCCAACTCGATCAGGCGGCCCAGACAGCCGTCGAGGCCCTGAAGAATCTCCCGCGTCTTGGTCGTCCACTTCCCGTTGCCGCCGCCTTCGCCCACGCCCAGCAGGTTGCCGAGGAAATACTGCACGGCCGCGAGCGTCTCCAGGCGAACTCGCAGCAGCCGCCACGGCGTCTTGCGGTCGACCTCCCGGGCGAGATCGGCGACGCGGTGGAGCGTCTCGCGGGCCGCGATCACGCGGCGCGCGAGCGCATCGAAATCAGCGGGCTTGGCCCATGGCGGCTGCCGCGCGGGGTAATCGACCAAACAGGCGACGGCCTCGTCGCCCGCCGCCCCACGCACCAGCCGGTCGAGCGTGGGCGTTTCGAGCCGGTCGACTTCGTGGTCAACGATCCGGCCTCGCCGATGGTCGAGGTAGCAGTCGTCCAGCACGCCGTGTTCCGACGGCGAGCGGCCGGTGCGGACGGTCGTCCAGGCCGACACCGGGCTTGCGCCGCGTTGGGGACGCAATTCGGCCAGCGACGCGGTCCGCAGCAGCCGGGCGACGTGCGGCATGACCCCCGATTCGGTCAGCGGCACCAGCAGATCGTAGGACGCGCCGGAGAGTTCGACGAGAACGACGCGACCCGGGGCGGTCGTCGCGACGCCGCTACGAAGGAATCCGCTCATCGCCAAGCCCTCCGGTCGCCGGGGGACTGTCCCAATTTTCGCGGCGCGGCGGATGTTGCGCCGCCGACTCGTGCTGCCGCCGCGAAAATGGGACTGTCCCCCTCTCGCCGCGCCACCAGCCGGCGAAAACGCTCCGGATACCATCGGTAGACCACGACGGCCGACGGCGGGACGCCATTGTTGGGTTCCGGCGAGAACGTCGCCACCGGTTGGCCCGCCACTTCCAACAGATGTCGCAGCGACCGGGCACGATCGCTCGGGCGGCGAAGCTCTTCTTCCCGAGCGACGACGTAGGCTAATCGCGGGTCGCAGAAGGCCGCCTTCGCCTCGTCGTACTGGCACGTCGGCCGGCCGGAATACAGCGCGGTCCAGCCCAACGTATCGAGCACTGCTCCGGCCGGCTCGGACTGTGCCGCCAGCCATTGGCCCGCCTCTCGATATCCTGACCGGGCAGCGTGCAACGGGTCCAACGCCACGACCAGACACGGCACGCCGACCAGCAGAACGACCAACACCGTGGCATTGTCGCCTTTCGCTCCGCGAAAGTGGCGGTCTTTCGCGGACCGAAAGGCGACACTCGTTTCCGCGCCAATCCTAAGGGAGTGGTCGCAAGGCACGCCCTTCGCCGCGATCAGGGCGTACCACCCAACCTGTCCCAACGCGATCGCCCCGACGCCGGCACAGCCCACGCCGGGCACGACCAGCAAGACCAGGTGCCGAGAACTGAGATAGCCCTCGGCCGACGTGAAGACGATGACCGCCGTGGAAAAGAGCACGAAGAAGACCTGGACGAATCGATCGGCCGGCCGCGCCGCGGCCCGCCGCAACTGCCATAAGCCCACCACTGCCAACACGCCCACCCCGTAGCCGAACACGCGAGCCAGTTCGTTGCCGAACTGGAGCGTCGCGGCC
>JAPLNP010000304.1 GCA_026401055.1 Planctomycetia bacterium
AAGCCGACAAGATCGTTGGGCGGAGCATGGGGTCAGGGGGCCAGGGGTCATGGGTCAGGGGTCAGGGGTCAGGGGTCAGGGGTCAGGGGTCAGGGGCCAGGTCGCGGCACAAACGCCCGCCGACTGCGTCGGCGGGGTTAGGGATCACGGATATTTCGGATATTGCGGCAAACCGGTGGGGATCGACTGGGCCTGATAGACTGGTACTGGGGCCGGATTGCTCCAGCCCGGCTGTACGTATGCGGCCGCGTCGGCCGGCTTGGCGTCTTGTCGAATCTGCGCCGGCGCCGGCGTCTGAAGGCGATTGAGGTCGCCCGGCATCGGCGTGGGTATCGGCGTCGGCAAAGGCGTGGGTACGTTTTCGGGCGGCGGCATCCGGGTTTGTCCGGGCGGCGGGGTCGGGCCCGACGGGCCGGGCATCGGCGGCGCGCCCTGGGTGGCCGGGCCGTCCATGTCGGGATACACCGCCGGCGGCGTCCGCCCGGCGTAGCTCGCGTCGTTGCCCAGGTCGTAGAGGCCGGTATCGCCGTGCATGCTGTTGACGTCGCCGAGGCACCAGTTCATCCGCGCGGCCTCGCGCCGCTTGACTCTCTCGGCTTCTTCCGGACCGCGGACAACCCAGGGGGTCATGATAATCAACAGCTCGGTTCGCTTCTGGGTGGTGCTGTCGTATTTGAAGAGCATGCCGAGCAGCGGAACGTCGGACAGCCACGGGACCCGACGATGGACGACTCGCGAAGTCTTGGTGATCAATCCGCCGAGGACGATCGTCTCGCCGCTGGCCGCGCTGACGGTCGTCTGCGCGGTGGTGACGTTGACGATGGGAGACTTGATGACCGTGCCTTCCGAGATACTGACGGGAATGCCCTCCAACTGGGGGCCGAGTTCCGACTTCTCGGCGTCGAGTTCCATGACGACCATTCCCTCGGGACTGATCCGGGGCGTCACGCCGAGGATGAGACCAACGTCCTCCATCTGGATGTTGTTGACCTGGCCGGTCTCGTTGATGGTCGTGCCGGTGATCCTCGGGACGCGTTGTCCGACCTGGATGAAAGCCGGCTGGTTGTCCAGCGTCATGATCTGGGGGCGGCTGAGCACGTCGAGCCGCCGGCACTCCTGCAACGCCCGGACCAGGACGCTGACGCTCTCGCTGCTGGCCGAAAGGACCAGTCCGCCGAACCCCAGTTCGTTGTTCATCCGTCCGACGCCGAAGTTGGAGATGCTTTGTCCGCCGACCTTCTGCGCGTTGGCCAGGGCCTTGTCGGCGCCGCTGTTGCCCAGCGGGTTGGTCGTGAAGTTGTAACCGGGCGTGTTTTCGGCCGACACGATCGTCTGCTCGGTTTGGGTCGTAATGCCCGAAATGTCGCTCTTCTGCGTCGTCGTGGTGATGCTTTCGATCGCGCTGAGCAGGCTGCGGTCGAACAGCAGCGAATCCTGCAGCCCCAGCTCGACGCCGAACTCGTCCATGTTGTCCAGTTCCACCTCGGCGATGACCACCTGGATCAACACCTGCGGCGGCTGCGCGTCGAGCTTCTCGACCAGATCCGTGATGTCCTTGAAGAACCGGGGCGTGGCGCTGATGATCAGGGCGTTGCTGACCGTCTCGGGCACGACGACGACTTCCCGCTCGATCTGCTGGAACGGACTCTCGCTGCCCGGGGCGGCCCGGGCAACCTGACGCTCGCTGCGCAGGAAGTCGTTGATCGCCCGGGCGACGTCCGTCGCTGGCGCGTTCTTGAGTCGGTAGACGGTGTTTTTGCGTTGGGCCACGTCCTTGGCGTCCAGCCGCAAGAGCAGGGCTTCGATGATGGCCAGATCGCCGCGCGAGCCGGTGGCGATGATGGTGTTCGTGCGGGTGTCGACGGAGAACCGCACCGGCGCCAGCGAGGTCTCGCCCTCGGCAACCGGCAGTTCCGGCCTCGCCGCGGCGCCGGTCTGTTGAGTCGGCAACAACGACCGCAGCGTGCGGACCAGGTCGTTCGCGTCGCCGTTGACAACCTGGAAGACCTTGATCTGGGCGACGACGGCGGGCGAATCGAGCTGGTCGATCAGGGTCTCGATCAGTTGCAGGCTCTCGGCGGGGGCCGAGACGAACAGGCTGTTGGTCCGCATGTCGGGCACTACCTGGACGTCGTCCAGGATGCCCGACCGGAGCATCCGCGCCCCCTCGGCGTCGACGGCGAGCATTTCCAGGATCGTCGACTTCTCGCCGGCGGCCTGGCCGCCGCGGGCGGCGGCGATGGCGGACTGGAGCGTCGCGCCCAGGTCGGCGGCCAACGCGTTCTTGAGCTTGAAGATCTTGGCGCGCGAGACGGCCGCGCTCGTGTCGGAGTCGATCCTTGCGATCAGCAGGGCCACCTCGTCCATGTCGCGGGGCGAAGCGTGGACGACCAGCGAGTTCGTGCGCACGTCCGACGTCACCGTCACCCGCGGCGACAAACCCGCGCCGCCAGTGAAGAACTGGGCGATCGTCGTCTGGACGCGGGCGGCCGGCGCGTGGCGCAGGCGGAACACGCGAAACTGCGTCTGCGGGGGCACCGGCTGGTCGAGCTTCTGGATCAACTCCTTGATCGCCTTGACCGCTTCACCCCAGCCGATCAGCAACAGGGAGTTTGGCTTCACCAGAGGCGTGATCGTCACCCGGCCTTGACGCCCTCCGATCAGATCCTCGCTCACCTGGCTGATCAGCGTGGCCATCGAGGTGCCGAGGACGTGGGACAGCGGGACGATCTCGATGACCGGTTCGGTCTCGGCGCTGAGGCGTTCGATTTCGGCGATGATGCGGGCCATTTCCTGGACGTCGCGTTCGCGGCCCTGGAGGATGATCACGTCCAGGTCGGGCAGGATTTGCACCTCGACGTCACGGCCCAACTCGCGCAGACGCTGCTGCCGCTGTTGTTCCATTTGGAGTTCGGACGGCGGCATCTGGAGTCCGGGTACCATTACCGGAATACCCGATTGTGCAGGCGCAAGCGGAACCGGGCCGGGCGCGACGGGGGCCGGACCAGCCGCCGGGCCGGGCTGCTGGAGCATCGTGCTGAGCATCTCGTAGTTCACGAGGTCGACGCCCTCGGGCGAATAGCGACGCCGTCGATCCTGGCCCGGACGATAGTAGGATTGGCTGTCCGAAGCCGGCTGGGCCTCGGCGGGATTGGGCTCCTCGGTCCCCCGCGGAAGCGGCTTCAACCGGTCGTCCTGCTGCCCGCTTCGATACGCCTCCAGGGCCTCGCGGACCTTCGCCGGGTCGGCGTGACGGATCGGAATCACGTGGACCGCCTTGTCCGACGGCTGACCGAAACCGTCGAGAATGCCGACCAAGGAAGCCAACTGGTTCAATAGGGCTTCGGGCCCGAACAGCATGACGCCGTTGCACCGCCGGTCGATCGAGAGGTCGACGTGAACGTCCGGGGCGATTTCGAGCCAATAGTCGGGCCATTCGGGACGCCGGTTTTCGACCGGTCGCAGCCGCGGGCCGAGCAACTCGCGGAGCTTGGGCTCGATCTGCTCCACCCGCGAGTGTGCCAGCGGCACGAAGCGCTCCCGGGGCACCGCGGCCTCGGTCGGCCGGGGCGAGTCCGCGGGCGTCTCGGCACGCAGTCCCATGGCGACCAACTGACGCCGGATGTCGGCGTGGACCGAGGGCGGGGCCAATACAAAAAGCTGGGAGGTCGGATCGTCCACCGCCACCCGGACGCCCGTCGTCTCGCCATAGGCCCCGCGGAGCCGATCGGCAGCCTCGGCCAGCCGGGCTCGGGGGCACGTGTACGCTTCGACCACCGAGCTTTCAGCCGCCGCGGCAGCGGCAACGGGCGCTTGCGGCGCGAGAGCCGGCGTCGGCGGACGATCGACCGAGTCGATCAACTGCCGGGCAATCTGCTGCGCGCTGTCGGGGCCGCGAAGCAGGATCTGGTTCGTTCGCGTGTCCGCCACCAAATGAACCGCGGGGCCCTGGCCGGCGAGCATCTGGCCGAGCGTTCTCTCGACCTCGGCCGCCGTCTTGTGCTTCAGCGAGTAGACCTTGTACTCGGCCGACCCGTTGCCCTGGGCATGCGCGCCCACGCCGCAGGCCAGGATCACCAGCACGCCCAGCCCGGCGCGCCAACACGACGCTGAAAGCGCAATGCGGATCACTTGCAGCAATCTGATCACGGAGCTGCCTGCGATGAGTAGGAACTGACTTGACACCGGCGGCCTGGCGACCGCCGAGAGGGAAAGGTGGGCGGATGCTACGGAGAAAGCCCGAGCGGTTCAAGATCAATCTGGACAAGAGATGGTGGGAAGATGAGATGATAATGTACTATCGAGGGGCTGACAACTAGATCAGACGAGGGGAACCGCGGATGAACGCAGATGGACGCGGATGATGCCTGAGAGATTAAATGAAAGAAAACGACTCGCTTCAGGAGTGTTGAGACCGATCAACCTCCTCGAGGAGGGCCAGATTGGACGCAATGAGAGGCATGTGGGAATATGGAGAAGATGGAGATGCCAGGAGAGAGCCTGCCTGGCTGCCCTTCTCGTAGATGTCCCCACTTCCGTTCCTTGACGCGGACGACCCACTCGGCAGAGCAGTCCCTATCTGCGTTCATCTGCGTCCATCCGCGGTTCACTTCCCTCCGTGGTTCACTCCCCTACGCCGCTTTTTCGGGCTTTCAGCACCGGGTCGCCCGCCAGCGGCAGCGGCACCGCGCGGCCGGTCTCGGCGGCCTTGTAGATCGCCAGGATCACCTCGACCGAGCGGCGGCCTTCCGCGCCGTCGATCGACGGCCGCGTCCGCTTCTGGATCGCCTTGACAACGTCCTGGAACTGCCGGGCGTGGCCGTGGTGGCCGATCGCCGCCGGGTCGGCCGCGCCCCCGCCGCCGGTGACGCGCTTGGCCATCCGCTCGTGGATCGCCTCGTCTTTCGCCCGGGCTTTGACGAAGTCCCACTTGACGAAGTCCTCTTCTTCCATCACCACGGAGCCGGCGGTGCCGTGGATCTCGATTCGTTTGAGATGGCCGGGGTAGCAGGCCGTGCTCGCCTCGATCACGCCCAGGG
>JAPLNP010000083.1 GCA_026401055.1 Planctomycetia bacterium
CGCCGTCTCTGCTTGGCATGACGTGATTATACGCACTGTCAAGCCGTTGTCAAGGGGCGTCTGTGCGCTTTTAGTGGCTACATAATGCAATTCATTCCAAGCACGCAACCCCTTGCAGCCAAGCCACTTAACGGCGAAAATCAGGTCGCAAACGAGGAAAAGTCTGGTCTAGGGGGCGTCAATCAACGACACGCGAGGGTTGCCCCGCTTCTTGTGGAATTGCGCGCATCTCACTACCCATGGCTTGGTCGGCCATGTCAATCGCTCCGAGGACTTTTCGGGCTGTGTCTTCCTGACCGACTGGCTGGCTGACAGCCGAGTTGTTGCCACCGTCCACGCGAATCAGTACCCGCGATGGCCCAAAGGGTCGGGCCAACCGGACCGCCGCCGGCCGCCCGGTTAACAGCTTTCGGACGCTGCTGGACGATCTGGCCACGCTGTCCAAGAACCGCATCCGCATCGACGGAACCGACGCAGCCGAATTCGACTAACTGCACCGAGCCGACGCCCCTGCAACAACACGTCTTCGACCTGCTCGTCCTGCCCATCCCCCAATAGCCAGAACCCGCGTACCCCCACGAGCCCCGAACCTCGGGCGCCACACGGACTTCTGTTCAAAACCCTGGGAAGAGTTCGGCCTAGACAGGATGGAAGGTCTGTCCTACGATCAAGAATTGAGCGATTACGGTAGGCATCCCCACTCCAGAACGGCTTCTGCCCATGCCTCCACAGTTCGTCTTCGAGATGCGAAACGTCAGCAAGAGCTTTGGCGAAAAGGTCGTGCTGCGTGACATCAGTCTGTCGTTCTTCTACGGCGCCAAGATCGGCGTGGTCGGCGAAAATGGGGCCGGCAAATCGACTCTGTTGCGCATCATGGCGGGCATCGACAAGGACTTCGACGGCACGGCCAATCTGGCCCGCGGGATGCGCGTCCGCTATGTGGCCCAGGAACCACAGTTGGACCTCGACAAGACGGTCCGCGAGAACTTGCTGACGGTTATGAAGCCCATCCAGGATCTGGTCGACCGTTTCAACGGCATCACCGGCCGCATGGCCGATCTCCAGCCCGACGACGATCTGGAGAAGCTCATGGAGGAGATGGGGCGGCTCCAGGAGCAAATCGACGCTTGCGGCGGCTGGGAGTTGGACCGGATGCTGGACATTGCCTGCGATGCGTTGGTGCTGCCGCCTGACGACACGCCCGTGCGCCAGCTTTCCGGCGGCGAGCGGCGGCGCGTGGCGCTTGGCATGGCCCTGTTGGAGAAGCCCGACCTGCTGTTGCTGGACGAGCCGACCAACCATCTCGACGCGGAAACGATCGAGTGGCTGGAGCAAACTCTGCGCGACTATCCCGGCACGGTGATTATCGTTACCCACGACCGGTACTTCTTGGACAACATCACCAAGTGGATTTTGGAGTTGGAGGGCGGCCGGGGCTTGCCGTTCGAAGGCAATTACTCGTCCTGGCTGCACCAGAAGGCCCAACTGCTGCGCATTATTGAGAAAAGAGAGACCCAACGCCAAAAGACCTTGGAACGCGAATTGGAGTGGATTCAGAAGTCGCATCATGGGCGCTTGCAGAAAAACGACGCCCGCGTGAAGGCCTACGAGAAACTGGCTGACCAGCAGATCGACCCCACCAGCGAGACCATCATTCAGATCACGCCCGGGCCACGGCTGGGCGAGAAGGTGCTGCAACTGCACGACGTGTACAAGGGATACGGCGCCCACGGTCAGTTCCAGAAACTCCTGGAAGATTGCTCGTTTGACATGCCGCGCGGGGCGATCGTCGGCGTGATCGGTCCCAATGGTACGGGCAAGACCACGTTGCTGCGCATGATCGTCGGCCAAGAGCAGCCCGACGCCGGCACGATCGAGTTGGGTCCCACTGTGGTCCTGTCCTACGTTGATCAGCATCGCGACGCCCTGGATGACGAGAAGACCGTGTTTGCCGAGATCACCGAGGGCGCCGATCGGATCAAAATGGGCAACGTCATGGTCAATTCCCGCGCTTATGTGGCGCGTTTCAACTTCCGCAGCCAGCAGCAACAGAAGAAGGTGGGCCAATGCTCGGGCGGCGAGCGGAACCGCATCCACTTGGCCAAAATGCTGCGCCGCGGCGGCAACCTGCTGCTGCTGGATGAACCGACCAACGATCTGGACGTGGCCACGATGCGAGTGTTGGAGCAGGCCATGCTCGACTTCGTTGGCTGTGCCCTGGTAATCAGCCACGACCGGTTCTTTCTCGACCGGATTTGCACCCACCTATTGGTGATGGAGGGCGACGGCCGCACGCGATGGTTCGAAGGCAATTTCGCCGCCTACGAAGCGGCCGTGATGGCCGAAAACCCAGACCGCTTCGCCCACCGCCGCGCCAAGTATCAACGGCTGGCCGCGTCTCCCCGGCAAGCGCGTACGAATTGCTGAGCAACAAGCGAGATGGCCGATTCCTGGCGTATATCACTGGGGCAGAGGGTCGACGGTCACAGTTGCGGTGGATGGAATCCTTAATACATACAGGAATCGAATCCATGACACGACAAATTCTGGTCGTTCTCTGGTCGGCCACGCTGGTCGTTTCGGCCTTGGCGCGCAGTCCAAGAGTTGCTCACTCAGGAGATCTGACTACGGGGACTGCGGCGAAACCCAAAAGGCATCAAGGATCGCTTCGTTCCGCCGGTTGCGGGCATCGATCTCGAACAAGCTCTCAACTACACCGACTCGGAAGGGCTCGACCTCGCGTGGTTTTATAACTCCTTCACCTACCCGCGTGTGTTCTACAAGCCCGGTTCGCGACCGATGCTGGAGAAGATCGTGTGGGAGCAGACGAAGGCTGACGCACCGGCCATGGCACGGCTCCGCGCGTGCGTCGCACTGGTGGCGACTCGGATGCCCCACTACATCCGGCTGGGGTATAACGGTGCCACGGACCGCGCGATGACGGAAGAGGACCTCATCCGATCAGGCCACGGCTGGTGCAACGAACAGGCTCGCGTGCTGGTCGCACTAACGCAGATCGCCGGGCTTCCCTCGCGGCTGGTGTTCGCCCATTCGCGCGACGGCAAGATCGCCCACGTCGTGACCGAGGTCCACGTGGACGGCAAATGGGTGCTCGTGGACCAGACGGAAGGGCTCGTGTTCACTCGCAAGGACGGCAACCCATTGAACGTCCTGGATTTCCGCATGGACGCAGACGCCTGGCGCGAGGCGGATGCGCTTTACAGAGCCCAGCATGCGCGTAATCGCGAGCTAGCCAAGGACAAGTCCTTCTGGGACGCTGGCCATGGGATCGCGCGCAGGGAGCACCCGCTGGAGCTTTTCGAATGCGTCGGGTATCACAACTACTTTGTTCACTGAATGAACGGACCCAATCCGGTCAAGCGGATTGGCGTCCCAACAAACTACCGTGTTCTCGGCCGCGGTTCTGGCCTCCAAGACTGCACCTGTTGGGGGGACTAGTGCCGGACGTCGGCTCAAACCACCCGAGCCAAATCGGCGGCGATTCGGCGCGCTGAGAATGGAAGGATTCCTGCGACATGCTCCCCGGCCTCGGCGGATAGGGCGCCGAACGATCCTCACTCCACCACAATCCACGTTACCCCGGCCGCCGTCGCTTCGATCGGCACTTCCACGCTGTAATCCCGGTCCAGTTTGTACTTCACCGCCTCGCCGCCCTCGCGGCGGACCGTGGCCGTGTCGGTCAGGCCCGTGTAATACAGCGGCAGCTTCAACACGCGATTTACCGGCCTTTCCAGCGGATTGTAGACCATGGCCAGCCCCTTTTCCTTCAGGCGCGGATTAACGTGCAAGATGCAGTCGATGTCGCGGCCATCGGCCCGGCGAACGTGGATGATGTCGGAATCAAGGATCGCCCGGTGCTGTTTGTAGAAGTCCACCCATCGCTTGACCACGGCTTTGGTGGCGTCGGTGTCGTAGAGCCGCGGGCCGCGATAACATGCCTGCACGCCGGCCCCGAACAGGTTGGCCACGTGGGCCTCGTAATCGGCCAGGTGTTCGGAGAGCGGCTCGATCGTGGCTGCCGCGCCCCCGCCCTGGTACTGCACCAGCGGCACGAACATCCAGCCCATGCTCGGCGTCTTCACCCATGTGCCGTCGAAGATGTTCTGCCGGCCGTGGATGATCTGTTGGGCGCGGGGCAGAGACCAATTGGTCTCGCGGTACCCCATCGCCGTCTTGGTCGAACCGACGAGGAAGTAGTGGTCGGGCACATTGAGGTACACGCCCCGGGCGCGGCACCACTTGTAGAAGTCGGATATCGTCTTCCACTGTTGCCACTGGGAATCGGCCAGGCCACGGTGGCCCGGATGCGTGGTCGAGGCGCACGGGTCGCCCGGGTACGAGCCGTCGTGCTCCAACAGGTCCAGACCGGTCTTGGGGAAGAAGGCGTAGAGCTTGCGAAAATAGTCCTGGCCCCAAGGGCTGCCCAGGCATGGGGCCTGGCCGAAGATCGCGCCGCCGGACTTGCCAGTGGCCGGGTTGATGACCTCGTTGGCCGGCCCCGTGTCGCCGCGGCTGGACAAGAGCCCGTAGCCGCCCAGTTCCACGCCCTTGCTGTGCGCGTAATCGACCATTTCCTTGATCTGCTTGAGATAGGCCGGGTCCTCGTTCTCGACGTTGAACCCGCTGCCAAAGGTCATGATGACCATCTCGAAGCCGACCTCGGCGCATTGGTCCACGGCCCGCTTCACCGAGACCGGGTCGGAGCCGCTGACATGCATGAGAATCGGGTTCTCGGTGACCCAGGGGGCGATGGTGCGGTACATCCGTCGCACGGCCAAGCCCTTGCGCTCCCGCTCCGAACTGTCGTGGACCAGCTCGAACACGCGGAACGACTCGAAGGTCTTGCCCGGCTCGACCGTCGCGTCCGGCCCCTGCGGCAGGCGACATTCCAAGAGGCAGGGCGTCTTGCGATCGTAGTTCACCTGCGTCGAATACTCGGGATCGGAGACCCAATGCACGACGCGGTTGGCCGTGGCGGGGTCCATGCCGCAGAACTCGTAATCGCTCTCGACGTGCAGGTTCGGCGGCATCCATTGCGTGCGCGCGTCGACGGCCGACTCGTACTCCACCACGGCCAGCACCTCGCTGACGAACTGGTCCAGACGCACGGGACGCGTGCTGGCGTTTGTGAGCGTAAACCACTTCGATACCAACGGGATGCCGTCGTACATCTCATAGTGAACCGAAACGGTCAGGTCGCCCAGGTTACTGGCCGCCGGCGCCTTGAACCGCAGGGTCAGGGAGATGCCCGGCGGCGGCCAAGGCAGGTCCTGACAGTGCCGCACTCGCTTCCAGGCGAACCGCTCCTTGGTCGTGCCCACCTCGAAACCCACGAGCTGAAATGCCCCAGGGTCGGCCTTCATCGCGTCGAGCCACTCAGGCCGCAAGTACGCGTAGTCCGGCTGGCCTTGCAGGCCGCCCACATCGTAATCCTTACCGTCGATCTGCAACCGGACCTCCGGCTTGACGCCGCGCACGAGCGATTCGCCGCTGATGAGGTTGTCGAACCCCACGGTGGCGGCGTTGGGGGCAAGCCGCCACGTGCGGGAGATGAGGCCGTTGGTCATCACGATCTCTTGCGCACAGCTTCCGCGATACACGCCAGCCTTGCGCCGGACAGGCACGACCAGCCAATCGCCCTCGGCCGGCGCGGCGGCCTCTTCGGCACGGGACGGCAGCTTGGCAATCGAGGCCGCCAGTTCATCCGCGCGCGCGGGCTGGACCGCCATGACCGTGGACGAAACGACCAGCGACACCAGTGCGACAGTCTTTGCGATCCTTCGATGTATCATCGTGGGGAACTCCAGGGAGGGGACAAATGGGCGGGACCTGCTGCAACGTACCTCATTGTGGACCATCGTCGTGTGGGAAGCAAGGTTGTCTAGCGTAGCCCCGCCGCGGTGATCCACGGCCAGATGGAAGGCCGCCTGTACGGCCGGTGCCGATTATGAGGCCGCTGGGTTGATGTGCTCGGTGAAACTGTAACCAGATGGTTGCCAATCTCTGACGTCGGCCGCCGATCTATTCATTGCGACCCCCCATTCATCACCCCCGTCGCGCCTCGGTGCGGCGGGGGTTTCAGTTTTCTTGGGGATCCTCGGCCCGCGATTCTTGCCGGTCGGCTTCCAGCGTGATTAGGGTTCATTGCGTCAAAAACCAGTTTATCGCCCCATCGCGCCGTATGACCCCGGCGCGGCGGGGCCTTTTTGTTTGGCCACGGATACGGCGCCACCGTCGCGGTGATCGCCGACGAGGTGGTTCAGGCCGGCCGCCTACGCAGTCGCTTTGCCGGGGATCCCGAGGATGAGATAGCCACCCTCGACCGCCGCGTCGAACAACGCCAGCGGACAATCATGGCGAATACGCACGGCTTCTACGCCACTCGGTCCGTAGGCGCGGCCGCGCGCGACAACCACGGGGATACCGGAGATTGCCGCGTTGTCGTCGGTCAGGTGACCGGGGATCCATGCTTACGAAGTTCACCGGCGGGTTCGCCCGGTCGGGCGCCACAGTGTGCGTGCAGCTGCCCGGGCTTAGCGGACCTCGGCCAAGCGCGCCGTCAGCTCCAGCCGGGACTCGTGAGTGGCCAGCGCGTCGGCATGGGCGTCGACCATCTCGAGCCGGCGGAGCAGGCCCGAGCGGTTGGCGATTTGGATGGCCAGCCCGGGCCGCGCGTTGGCCTCGAGCACGACAGGGCCGAGGGCCTCGTCCAGTACAAAATCCACTCCGATGTAGCCCATTTCCAGTGCATCGCCCAGGTTCATGGCGGCCAGCAGCAGGCGATCCCAGTCGGGGATCCTCAGGCCAGCGATCGGTTGGCCGGTGTCGGGATGGGCGGCGAGCACGCGGTTGTGGCAGACTCCGCCGAAGGTCTCGCCGCGGCGCAGGTGGACGCCCGCCCCGACCGCGCCCTGGTGCAGGTTGGCCCGGCCGCGCGAGGCCGCGGTGGGCAGACGGACCATGGCCATGACCGGCGCGCCGCGGTAGAGGATCACGCGCAGATCGGGTGTTCCGCCCACGGCGACCTCGGCAAATGCCTCGTGGCGCACGATCCGCTGCTCGAGGATCGCGCGGTCCGAGTGTCCGCTGAGCGAGTAGAGTCCCGCGAGAATGGACGCCAGGTGGTACTGGACGTCCGCGGGCGAGAGACGCTCGCCGCCGACCGTTAGAAGGTCCTGCCCATCGCGTTGGCCGATCACCAGGATGCCTCGGCCGCCGCTACCGCCGGTGGGCTTGATGACAAACTCCCCTCGCCCGTCGAGGAGTGCCGCGAATCGCCGCACGTCGCCTTGGCGCTCGATCACGGCATAGGTTTCCGGCACGGGGATGCCGCGCGCCTGGCAGATCCGCTTGGTCAGCAGCTTGTCGTCGACGCGCGGAAAATGGTGGCGCGGATTGCGCGGCAAGATATAAGCGGCGTTGCGGCGGTTCATGCCCAGGATGCCGCGCCGCCGTAGCTCCGAGGGCCACGCCCAGAACCGCCAGCGGCGGCGTGCCGGCTTCGCGCTCGAGTCGGTTCGCAAGCGTTGCATCTCAGTACCCAGCAAAGGAAGGAGTTGGTCGAGTCCGTAGGATGGCCTTTCCAGGCCGTCCCGCAAAACACGACGGTCTGGAAAGGCCGTCCTACGTCAACATTGCAGAGGTTGTTTCTTTGCGCGCCGTCAGGGCTCCATATCGGCTACGTCACGGAATCGCCACGGCTCCAACAGTTGATAGCCCGTATAGCGCCCGATCAGGATCAACACGGCCACTGTGAAGAAGTGGCCCTCGGGATAGGCCAGCAACAGGCGTGCCACCGACTCCCAACGCAGCACGAGGTAGCAGAAGAAGCCGACGAGAACCGTTCCGGCCAGGAGTTGGATCGCAACGCGCAGCCCGTCTTCCTGCGAAGTCACGTAGAATCGTTCGACGATCATCGTCAGGATGACCATGGGCAGCAAGACCGCGTGGGAGCCCGGCGTCAGTCGGAGATAGTCCAACGCGGAGACCGCGAACACGATGCAGCAGACCACCAGGGTCAGCACGATGCTCAGTCGCGGGAGCATCAGCAGCTTGAGCCAGTCCAAGACTTTGCGAGTCGTGAATCCAAGGGCTATCACTGCCACGAACACCAGGAGGCCGGTGCGCCAGTCGGCAAACACGAAGCTCAGCGCCAGCAAGGTTGGCGTGAAAGTGCCCGAGGTCTTCACGCCGATGATCGTGCGGAAGATGCAGGTCACCACAGCACCCAGCGGCATCAGCAAAATCAGCGACAGGACTTCGTGCATTTCCAAGGGGAGGCGCGTCAGATCGAGGATGTCGAGCACGTGGCCTCCGTTGACGGCCATGCCCTCGGGCGCGCCGGGCAACCGGACGATCGAGTACACGGCCTCCACGGCCGACACATCGCTGGTCAACAGGACCTGGGCGGCGTCGCGGCGCGCGGGGACGAAATTGTAGGGTAATTTCTCGGCAAAGCCGTTGGTCGGGTCGTAGGGGAGCCAACGAGCACCTGTCAGCACCTCGACCCAGACCTGCGGGGGAACTTCGTCGCCTTCTCGTATCTCGAAGCCCGTAACGAGTCGAGCGGGCACCTTGCTCGCCCGGCACAGCGCGACCATGGCCCGGGCACGGCCCGACGCCGTAGCCACCCCTTCGCGCAGAGCACTCTCGGCATCGCTGGGCGCATCCTCCCAGCCCGCGCCGATCTGGGTCTGGCAATACTCGAACAGGCGCTGGACCAACTCGGCCTGCGTTGCCGGCGCTGCCGGCCAGCGTTTCAAGGTCTCGATGACGGCGCTGCCCGTGGTCTGGACAGCCGGCTCGCTGCCCAGATACCTGGCCCTGGTGTCGACCGACAGAGCCGTCGGCTCCGCCTGGACCGACCAATTGGCCGTCGGGCTCAGATGAAGGTCGAAGCGGACCGTCAGGTCGGCGTGGCCGGGCTCCTGCGCGACGGCCAAGACCTCGCGCGTGCCGGTCGAAGCGAGGCGCCGCGGGCCGATCGTCAGACCGGAGCTGCGGAAGTCCTCGCGGAAGACGCGGCTATGGGGTGTGTCCCACGGAAACGCCGCGCGGAGGTTTGCGCCCGCCTTGTCCACGTCGCACTCGATCCGGTATGTCAGGCGCCAGACCGAGTCGCCGCGTCCCAGTCGCACGTCGCGGCGCGCCTGAAAGCGCAGACCGACGCACACCGCGCCGCTCAATACGAGCAGCACTGCGACCACGCGCGGCGTGGCTCCCCTGACGTTCACTCTCGTCCTCCTCGGCCCGGTCGCCCGTCGCGTGGCAAAATACGCTCAGAGCTTGTGAAAGAATGGGGACAGGCACCTCACTTCGCTTGCAAGGCCCGTCCACGTGCCATTTGCGTTGCGCGCGCCGCCCATATTGAACACGTCGGCCTGTGCCGCCGCGCCCAACGCCAGCAGGGCCAAAGCCGCTGCCAAGGCTGTCCGATCCAGATCATGCAGTCTCATCGGCTCTCTCCTGCCTTTCGGCGGACAATCGGAACTCACAATATTGATGCCTCATTCTGCGCTCTCCGCTTCCGAGAAGCAAGCCCCTTCCAAGTTCGACTCGCCAGGATGCCTCGGGACGGCCGCCGATTCACGTCAAGGTCGTCGGCGAGGTTGGACGTCGTCGAGATTGCCGTCGCCGAGAGCCTCGTCAAGATGACCGTCGCGGTTGACCGTCCGCTGGACCTCGTGGGAGAAGGGGAACGCCGTTCCCGGCAGCGGTCTCAGCGGCGGCCACTCGATTTCCCAAGACACCGTGCGGACCTAATCCCTGATGGGTCTTGTGGACTCGCGTGTCGCCAACAGTCTCTTCCCAGTTGATCAGATGGCGGCTCTCCGCCTCCACGCTGCCGACGACGTGCCCCTTCAGGCCGTTGTCCTGAGCATATTCGGGATAGCTCGGATGTGCCGAGAAACGGTCCCGGCTAGCAATCCGGCACGAGTGCCACACGGTCCCCTCTCCGGTGTGGGGCCAGCTCGTCTGAGATTCTAAAACGATGGTTTGCTGAGAATGAAACCTCCATTCGGCCGCGTGAACGAGGGACTACTGCCGGTCCTTCTCTTGATGTCCGAAGTTCTGCTACCTGCCAACTGGCCAGTAACCGGTTCGAGTTCTTGGCAGGGAGGTTTCGGGCGGTCCTTTGTCTTCCGTTTGCCCCATGTCGTAGTTGCAGATCGAGGGCGGGTGTTTCAGGAATCGCTTTGGGACCTCCAGGTTGGAATGGGGGACGACTTCGTCGCAATACCTGGCAACATCGCCGCTTCCGCGGTAGAATCACACTGTGTGCATTTACAGTAGCAGGAGATTCACAACCGACAGGGAACATGATCATGGTTACCCGCAAGACATCGCTTCGTCAACAGAAGATGGCCCACACATTGCCTCGCCGCGACTGCCTGAAGGCCATGGGGCTGCTTCTTTTGGGCTCGCAGGCAAGTGGGGCGCCGGCCGTCGATTGGAAGGCCAAGGCCAAGAAGAACCTGAAGCTGGGGATCCTTTCGCAGGTGTACGCGGGCCTGCCACTGGAAGAGGCGGCCAAGCGGATCCGGGCCGATGGCTTCACCGGCGTGGTGACTGACTATGCCTTCGCGGATGTCCGGTTCGACCCGTTGGCCCCCGACTGGGACATGGCCAAGAAGATCACCGGTGCGTTCGACCGCCAGGGGGTCAAGATCGTGGGCATCGCCGGCTACCACAACGTCGTGGAGCCCGATGCAGCCAAGCGCCGGCGCGGCGAGGCTCGCATGGAGGCGTTCATCGTCAACTGGAAGCGTTTGGGCTGCCCGAACATCTCCACCGAGACCGGGACTCGCAACCCCGAATCAGAATGGCTCATCTCGCCCGAGAACGCGACCGAAGAGGCTTACGTCCTCTGCCGCGCGGCGTTGGAGAAGCTGGCCCGGTTGGCGGAGAAAACCGGAGCCGTGGTCTCCGTCGAGCCGTATTGGCAGAACGTGATCGACTCGATCGATCGGGCAGAACGACTCTTCCGCGAGGTCAACTCTCCGTCGCTGCGGCTGGTGATGGACCCGTGCAACTTCTTCCGCAAGGAAGACCTCCTGCGGATGCAACCGATGCTCGAAGAGATGTTCAAGCGGCTTGGTGACCAGATCGTGCTGGCACATGCGAAAGACGTGAAGACCTCCGTCGACGGCACCGACCTACCCGCTGCCGGAAAAGGCGTGCTCGATTATCCGCTCTACCTCCGCTTGCTTGCCCAACTTGACCGCGAGGTATACCTGTCCGTCGAGCACGTCGGCCTCGCCGATGTGGCCCGCGCAAGGGATTACGTCCTCAGCCAATTTGAGAGAATCTGAAGGTGCGTGAAGGATTCGGTCCAGCTCCGAGCGGATAAGAGTGTCCCTCGGCAAATCGCGTGATGGCGACGTGCCTCTTCCCAAGCTCACAGGCTCTTAGGGATTGCTACCTCCTGAACTTTCGGCTGAGCTACGTGATCGAGGCGCACGTCAACCTAGAGTCGCTGGCGCGCGACTTAGGCCTACTGGCGGAGTGGGAGGCTGTAGTGGAAGGCTAAACCACCTTGATCTTTGGGACCGACGCTCCCAGCGCCCTGGAATAAGTCCTCTTCGGACCGCAACTTATCGTGCAATCGCCCTGCCCCGTAGTATGGTTTTTTTGCGCATATCCTCAGCCTCCTTGATACTGACGGTGTGCCCACTGCATCTCCTCCCAACACAGCGGCATGGGCTCAAAACGGGGCTCTCGGCCATGGCGCTGGCAAACCGTGTCGACGATACCCAGGATCGTGCGCAAGCGATCGGGCCCTGTCTCCGGGTCCACGTTCCAAATGGCCAAATCGTCGGTTCCGTCTGCAATCGCTTTTTGAAGGGAAGCCTCGAGCGCCGCGAGATCCGCGTTCAGTGACCGTGGCGACACCATGGCGGAAAAGCCGCAGCCGCCAAGTCCCCTCTTCGCCTTGGCCACGTCGGACGTGAATGAGGCCTGCACGGATGCTAGTCCGGGCAGCTTGGCATAGGCCTCGACAAAGGGGTCAAGCGGTACATCGCAATGGTGGATGGCCGCTCGGGGCACAACGCCGTGTCGCTCCGCGGCGAACCGGTTTTGCCGTGCATCAAAGGGGAGCACAAGATCCTCGTAGAGCGCCGGCCCCATCAGTGTCACGTTGCAGTTACTGAACGGCACAGGATCCATTTTGCCGAAGACGTCGTCCATGAAGTCGAAAAGCCGTCGCATTGTCTGAAGAATGCATTCGAACAGTCTCTTGACCTCCTCGGGGTTGCCAATCATGTCCGCATAGATGTCCTGACCGACGATGCGAAAAGCATGATTGACAACGCTGCCCAGGTCAAGGCAGTGCGTGCATCGGCCGTAGAGCGAGTCCAGTCGTTGCTTCTCGCGGACAAGCCACTCGCCCTCTGGGTGGTTCGCAATATCGACCGGCTCCAGGCCCCCGAGTTCCCCTAGCGTGTGGAATCGCGGAAAGAACCCCCATGCGTTGCCGTAATCAAGCGTCGTGCCCAGGAGGACGGGCACGGTATCGTAGCCGTGTCTCAGAACTGTGGCAATCTGCCCACCTTCGAGTTTGGGATTATCCTGGCCAATCTCCCACTGGCCGAATTGCTCGTACAGGAATCGCAAGCGTCCCAAGTACAGCGACTCAAGAGCATTCTGTGACGGCTCCGAGGCCCGCGGCTTGTCGACATGATAGTGGCGATCCCACCACTCGGGCATGAAGTACAGACTAACTGGTAACGGATGCATTGGCGTTTGACCACCGGTCATTTCTCGTACTCCCAGCCCCAATCCATCCCCTTGGCATACTCCTCGGATACCCTCGGCACCCGATCTCGTCGCAGTCACAACGAATGTTCTGTACGGGACGTCTCCTATTTGTGAAAGCTACTCACGTGTTTCGACGGCCGCGGCCGCGGTTGCTTCGGGCTCATCTTCCAACTGCTCATTGTAACCGATGAGCACAACGTTCACCAGCGTGAGGACGATCCCGATGATGAGTCGAGGGCTGGAGGGCTCAGCGAAAATCACAATACCGACAATCACGGTAAGCGCGGTCGCCACGGCATCATTGATCACGTTCACTCGCACCACGGTCGTCAACTGCAACGCCTTGCCGATGAGCAGAATGGCGAGCAGGTTGCACGTGCCGGTGGCCAGCATTCTGCCCTAGGGCGATTGCGCCATGCTGGGTAATCTGGTATAGGTGGGGTAAGGCGGCGATTCACATGGTCAGCCACCACCAAACCCACGAGCGCACACGGCCGTGAGGAAACGCGATCCTACTTCGTGTGCGACGTTCCCCGCGACCTTCCGGACCGTCATCGCCGGCGGCCCGGGCGGCGCGGTGGTCCAGATGGTCCGGGTGCCGACGTCGTCGAGATCGCCGCCGAGAGCCTCGTCGAGGCGCCGTCGCGGTTGGCGAAAGACGTCGCATGAAGCTCGCCGGCGCATCGGCTCTCAACGTCGCCGGGGCGATCTGCGTGGAGGCGCAGGCGGCCGGTTTTACCTTCCACCCGCGTGCCGTTGTTGGCGCCGATTCCAAGTGTGAACGGCGGGCGAGATCCCTGTCGGGTCAACGAACACGTGTCACGCGCCTCTATTGGAGACTGCCGCTTGCCTTTTTGTCCCACGCCTGAGTGATTATGTTCCTGCGGGACAATCTTTCCCCTCTCCCCTTGACATCTATCCTCCACCCTGGAGAATGACACTGTCATCAACCCACTCACAGAAGGAGCCAGTCATGGCGAAACAAACACAACGCATCAGTAAGTCCCAGACGGTGCAGAACTACCGCAAGACCCACCCCAAAGCCACCAACAAAGAGGTTTCCGAGGCGTTGGCGAAGCAAGGGGTAGTGGTTTCGCCAAACCACATCGCCAACATCAAAGCCAAGACGAAGACAAGGCGGAAGGCTGCAAGAGCCGTGGTGTCGAGGCGCGGCCTGGGCATCTCCGAAGTCAAGGCGGCACTGGCACTGCTGAAGGAATGCCACGGCAAAATGGCAGATGCCAACGCAGCTTTGGCGGCGGCACAGGAAATTCGAGAACTGGTGTAGTCGGCACCCATCGGTCAAGCTCAATCCATCCGAGGCAAATCGGCGCGACTTCAGCATTCCAGGGATGGGACGATTCCTGGGACACACTTTTTTGGCTCCGCAGAGGGATCGTCAAGTATCAGGACTGCCGGAGGGACTCAGTGTTGGACCGAAAATCGGCACGTCAACTGGAAGGTCGCGAGCCACCTTGTTAACATGCGGGAACTGTTGTCGCTCGGAGCGTATCCGAACGACGCCCAAATGAGAAATACGGAACCAAACCGAGACCGATCAACAGGAGGCTGGAAGATGGGCAATAGAGGTTCGTTGGACATGTCATTCTCCAGGCAAACATCCGTAACGTGCGTCTGTATGATTGCCTGCTGCATCTTCACCGGCGTCGTGATGGCGGCGGACGACGCGTACATTAAGGCCGAGACCAACCGCTGGACCTTGGGCACCGCGACCATGCAGCGCGTGATCGCCCTGGAAGATGGAAGACTACTGCTCAAGAGTTTTAAGAACAGAACTTCCGGCCGCGAGTTGGTATCCGGCGGCGCGGCTTCCGGCGAGTTCTCTCTTCGCCTTGGGGAGGCCAAGGAACCCATCACCGGCGCCACGGGTCCCTGGAAACTGATTCACGCCGAGCAGGCAAAACTCAGCCAGGGTGAATTGCAGTTGGATCTGACGATTCAACGAGAATCGTTGCAGGTCACCAAGAGCTACATGATCTATCCCGGATCGAGCATCGTGCGTCAGTGGATCACGATCAAGAACGTCGGGGATCAGCCTCTCATAATTGGGCAGCCTGGATTTCTGGCCGAAACGGTTCGCCCCGGCAATCCCGAGGATCTCGACTTCCACTGGATGACCGGCGGTGAGAATCAACCGGGCTCCTGGATGCTGAAGACCGAGACGCTGTCGGCGGCCAAACCACGCACCTTCGATTCCTACGAGCCGTTTAAGAGAGACGCGGCCGGGTTCCCCGGCGACGGAATCAACGCTACCGTGTTGCTCAACGGCAAGCAGGTTTGGCCCGCCAGCGGCGTGCAGTATGTGTCCAACGGCACGGTCAAGGCGCCTGTGGAGTTCAGCCTGGATGTGGCCGCCGGCGACAAGCTCGCGTTTGTCGTGAACATGAACGGCAACTATGGCTGGGACACGACGGCTTTCGACCCGACCATCAAGTATGACGACGGCGAAACGCACGCCGCCTCGCGGGAGTTCAGCGACCGACAAGGGCAGAACGGCTGGCGCTATCAATACATCGAGGGGCAACAATACGTTGACTTGGTCTATTATCCCGGCCCGAAACAGTGGCGGAAGGAAAAAGACAATGCCACGGGCACGCCGTTTATCGGCGTAGGCGATCAGCATCCCGACGCGAATCAGGACGCCGCCCGGGTTTGGACCGCCCCCAAGGCGGGACGCGTTCACGTCGCCGCGACCGTGTGCAACACCGGAAATCAGTCGGGCGGATCGGCCGGCTATGGCTTTCGGATGGGATCGAGCACCTATGCCCCTTGGTACGCGCTGTTGGCCAAGGACACTCGCGACGGAGTGGTCATCGGTTGGGACTATTTCGGTCACTGGGCCTCGTCGTTCCAACGCAACACCGACGGAAGCGTCACCGCCGAGTTGAAGGTTGCGGGCCACAAGCAGACGCTCGCACCCGGCGCGTCGCTCGTCACGCCGAAGGCGTTCGTCGGCCTGTTTCGCGGCGATCTGGATGAAGCCGGCAACGAAGTGCTCGATTGGCAATATCGCTATCTTTGGGACTACACCCGCGACAAGTGGTTCCCTGCAATTCGCGTCCTCGGCTACTGGATGAGGGGAACCGCCTGGGGCGAACCGGGACTCAACGTCGGCTGGGTCGGTGGCAAGCCGGACCCGGACAGCACTTTTCGCAAGGTGTTCCGCGTGGCCGACCTGATGCGGCGCATCGGCGGCGACGTCTACCACCGCGACTGGGGATGGTGGGATCGGGCCGGCGACTGGAACGGACCCGATTTCCGCGCCACGGGCGAATACCTTCGCAAGTCGGGCATGGGACAATTGATCTACGCATTTCTCTATACCGTCGATCCCCAGTCCCAAGTGGCCAAGGAACATCCGGATTGGGTCATCGGCGAAACGCTCGACATGTCGAAGCCCGAAGTCGTCGACCATATCAAACGTCAACTCGATACCTTTCACGAACGTTGGGGCGACTTTGAATGGCGCAATGACAGCACGCCGACCTGCCCTCGCAATGGCGACGACACGCCGCTCTTGGGCCAAGACGCCGGATTGCGGCAAGTGTTGCGCGATTTTCTCGACAAGTATCCCGGCTGTGCCTTTCAGGCGGTCAACGGCGGCGGCAACAACGCCGGTTACGACTACGCCCGATACGCCTCGACGGTTTCTTTCAGCGACGGCGCCGTGGGAATCATCCGCAACTACCATGCGTCGCTGATCCTGCCGCCCGACAAGACGAGCGACATCCCCGATATCTGGAATCCCGCCAGCTACGACAAAGCAACGTGGCGGGGCTTGCTATGCATCAACTTCGATATGACCGGCGACACGTGGGATCCGGTGAAACTCGAAGGACTTCGCGAACTGATCGACATTTACCACTATCTCCAGAAACACAACGTCGTCGGACGCTGGGTGAAAGTCTACCGGCCTACCATCGTCGGTGATCCCGATCCGACGATGTATTTCCAACGACTCAGCGGAGACCGAAAGAAGGGGATCATCATTCCCAAGCGTCCGGCGCCGGGAGCCGTAACGATCAAGCCCAAGGGACTGCTGCCCGAGGAAATCTATACCGTCTCCTTCCACGAATCCGATGCCATGGAGAAGCGGACCGGCAAGGATCTGATGCAGAGCGGCATCCAGATCGAAAAGATGCTGCCGGGAGAACTCGTCTACTTGAATCTGCCGCTCCATCCGGGCAGCAAACTCGACAAAGAACCGCCGACCGCCCCCGCCGATCTTCAGAAGCAGGCGGCCGAGAACATGGGCTACCCCGGCGTCGAACTGACCTGGACGCCAGGCGCCGACAATAACTGGGTTTCCTACTACGAGGTGTACCGCAACGGCGAGCCCGTGGATCGCGTCGCCAAGGGAACGTACTACTTCGATCACTCGGCCGGCGCCGACCTAGCCGCCAAGTACGAGGTCCTCGCGGTCGACGGCGCGGGCAATGCGTCGAGCGCGATCGCGGCCGCCGGCCCCGAGACCAAGCCCTCGCGTATCGTTGACGATCCCTCCAATGCCGACATCCGGTATGCCGGCAAGTGGCAATCACAGAGCGATTTGCCGCCGGCACATGCCGGAACACTCACCTCGTCGAACGAGCAGGGGGCAAGCGTCTCGCTGACGTTTGAGGGCAAGCGGGTGCTTTGGTTTTCCAAGTTGGGCGCGAATGCGGGCAAGGCCGCCGTCGGCGTGGATGACGCCCCACCGGAAACCATCGACACCTATTCGGCCGACGACATCTGGGGCGTCTGCGTCTATCGGAAGGAGTTTCCGACCGCGGGCCGGCATACGCTCAAGATCACCGTTCTCGGCCAGCACGGCCCACGCGCGAAAGATTCCTCAATTGCCATCGACGGATTCCGAATCGAACCGTAATACGGTTTCTCGTTTCACCCGGCACGTTGATTCCGCGAGACACCGCATGTCTTCCCGCAGGGTAAACAAGCGGTGAGGCACAGAATGACTCACCAGGGAGCCTTCGCATGGCGATCATCTTCAAGCCGACTTCACACGAACTCCTGCTCCTCGTACTCTTCCTCTGCTGCGGCAGTCCGCCCCCCACGCGCGCCGCCGAACCTGTCGTTCAGCGGCAGTTGTTGTTCACGTCTCAGGGGAAGACGGTGATGATCAATTCAGATGGGAGCGGGTTGAGGCGTCTTGAATTTGATGTTCCGAATCAGGTGACTTGGCAGCCGGGACCGTTGTTCTCGGATGGGAAGCGGATTGTGCTTCTGAGCATGGAGCCACGCCGCGATGGACCGGGGAAGCCATTCGAGGAGTACTACACGCAGACTCCAACGCATATCTGGGCACACGATCTCGCGAGCGGTTCACTCGAGGAACTCTGCACGAAAGATCGGATTGCCCCATTTGAAACTCCCGCACTGCTTATCGGCGACGATCGTCTTCTCGTTCAGGTGGTGAAGAACAAGGTGGGGCAGATCGTCAGCATGAAGCTGGATGGGACTGATGTGCGGGATTTTACGAAGCCCGGGGAGGGATTGCCGTATGGGTTGAGCCTGTGTCATGACGGGAAGCGAGTGGCGTTTCATCTGGCGAGCCCGCAGGGGTATCAAGTCTGGACGAGTGATGTCAACGGCGAGAACCGCGTGAAGATCAAAGCAGAGCAGGGGCACATCTTTTTCGGGACGAGCTGGTCGCCGGATGATCAATGGATTCTGTATGTGGATTGCACTCCCGGATCGGATCCGGGACACGACTGGTGCGACGTGTGCATCGGTAGAGCGGATGGTTCGGAGCATCGGACGCTGACAGACGGGATGGCGATGTGGTTTGCGGCGACGTATGGGCCGCCGAACGCGAGGGGAGGGGGGTCGAATCTGCCGGCGTGGACGGCGGACGGGAAGATTATGTTTCCGCGGCTGATCCCAGACTCGAATGTTCCATGGGACTACCGGGTGGGATATATGGATCATTTCAACCGGGACTACAAGCCTCAGGCTTCACGCGGCGGCGTGAGTATCTGTCGACTCGATCCGGAGACGAGGAAGATTACGGACCTGACTCCGGCACGTCCGGCAACGTG